>CAKZHE010000027.1 GCA_936920195.1 uncultured cyanobacterium | reverse complement strand
TAGCTTGTGGGGAATTTCTTGACTATCTTCCACCGGAATTTTCTGCAATACTACTGGCTTTGATCCCTGGGTAATTGAGCCTTTAATTAGCAGGCGCGAGTCTCGCAACAGCATTAACACGCACTTATCAGCCCCAGCATTTTCGATGATGATGGAAAGTAACGATGAAAGCAGTTTGTTTAGTTCGATTTCGGTGGAGATAGTTTGGGAAGCTCTGAGAATTGCTTTTAAATCTAGGGTATTTGAGACACTGGTGCTGCTGAATGTAGCAGTACTGGTAAATGTCACTGTCCCCAAGGAGATAGTTTTGTCAATTGAAAGAACCGAACGGCTTTGCTGTAATATAGGAGCGAGTAATTGGGGATAGCGTGTTTCTAAGTCGGCAACTTTGGCTTTTGCTCCCCAACGGGCATAACAATAGTAGGCTTCCATCATGTATTCTTGAGCGATGCGCTGCTTGCCCCACTCTAAGTAGAACTTTGCTGTCAGTTCGCTAGCTAAAGCTTCATCTTGAATAAATTTGTTTTCTTTGGCTAGGGAAATAGCGCGATCGTAACATTCAATCGCCTCAATTTTATCCCCTAATACCCGATCGTATTCGGCGGCGACTAATTCCCAGCGATGGCGATGATTGCAAGGAGCCAAAGTTGCCCAATGCTCTAATTTATCTTGATGTTGTTGCACTGTTAGCAAGATTTCCTCACGCTCTTGTGTGGATGCTGCTGCATACTGAGTTAATTGAATCAGGGAATCATAAAAGGAGTAAATAGCCACCATAAATTGCCCAACGCAACCATCTAGATATTGTCCAGTTTGGGTAGATGTTTGAAATGCCTCACTATTTTGTCCAAAGAGATAATAGAGAAAGGCTTGGTTGAGATGCCACATACACAACGCCGACCTTTGATTGGCAGCTTTTAGTTGAGGAAGAGACAATTCTTCGTTAAAAATATTTCCACTCAGGCGATATGGCACTTCTGCTTGACCCAATAAATTTAATACAGTTTGTTGATAAACTTCTTGACAATCTAGGATTATTTCTTGTTTGTATCGATGAATAATTTGACGATAAACATCCATTTTTTGTGCAAGTTCTGTTAGTTCCATTCCTGTATGGTAAGCGTAATAACAGTATGAGGAAGCACCTCGGCAACCCATCTCAATATCTCCGGTCTCTAGCCCACTGTGGTAGGTTTCTTCTAATCCAGAAAGCACTTGAAAAAGAGGAACTTTCCAATGTTTAATGCAGAGATGAACTATATATAAGTTGCGGGTTTTTAATGATGTTAATTGCAATTTTTCTCGCAGTTTTAATGCTAATTCTCCAAACAAATAACCGTTTTCGATATCGCCAATAAAGCCACATAAAATCAACCCATAATCACCGTAAGCAAATACAGAAACAGGAGAGTTACCAAATTTGATAGATAATTCTACCTGCTTGAAAATTAGCAATGGCATGAGATTGGGAGCAGCCATATAGGCAGGAGGTATCAAAGCCGTCAAGATTTCCATTGCTGCTACTAGCTGGGGATCTGTCATAGTTGGTAGAGATAAGAAACTGCTGGGATCTTTGTCTGCCCAGAGTAACCGCATCATGCTAAAAGCTTCGCCAATATCTTCCTGAGTAGCTTGTTTGGGAAATTCAATCCCCAAATAATTTAATAACTTTAACCCAATTTGCAACGAATTTAGGAGTTGTCCTTGAGCGTTAGCTCCTAAAATTCGAGTTTGTTGAACTTTGATCGTATCAAGTAAGGTTTTTGCTTGTTGCAACACCACACTTGCCCATTGTTCCATCTGCTCAAAATTGGTGTTAAGATAGCTGGCTTCGGCGATTTCTTCATAGAGTACCAGAGTTAGGGGATAATGACTGTCCCACGCAGTTAAAGGTAACAGTTCTATCCCTGTGCCAAGATAATTAATGGCTGCACTATAGGCAGTAGCAACTTTCGCTTTGCGTCCCGCAGCTAGATTTAATTCAGCTAAATTTTCTCGCTCTTGGAGTGTGGTGACTAGGGCAATACCGAAATTTAAATGGTTGACAATATCAAATAATCGTTCTTCTCTTTCGCTAGGGTGAGAATTTTGTAATAATAGCCGACCTATTTGCGAGTGAGTGGTTTGTTTTTGCTCTTCAGGAATCAGAGAATAAGCAGATTGCTGAACGCGGTCATGTAAAAACCGATAAGTAGGATTACCTGAAGCTTTGAAAACTTGTTCGCTATCCGATTGAGTAAAGAATTTATAAATTTTTGTAGTGGGAATTACCAAACCTTCTTGCAAGGCTTTCCATAAAGCTGTAGCCGTTTTCCCTGCCGATTTCTCACTCACAATTACCAAAGTATTCAAATCAAATTCAGCCCCAATACAAGCCGCTAACTTCAGAATTTCCTGAGTTTCTATCGACAATTTCTGTAATTGTAATGCCATAAACTCTACTACATCATCAGTCAGTGCTAAGGCTTTAACTTGACCAATATCGCACTGCCAATGTTGAATTTCCCAATCAAAACTTATTAAATTATCATCGTGTAAAGCCTTGAGAAATTGTGTCGCAAAGAAAGGATTTCCTTGGGTTTTTTGATAGACTAACTTAGTTAAGGGTTTAGCTAGAGATAAATCACAATTCAGGGTATCTGCTACCAACTGATTCATGTCTGATTCCCTTAAGGCTGACAAGGTAATTGTATTTACTGTTGCGCCAGCTTTCACCATCTCATCTACAGTTAAAATAAATCGATGTACTGGTGAGACTTCGTTATCTCGATAAGCTCCTAATATTAAGAGATATCCGGTATCCTGCATTAATAATTTCAGCAAGTTTAAGGAAGCAGAATCTGACCATTGTAAGTCATCTAAAAACATCACTAATGGATGTGCTTCACTGGTGAAAACTTGCACAAATTTGGGCAATAGTAAATTAAACCGATTTTGAGCAGCACTCCCTGATAATTCTGTCGCTGGTAGTTGTTTGCCAATGATGTTTTCTAATTCAGGAATTACGTCAATTAATACTTGTCCGCTTTCTCCCACTGCGGCGAGAATTTTGGTTTTCCAGGTTTGTAATTGCTCATCTGATTCTGATAATAATTGCCCCATTAAATCTTGAAATGCTTGCACAAATGCACTGAAGGGAATGTTGCGCTGAAATTGGTCATATTTGCCTTTAATAAAATAACCCCTTTGTCTCACAATGGGTTTATGGACTTCATTGACTACGGCGGTTTTACCAATCCCAGAAAATCCCGCCACTAGCATCATTTCCATGCTACCTGTGTTCACTCTTTCAAAGGCATCTAATAGTTGAGAAACTTCTTTTTCTCTGCCGTAGAGTTTTTCGGGGATGGTAAATCTGTCGCTAATATCTCGCTTGCCAAGTTCAAAAGGTTCTATGTCACCTGTGGTTTGTAACTTAACTAAACAAGTCTCTAAATCCTGCTTGATTCCTAATGCAGTCTGATAGCGATTTTCGGCATTCTTCGCCATTAATTTACTGACTATTTCTGATAATACTAAAGGAATTTTTGCATTAATTTCATTAATTGCTGTTGGTGTTTTGGCGAGATGACAATGCACTAATTCCATTGCATCTTCTGAGACAAAGGGTAGTTCTCCTGTTAACAATTCATAGAAAGTTACCCCCAGGGAATAAAAGTCACTGCGATAGTCGATCCCTCGATTCATTCTGCCAGTTTGTTCGGGAGAAAGATAGGCTAATGTGCCTTCTAAAGCATTTGCATTCTGAATTTCTTGGGTTTCTCTTGGCAGTAGAGAGGAAATGCTAAAGTCGATTAGTTGAATTTGTTTGGTATCTGGATTAATTAAGATATTGGCGGGTTTAATATCTTTGTGAATGACGCGGTTTTGGTAGAGATAGTGGAGAATTTCTGTGAGTTGAATCCCAATTTTCAGAAATTCAACTAAAGGTAAAGATTGATTTATTTGGCTTTCTTCTGTGGCTATCTTGAGATAGTCAGATAGGGAGACTCCGCCAAAGTCTTCCATGATTAAGGCATAGCTATTGTAGTATGTGTCTAGGGTTAAGGGTTTAACAATGTGAGAGTAGTCGAGATTTTTGGTAATAATATATTGGTTGCGAAATTGCACGAGTTCGTTGAAGTTGGGGTATTCGTTTCGGAGGATTTTGATGACGACTGGGTGTTGGTCGCTGGTACGGATACCGCGATAGACGAGGGTGCGCGTGCCTGTGTATAATGGCTCTGTGATTTGGTAGCCTGGAAGACTAATGATTGGATTCATAATTTGTTTCTCCTGTTTTTGTTAATTGCTCATATTTCACTATTTAGTTGGTAGGGAGATCGCAAACACTGTTCCCTCGCCAAGTACAGAATTAACCGTAATTTTACCTTGGTGTTTTTCCACAATAATTTGGCGGGCGATCGCCAATCCCAAACCCGTCCCTTTTCCTACTCCCTTGGTCGTAAATAAATGCTCAAAAATCTTCGATTGCACCTCGGTACTCATGCCAATTCCATTATCTGCAATCCTAATTATTGCCTGTTTTTTATCCTCTGATAACTCAGTTTTTACCGTAATTTCATTGGCAATTTCTGCATACTTACGCCCTTGGTTTGACTCTTCTAGGGCATCAATCCCATTGCTCAACAAATTCATAAATACCTGGTTTAACTGTCCGGCATAGCATTCAATTTGGGGTAAATTGCCATACTCTTTAATCACCTTAATTTCTGGGCGATTTTCGTTAGCTTTGAGGCGATGTTTCAGGATCATAATGGTACTATCAATCCCATCATGGATATTGCAGGCAACCGGATAGTTAGTATCGGAACGGGAGAAAGTTCGCAAACTGGTGCTGATATCGGCAATTCGTTTCACTCCTTCCCGCATTGAACCAACTAACTTTGGTAAGTCTTTGCGGATATACTCAAGATCGATCGCCTCTATTTCCTCTTGAACTTCTGGATGTAATTGTGGGTGTTTTTCTTGGACTAGATCGATTAATCCCAATAAGTCATTGATGTAATCTAAAGCAGGTTGAATATTGCCACCTAGGAAACCCACAGGGTTATTAATTTCATGCGCCACCCCAGCTACTAAGTTACCCAAGGCGGACATTTTTTCACCTTGAATGATTTGTAATTGGGCTTGTTGCAAATCCAGTTCGGCTTGTTTGCGATCGCTAATATCTAGTAACAAGCCATCCCACACTAACGTTCCATCAAACAGTTTTTCTACTCGCCCTTCACCGTGAATCCACTTAATAATTCCAGAGGGGGTAACAATTCGTCCCTCCCAGTGCCAGGGAGTTAAGGTTTGAACTGAATCGGCAATGGAACGATGCTGAGATTCAGCATCTTCGGGATGCACCATATCTAAGATGATCTGCACATTGGCGATCGCTTGAGAAGCGGTGACTTCATAGAGTTCATAACAGTCATTACTAATGTACGACATTGACATCGAACCATCGGGAGCCATCAGGAATTGATACACCACCCCAGGAACATTATCTACTAGATTATGGAAGCGGGATTGAGCAGTTTTTAACTCATGGAGCGATCGCTCTAACTGTTGGGCATATTCCTGAGAACGTTCATAAAGTCGGGCATTTTCTAGAGAAATGGCGGCTTGGGCGCAGAGTAGGTTGAGGAGTTCGACGCGATCGCTCGTAAACGCACCCGTGGCTAAATTATTTTCTAGATATAAAATCCCCAGCAATTTGCCTTGGTGTAAAATCGGGCTGCACAAAATACTATGCGGTTGCTGATGAGTGATGTACGGATCGTTGGCGAAGGTTAGATCTGCTGTCGCATCCACTAGCACTACAGTCTGCTGACTGTGCTTGACTTTATAAATTAGCTTGTGGGGAATTTCTTGACTATCTTCCACCGGAATTTTCTGCAATACTACTGGCTTTGATCCCTGGGTAATTGCGCCTTTAATTAGCAGGCGCGAGTCTCGCAACAGCATTAACACGCATTTATCAGCCCCAGCATTTTCGATGACAATCTCAAGCAATGATGAAAGCAGTTTTTCAAATTCGATTTCACCTGAGATAGTATGAGAAGCTTTGAGAATTGCAGTTAAATCTAAAGCTGCAGAAACACTATTGTTAGATGTGGCGGTACTGAGAGATGTGAAGGTCTCCGTACCAAAGATATTTTTCTCCGTGACAAGGGTCGAACGGCTTTGCTGTAATATAGGAGCGAGTAATTGGGGATAGCGTTGTTCTAAGTTGACAACTTTGGCTTTTGCTCCCCAACGGGCATAACAATAATATGCTTCCTGCATATAACCTGCGGCGACTTTCTCTTTCCCCCAAGCCAGGTAAAATTGTGCTGCTAATTCGTTGGCTAAAGCTTCTTCTTGGATATAGCCATTTGCTTTAGCACCGGAAATAGCGCGATCGTATAAATCTGCGGCTGCATAATTTTGACCCCACACCCGTTGCTTTTCTGCCTCGATTAAATCCACCTTATGTTGGTGATTCATGGGGGCCTGATCTGCAAATTGAGCCAGAGTCGTTTGATGGGTTTGGGCAATTGCTAGAATTTCACTTTGCTCCTGTTCTGATTGACTCGGTAAGTATGTCAAATGAGTCAGGGCTGCATAAAAATAGAAAATAGGCACAAAAAATGAGCCTGATACTGCCACTATGTGGGACTGTGCTTGAGCCACATAATTAATTGCATCTCGATAATCACCAAAATAGTAAGCCAGCAATAACTTATAGATATATGCTTCAGCGATCGCTGTTCCATCCCGATCCTGCTGGTGCTGAGGTAGCATCACTTTTTCATTGTAAGAATTTCCAGTTAAACAATGTGGTTGACTAACTATCTCAATAAAATTTTCTGCCGTTTGCTTTCCTAAATTTATATAAGCTTGAGCAGAATATTGTTTCATCTGAGCTAAAGCTACACTATAGTTAGCCATATCTTTGACAAAACCGCTTAATTCTCCACCGCTAAAAAATCGGGAATTGCTGTGGGTAGCCAAGGAAAATCCAGCGTGCATAAAATCACCAGTGTCTATCCCTGCATCGAAAGCTGTTTTCAAGGTTTGGATTGAGTTCTTCAATGGCTCTTTATGGGGTTGAATAAAGTTGCCAAATAGAAACATAACGATCGGCTTAATCTCTGGGGTATTAAACTTTTCCAGTAAATTTAAAGCAACTTTGCCAAAAGCATAGCCTGTAGCTGGATCTGCTAAAAAGGCAGACATGACTAATCCGTGGAGGGCATAGCCGATAGTGGATGATACCGTATTCCCCGATTGCAGAGATATACTGACCATCTTAGAACTTAGCAAGGGTAATAAACCAGGCATACCCTGAATCACTGGGGAAAATAAGATACCCATAATGTGCATTGCCGCCTGGGTAATACCATCATTAGTAACTGGTAAATCGACCAATGTTTCTACTGGGATATTTTCCAACTGGGTACTGAGGGTTTGTAGTGCTTTACCAATCTCGGTTTCATTCGCTTCTGCGGGTAGTTCAACTCCCAATTGGCATAAAGCTGTTCTGCCCACAGCGATCGCCTCTAAGACATGACTTTGTAAAGTTTTGGCAGCTATTTGAATTTCGTAAATTTTTACACGATCGAGAACTGTTTGCGCTTGCTGTAACACCAATGCTGCTTGCTGTTCCATACCCTCAAAGTCGCCATTCAAATAACTGACTTCTGTATATACAAGATACAGATTTAAAGTCAGTTCATATTGATGTTGCCAACAGTTACTTTCTAATAGATTAATTCCTGTTTGTAAATAAGTCCTTGCTGCTGGATAGGCTGTAGAATTTCTCGCCTTAACTCCCGCTTGGAAATTGAGTTGAGCTAATTCTTGGCGATCGCTTGGTTGACTAATTAGGCATTGTCCTAAATTCAAATGCCCAACAATATCAAACAATTTTTCCTGTTTTTCCATTTCCGAGGAATTTTTTAGCAGTAATTGTCCAATATTGAGATGAGTTGAGGTTTTCTGATCATCGGCAATCAAAGAATAAGCTGCTTGTTGAACGCGATCGTGTAAAAATTTGTAAGGAACAGTCTGTTGATTTTCTGAAGTACGTGCTGGAGTTTCTTGCCCAATATAGAATTTATAAACATCACCAATTGGTAAAACCAACCCTTCTTGTAATGCTTTCCACAAAGCAGCAGCCGTTTCAATTTGAGATTTTTCTGAAACAATTGCTAAAGTTGCTAAATCAAAAGAATTACCAATACAAGCCGCTAACTGCAATACTTCTTGGGCTGATGGCGGCAGTTTACGTAATTGCAAACTCATAAAAGCTACAACGTCATCTGTCACCGCTTGCATTGTCACTTGGGAAATATCACATTGCCAACAGACTAACTCAAAATCAAATTCAATTAATCCATCTTGATGTAATGCTTTGAGAAACTGAGTGGCAAAAAAGGGATTACCTTGAGTTTTTTGATAGATTAATTTAGAAAGATTCGATGCCAATTCTTCTCGACATTTGAGCGTGTCAGCAACTAATTTATTTACTTGTACTTGACTGAGTGGTGTTAAAGTGATTGTGCTAATTGTTACTTGTGTCTTTTGGATTTCACGCAAGATCAATAATAATGGATGCCCTGGATTAACTTCGTTATCTCGGTAGGCTCCAATAATGAAAAGATGCCCACTATCAGCCATTAATAGCTGCATTAATTTCAGTGATGCGGAATCTGCCCATTGCAAATCATCTAAAAATATGACTAAGGGATGTTCTTTACTGGTAAAGACTTGGGTGAATTTCGGAAATAATAAATTAAATCTATTTTGCGCTGCTGCTCCTGATAATTCTACTGCTGGTGGTTGTTTGCCAATAATGTTTTCTAATTCTGGAATTACTTCAATTATTACTTGTCCATTTTCACCAACAGCAGCTAATATTTTGTTTCTCCATTGCTGAATTTGCACATCGCTTTCGGTTAATAATTGCTCCATTAAATCCCGGAAAGCTTGCACAAATGCACTGAAGGGAATATTCCGTTGGAATTGGTCGTATTTACCTTTGATGAAATAGCCGCGTTGTCTGACAATGGGTTTATGCACTTCGTTAACAACTGCGGTTTTCCCAATTCCTGAAAACCCAGCTACCAGAATCATTTCTGTTGCACCTTGGCTGACTCTATCGAATGCTTCTAGTAGGTTTTCTACTTCGCTTTCTCTGCCATAAAGTTTATCAGGGATGAGGAAGCGATCGCTAATATCTCGCTTACAAATTTCAAAAGGTTTTATCTGACCTATGGTTTGTAATTGTTCTAAACAAACTCCTAGATCGTGCTTGATTCCCAAAGCAGTTTGATAGCGATTCTCCGCATTCTTCGCCATTAGTTTGCTGACTATTTCTGACAACGCTAAGGGAATTTTGGGATTAATTTCATGGATGGGTATTGGCTGTTTAGCCAAATGGCAATGAACTAATTCCATTGCATCTGCTGAGACAAAGGGGAGTTTTCCTGTTAACAATTGATAGAAAGTTACCCCCAGGGAATAAAAATCGCTCCGATAGTCAATTCCCCGATTCATTCTGCCTGTTTGCTCTGGAGATAGATAGGCTAAAGTTCCTTCTAAAACATTAGGATTTTGGATTTCTTGGGTTTCTCTAGGTAGCAGGGATGAAAGACTAAAGTCAATTAATTTAACTTGTTTGGTATCTGTGTTAATTAAAATATTGGCAGGTTTAATATCTTTGTGAATAACGCGGTTTTGGTAGAGATAGTGGAGAATATCTGTCAGTTGAATGGCAATATTGAGAAATTCGGCTAAAGGTAAAGGCTTATAAATTTGGCTTTCATCCATTGCTGATTTAAGATAAACTGATAGAGAGACTCCCCCAAAATCTTCCATCACTAAGGCGTAGCTATTGCGATATAGTTCTAGCGTCAGGGGTTGAACAATACTAGGAAAGTTGAGATTTTTGGCAATGGTGTATTGGTTGCGAAATTGCAGGAGTTCAGTAAAGTTGGGATATTCATTTTGCAGGAGTTTAATGACGACTGGGTGTTGGTCACTAATACGGATACCGCGATAAACGAGGGTGCGCGTACCTGCGTATAATTGCTCAGTGATTCGATAACCAGAGAAATTTGCGATCGCGTTCATACTCTCAATACTCTCTTTTTATTTATACTAATATACTAATATATACAAATTGTGAATTTAATGTGAACGTGGTTTATCAAACAAAAGGGTGTGCCAGTTGAGAAAACCTTGTTAAATCAAGATAATCTCACCTCTGACTCACCCTAGATTTACCGATTAACGGCTTTGCAAACAGGACTTACTCAATTCAAACAGGTTTTAAGATTCGCCCATGATTTGGGGAACCTTAAAAAAGTCTGATTCCCGATCCGGAGCATTGCTTAAAATTGCTTCTTTATCGGGATAGGGTTGTAAAATGTCAGGACGAGTGACATTTTTGATATTAATAGCGCGGGATGTTGGTTCAACTTTACTCACATCTAGTTCGCTCAACTGAGCAAAGTAGTCCAAAATTGTTCCCAACTGACCAGTAAATTGTGCTTCTTCCGCTGCTGTTAATTGCAAGCGAGCCAAATGAGCAACTTTGCGGACTTCTTCAAGTGGAAACATAGAATTAGCAGTTAGAAAAAGACATCAATGCGCGATCGCCCAGTGGTTTTCAGCCAATTTTGGGCTTCAATGTAATTATTGGGAGCTAGACCAATGGCTTCTTTCCAGTATTCCGCCGCTTGACGAAAAAACTCCTCCGCCGCGTCGTTGTCCCCAGCTTCTTTGGCTTGTTCCCCTTGATAGTGATAGATCACCGCAATATTATTCATGGCTTGGGGCAAGCGGGGGTTGAGTTCCAAGGCTTGACGGTAGTATTCCAGGGCGCGATCGCGATCGCCATTGCTAGTATAAATCAACCCAATGTTGTAGAGAATATAGCCCTTATCGTAGGGGTCTTCCTCCAACTTCAGAGCTTCCTCATAATTTTCTAAAGCCTCTGCATACTCGCCATCTGCCTGGGCGGACATACCATCGCGATAGTACACAAAGGCTTCTTTAGCTTTTTTGTTAGTCGGCAGCAATTTTAGAATCAGATCTGCCATGACTGTAAAGCTTTTGTCAATGAAATTGTCGTTCTTTTGCGTTCTTGGCATATCCGCCTCTGTGTATGGCTGGTTTAGTCGCTCAGGGTAGCTGGCAGGTTGGTAAATTACATCCCATTAGCTACTGTACCGCTGATTGAGTGCGGATTAGCAAAATTTTGGCATTCCAATCCTGCTTATGCCAATCTTCCCCCATTGCCACAGTCAACTGTACGACAATTCACTAACACTATCTTTAATCGTGAACGCTGCCATCTGGCAAAATAGTTCCATAGAGGTTGGTATCGCTTAAAGTTGCCCAACTCCAGTCAGCATTGAGTAAATTGGCTCCGCTCAAATCGGCTTGGGTTAAATCGGCTCTAGTTAAGATTGCCCCGCGCAAATCTGCGCCGCGCAAATCTGCTTTACTTAAATCAGCCCAACTGAGGTCTACTCCCCGCAAGTCTGCCTGATGGAGGTTTGCTCCCGCGAGCAGGGATTCGCTCAAGTCGGCTCCGTGGAGAATTGCTCTAGGCAAGTTTGCGCCACTCAAGCTTGATTGTTCAAAATTCCGCTCTCCCGCCGCATATTGTCGTTGCAATTCGCTAGCATTAGTCAAGTGGGCTGTATGAGAATTCATGATTTTACCTGCACATCAAAGCTGGGGACTTTTACTTATAGTTTACTGCCTGGAGGCGTTTAGGCTTGGCGAATGTAATTTAGATTTCAACTTTGCACAAAATCCCTTTCTTTGTTGACTATTGGCTAGAAAAATTTGCATAAATTTATATTTGTCAAATCAGTTTAATCCCCAATCCCTAAATTCACATGGCTCTTAACCAAGCGATCGCTCAAGCTATCGAAAAACTCCGTTACCGTGCCACTGCTGGCGATGTGGCAGTCCAAGCAGGCTTAAATATCAATTTTACCCAACAAGGCTTATTGGTGCTAGCGGCGGATGTGGGCGGGCATTTGCAAGTAGCAGAATCTGGGGAAATAGTTTATTTATTCCCGCCCAACTTCCGTTCAATTCTCCGCAACAAATTCTGGCAACTGCGCTGGCAAGAATTCTGGCAAAGAATTTGGCAGTTTTTCAGCTATTTAATTCGGATTTCCTTTGGAATTGTCTTGGTAATTTCGATTTTACTGATTTTCGTGACGATTTTTGTCATCATTGTTACTCTTAACTCCAGTCGCGGTAGTGGAGATAACAATGACAATGATGGTGGTAGCGGCGGCGGGATTTTTCTGCCCCACTTCTGGTTTAATCCTAACCTGTTCTGGTTCTTTGATTGGGATTACAATCCCAGCACTCGACGGCAGCAAGAGAAAAAACAGCCAGGGGAAATGAACTTTTTGGAAGCGGTTTTTTCCTTCTTGTTTGGGGATGGCGATCCTAATGCTAATTTAGAAGAGCGGCGCTGGCAAGCGATCGCTGCGACTATTCGCTATCACCAAGGCGCTGTGGTTGCCGAACAAATTGCCCCCTATCTCGATAACTTGGGAACAGGCTACAGCCAAGAATATGAAGATTATATGCTGCCGATCTTAGTCCGGTTTGAGGGCAGGCCAGAAGTTAATCCGGAAGGGCAAATTATCTATCACTTTCCAGAGTTACAAGTTACTGCCAGTGCTTCAGAATCTGCTCAACCAGTTCTGCCCTATTTAAAGGAAAAGTTGTGGCAGTTCAGCCAAGCTAATAGCCAGCAAATTATGCTTGCCGTTGGTTTAGGCGCGGTGAATATTATTGGAGCATTGATTTTAGGTTCGCTTTTGGCTGATGGCAAGGTAGCACTGGCTGGTGGATTAGTCGCTTTTGTCTCTTCAATTTATTGGTTTTTATTGGCTTATGGGATAGCTTTTTTAGCCATTCCCTTAATTCGCTACTTTTTAATTCAGCGGCGCAACACCAAGATTGCAGTCAGAAATGAGCAACGGCAAGCCAGAGCTAGTTTATTAGCTCCCGCCGCTGAAGCTTTACAAAAGAAGATCGCCTATGCCCAGAGTTTTGCGGCTCAAAGCGTTATTAGCAATCAGAATCTAGCTTATACCACCGAAACCGATCTACTGCCCCAGGAGATTGATGGGGAGATGGGGAGATGGGGTGATGGGGAGATAGGGAGATAGGGAGATGGGGTGAACTAGCGTTCAAATCTTCTTTATATATGCGCGTCTTAATGAGTCGATGCACTCCCGTAGGGGCAATCCCCCCGTGGTTGCCCCAATTTAACGGGGTAGGCACTCATCAGCGATCGCCTGTGATTAACATCACAGGTATTTTCTTGTCAAGTCACAACCATCTTTCTTAATAAAGCGTTACATTGATTTACATAAGGAAACAACACAGGAGCAACAACAGATGTACACCACCACCAACGAATCCGGCGTTCTCAACAACTACGCTACCGATCCCCAAATCTCCTACGCGGAATATCCTTCCCCAGCGCAACAAAGCCGCTACGCCCTCCAAGGCGCGATCGCCACTTTATTTGTATCCTTTTTGATACTCACCGCGATCGCCGTCAGCTAAACCATCACCACGCACTCAATCAATTGTCAACTTTGAATTTCTGGAGCAAGTAACATGACTATGACTATCCTGGCACTACTATTCCTCATCGGTTGGGTAGCAGCATCTGTTCTTGGCACCCAAGCATACTTCCTGGGAGAACAATCCAAGCCCATCCACGAACGCAACTGGCGGGCAAAGTCTTTTGAACAGCTATCCAAAGCGATCTGTGGTAAAGATATTGATTACAGCGATCGCGTCCCTGCCTACCCGATGAATTCCTACACCAGCAGCCAACTCCCCAACTAACTGCGATATCGGGACATTCCTGAAAATTCTGTAATAGTCTAAACCCCAGCTACCCCCTGGGGTTTTTCGCTTTCGGTATTGCCTGATTTTGGGAGTACAATATTTGGGATGGCAATTTAAGCCACCAAAGAATGCGTAGCTAGTTCCTGAAATAGTTTAAAGATAGGATCTAATGTCTTTTGATAACCTGTGCAAACTGCTATCAGAAAAATATCCTGCCCGTTTTGCCACCTGGGTTTTAGGAGAACAGATTTCCAGAGTCAAGGTATTAAAAACCGAATTGAGTATCGAACCAATTCGAGCCGATTCAGTCACATTTCTAGAAACATCAGACCAGATATTGCATCTGGAATTTCAAGTCAGACTAGAATCAGAACCCCCATTACCCTTGCGAATGTTAGACTATTGGGTGCGGTTATATCGACTCTACCGCAAACCGATCGTCCAAGTCATTGTCTTATTACTACCTCCCGCCGAAGGAACAGTAATTGAAACTGCATTTCAATTGGGAACAACTTACCATGAATATCGGGTAATTCGATTATGGGAAGAAGATCCGAATATATTCTTATCCGATGTGGCATTGCTGCCATTGGCATCATTAGCCGCCACATCCCAACCAGAACAGTTACTAGCTCAAGTTGCCGAGCAAGTAGATAAAATAGAATCAGAATCGCAAAAGCGAGAAGTGTCTGCCTATATTCAAATCTTGGCAGGATTGAAGTTTGGTAAAAAATCTTTGCGGATATTTGGGGAGAACATCATGCGGGAATCAGTAGTTTATCAAGATATTTTGCAAAAAGGTCGTCAAGAAGGTCGTCAAGAAGGTCGTCAAGAAGGTCGCCAAGAAGGTCGCCAAGAAGGTCTTCAGGAGGAAGCTCGCGCCTTGATTTTTCGGCTGCTGAATCGAAAGTTTGGGACAATAGATGGGGGATTGCGATCGCAGCTTTCTACGTTACCAGTAGCTCTACTAGAAGATCTAGGGGAAGCCCTATTAGATTTTGAATCAGTGGCTGATTTGTCAACTTGGTTAGAAACTCATTGCCCCTAGATCGATCCCCATTTCCAGCCACAATATTATCGAAAAGTATGGTGTTAAAACCCTGTCAACCGCCATCACCTTTAAAACCGGGGGATTTATTGCGAGCGATCGCTCCTAGCGGTTGTCTGCGAGAATTAGCCGCTTTTGATGCCGGGGTAGAAATTTGGCGATCGCAAGGCTATCAAGTTGAAATCAGTTCTGGTTTTGATAGCCGTTGGGGTTATTTAGCCGGAACAGATGGCGATCGCCGCCAACAACTCATAGAAGCTTGGCAAGACCCCAAATGTCGCGGTATTCTTTGCGCCAGAGGCGGTTATGGCAGCACCAGACTATTAGAAAACTTCCAATTCATCCCCCCCGCAACCCACCAAAATTCCAAGTGGTTAATTGGCTTTTCGGACATCACCGCCCTACTCTGGCATCTAGTTCAATCCGGAATTTCTGGCGTTCACGCTCCCCTGCTCACCACCATTGCTCAAGAGCCTGCTTGGTCCCAGGAGCGGTTATTTAACTGGGTGGCAGGTAATCCAATTGCCCCCCTGCAAGGGCAAGGTTGGGGCGGTGGCAGTGTTACAGGCATTCTGCTCCCAGCTAATCTTACCGTTGCCACTTGCCTGATTGGAACGCCGGGACAACTTAACCTGGAGGGAGCAATTTTGGCCTTAGAAGACGTATCTGAAGCTCCTTACCGGATTGACAGGATGTTAACCCAATGGCGATCTAGTGGAGCATTCCAGGGATTGCACGGCATTGCCTTGGGCAGATTTAGTAGTTGCGAAGCACCTTCAGGATTGCCTAGTTTTACAGTAGAAGAAGTATTGCGCGATCGCCTTAGCGACTTAGGAATTCCCATTGTCTCCCATTTACCCTTTGGACACGAAGGAGAAAATGCCGCTTTACCCGTAGGAATCACTGTACATTTGGATGGTACTACAGGCATCCTCAGTTTTATTTAAACAGCATCGGAGAATCAATATGCAAATTGTCCTTGAAATTTCCGATCGCCTTGGAGAACAACTACAACAATTTGGCGATCGACTGCCAGAATTACTCGAACGCGGACTGCAAGAACTTTTGAGCGAACAATACCATCCCAATTTTTTGGGTAGCCAGGAAATCATCTCGATTCTTGCCAGCCAACCTACCCCCGAACAAATCCTGGCGATTCATCCATCTCCCGAACTGCAAGCCCGAATGAGCCAACTTCTTGCCCAGAATAAAGCAGGTCAACTTTCGCCACCAGAAGAAACTGAATTAGACCGTTATTTAACCTTAGAACATCTAGTTCGCCTTGCGAAAGCCCAAGCAATGGTAAATCTTAAAAAAGCGGCAATTCTAGATCGGTAATGACAACTTATGTTCCCGCTGCCCTTCGGCGATTGGTTATCAATGGAATAGGGGCAACCACGGGGGGATTGCCCCTACAAAACACTATATGTAGAGGGTCTGCGTAAGTCCTGTTGACCATAATTGTGGAAGGATTATTACTAGAAACAATCTTAAAAGTTTAATCTTCAAATATAGGCTGCAAATCTAAGATAAACCCAGGCAAAACATCTTCTCCTGAGATAGTTGCCGGATTATGCAATATTTCTACAGCTTGGTTAGGACGGTAAATTTCAACTCGTCTAGTTTCGGGATCGATTAACCATCCTAAACGAATGCCATTAGCCAGATATTCTTGCATTTTTGCTTGGACATCTTCTATATCATCATTGGGAGAGCATAATTCCACAACAAAATCAGGACAAATCGGAGCAAATTTACGTTTTTGTACTGCGGTTAAAGCATCCCATCTGTCGCGGCGCACCCAAGCAGCATCAGGAGAACGATCTGCGCCATAAGGCAGCCTGAATCCAGTTGAGGAGTCAAAGCTTTTGCCTAGTCTGGTTTGTTGATTCCAGAGCCAAATTTGAGCGGTTAAACCTGCGTTTCTACCGCCTGTTTCGCTCCCAGTTGGTGGCATAATTAATATTTCTCCTTTAGCTGTTCGTTCAAATTTCAAATCTCGGTTTGCCTGACATAGCTGATAGAATTGCTCGTCAGTTATTTCAAGGAGAGATTGTAGGTTTAATGTAAGAGTAGTCATGGCTTCATAGAATATAAGCTGTCAGCTAAATATGTTTATGCGAATTGGAGCGAGATTTTAAGGAAAAATATAGCACAGGATCGGAGATTCGCGGGGGGATAGAGACAAAAGGTTAATCTGCCGGACACGGTATGATTGGGAATCTTGCCAAAAGAGCAATTTGATTGTATAGTGAGAGATTGTGTCGAATTAAACCTCGCTATGCCAAAAGTAAAAACTCGCCGATCCGCCGCCAAGCGCTTCAGAGCTACTGGCAGCGGCAAAATTACCCGCCGCAAAGCCTTTAGAAACCACTTACTCCAGCACAAAGGAGCCGATCGCAGACGGCGACTAGGGCAAATGGCTCTCGTTCACGAAAGAGATGCTGAAAATGTGCGGTTAATGCTGCCGTATTTGTAATCACCAGTTTTGAATTAAAAAAAATTCAGAACTAATCGCAATTTGTTCTTCGATCAATCCACAATCTGACATTTTATGACACGGGTAAAACGCGGTAACGTTGCTCGCAAACGCCGCAAAAAAATTCTCAAACTTGCTAAAGGTTTTCGTGGTTCTCACTCGAAACTTTTCCGGACAGCCAATCAACAGGTAATGAAAGCGCTGCGGAATGCCTACCGCGATCGCCGCAAACGGAAACGCGATTTTCGGCGGCTTTGGATTGCCCGGATTAACGGGGCAGTGCGCGATCATGGGATTAACTACAGTCAACTGATTGGCTACCTGAAAAAAGCTAACATTCTGCTCAACCGCAAAGTGCTGGCACAAATGGCAGTCCTCGATCCCACCAGTTTTGGTAAAGTTGTTGAACTAGCCCAACAAGCTGGCAAAAAAGCTCAAAGTTAAAGGTTCAAGTTCCCTTGCCTCCTAACTTGCAGGACAGCGGATTATGCAACACCAAATCTTTAGCCTCGCCTTCGCAGTTGGGCTAATAGGGGCGCATTTATTTGCGCCTCTATTGGCGCGGGGGGCAGAATTGCCAGAAATTAAACAGCGGGGCTATTTGATTGTTGCTGTGAAAGAGAATTTACGCCCTTTGGGTTTTCGAGATCCCCAGGGCAAACTGCAAGGATTAGAAATTGATATCGCGCAACGATTAGCGCAAGAATTATTAGGGCAACTAGAAGCAGTGAAGTTGCAACCAGTAGCAAATCAAGAACGAATTCCCCTGGTATTAGCACAGCAAGTCGATCTGGCAATTGCGAGGGTGACAGCAACTTCTAGTCGCGATCGCTTGGTAGAATTGAGCATTCCCTATTATTTTGATGGCACAGCCTTAGTTACCAAAAATCCTGCTCTGCAAAAACTCCGCGATGTGACTAGAGTCAAGATTGCTGTTCTTAAAGGCTCAAATACCATTGCCATTATCCGCAGCGTACTACCCCAAGCGCAACTGGTGGGGGTTGATTCCTACGCCCAGGGGCAAACTTTCTTGGAAACTGGTAAAGCGGAAGTGATGGCGGCGGATGCCAGCGTTCTTAGCGGGTGGGTGCAGGAGTACCCAGAATACCATATTCTACCATCCCTACTGTCCACAGAAGCTTTATGTGTAGTCATGCCCAAAGGGTTACAGTACACTCAATTGCACCAAGAAGTTAATCAGGCGATCGCTCGGTGGCGCAAAGAAGGTTGGTTGCAAGAACGAGCAGCTTATTGGGGTTTACCGAGAGATCGAGAAGAGTAGCACTTATGCCGATTTTTTGCGTAAGTTCCGATAGCAGGTTATACAATCCCCAAACGAGTAAGGGTGAATATCCTGGACAAACTATGAAAAATATGCCTTAAACTAAAACAATCAGCCTTTAGGTAGAAATTGTACTAACTTAATTTAAGCATATGCTTGCTCTTCCTGGAATTATAGTTCAAGCACAAATTTATGAAAGTGCAAATTCTCTAGTGTATCGAGCCATTCGGGAGCAGGATAACCAACGGATTATTCTTAAAGTTCTGAAGGAAAATTACCCCACTCCCCAAGAACTGGCACGCTACCGCACTGAATATCAGATTACCAAATCCTTAGACTTACCAGGCGTAGCCAAAGTCTACGACTTGCAGAAGTATCATAATACTCTAGTGATGATTGTCGAGGATTTTGGCGGCGAGTCCTTGAAAACCTGGCATGAGCAGCATCAATTTAGTCTAGAAGAGTTTTTGGTAATGGCGATCGCCATTACCGAAACCCTAGGACAAATTCATGCCGCTCATATTATTTACAAAGATCTTAATCCCGCCAACATTGTTTATAATCGCACTACCCAAGAATTAAAAATCATTGATTTTGGCATTTCTACCCAACTCACCCGCGAAACCCCCACTTTTAAAAATCCCAATATTTTAGAAGGCACGCTTGCCTATATATCCCCAGAGCAAACTGGCAGAATGAATCGTTATGTAGATTACCGCACTGATTTTTATTCTCTAGGTGTTACTTTTTACGAACTACTAGCAAAACAATTGCCCTTTGAAACCCTAGATCCCCTAGAATTAGTCCACTGTCATATCGCCAAGCAGCCCTTAAGTCCAAATGAAATCAATCCAGAAGTGCCATTAGTTTTATCAGCCATTGTCCTGAAACTGATGGCAAAAACCGCCGAAGAAAGATATCAAAGCGCAGCCGGAATTAAAGCAGATTTAGAACAATGTTTAATCCAATTAAAAGAAACAGGGCGCATAGATAATTTTGCGATCGCCGCTCAAGATATATCAGATAAAT
Organism: uncultured cyanobacterium; assembly: GCA_936920195.1. Lineage (GTDB taxonomy): Bacteria > Cyanobacteriota > Cyanobacteriia > Cyanobacteriales > FACHB-T130 > CAKZHE01. The sequence continues at coordinate 7,496 of CAKZHE010000027.1, read as the reverse complement.
TTCAAATTCCCCAAAAACTCTACGGCAGAGAGGCAGAAATTAAAACTCTATTAGCAGCTTTTGAGCGAGTTTATCTCCAAAGTGAAATCTTCTTAATTGCTGGCTACTCTGGCATCGGAAAATCAGCCTTAGTCCAAGAACTATATCAGCCGATTACCCAAAGTCGCGGCTATTTTATTGCCGGAAAATTTGACCAATATCAGCACAATATTCCTTACAGTGCAGTGGTTAACGCTTTAAAAGAATTAGTTAACCAGTTATTAACAGCCAGCGAAACTGAATTGCAGCAATGGAAAAGCAAACTTTTATCAGCCTTGGGGGAAAATGGGCAAATAATTATTAGCGTCATTCCCGAATTAGAATTAATTATTGGCAAACAACCTGGTGTACCTGAACTTGGGGCAGCCGAGGCACAGAATCGCTTTAACTTTGTTTTTCAAAGCTTTATTAAAGTCTTTACTAAACCCGAACATCCTTTAACCGTATTTTTAGATGACCTCCAATGGGCAGATGAGGCATCTTTACAACTAATACAGTTGTTGATGAAGCATTCATCAGGCGGACTGTTTTTAATTGGAGCCTATCGGGATAATGAAGTATCAGCAACTCATCCCTTAATGCTAGTCATAGATGAAATCATCAAAAATGAAACCATTATTAATCGGATCTTCTTGACACCTTTAGAATTAACTACTACCGAGGAAATTATTGCCGATGTTTTGAACGCAGAAGTAGCCATAATCAAACCTTTGGCTGAATTGGTGCAATTAAAAACTGGTGGAAATCCTTTTTTTATTAATGAATTTTTGAAATCGCTACACGCAGAAAACCTTTTGAAATTTAACTTTAAATCTCTCTGTTGGGAATGGGATTTAGAGAGAATTCAAAGACGAGGATTTAGCGATAATGTAGTGGAATTAATGGCATTTAAAATTCAGAAATTGCCGGAAAACGCCCAACAAATCTTAAAAATAGCGGCTTGTATTGGCAACCGATTCGATCTCAAAACCCTAGAGCTAAGTAGCCAAAAACCTCTCAAAGACAACATTAATTATCTTAATTTAGCGATTAACGAAAGTTTAATCATATCCTTGGGTAAGATGGAAGATGTAGAGTTAGCGATTGGGCGAAGCCCAGCGCCAAAGGCGATCGCCGCCACAGAATTTTCCGATGACACCCTACTAAATAGCCATTACCAATTACCAGAATATCAATTTATTCACGATCGCGTGCAACAAGCTGCCTATTCTCTCATCCCCGAAACAGAACGAGCGATCGCTCACTATCAGATTGGCAAGTTGCTGCTCCAAGAAATTCCTGCCAATGCGCTTGAAGAGAAAATATTCATAGTAGTTAATCAGTTAAATTATGGCATCGATCTGATTGCCGAGTCAACCGAACGAGAGCAATTAGCCAAACTCAACCTAGCTGCTGCTACTAAAGCTAGATTAGCCACTGCTTACCAAGCCGCCCTAGAATTTGCCCAGATTGGGATCAATTTACTCGGCGAAGCAGGTTGGCAGCGGCAATATGAAATGAATTTAAACTTGCACGAACTAGGAGCAGAAGTGGCTGCTTTATGCGGAAAATTTGACTTGATGGAGCAGTGGGTTGATGCCATCATTAATCATGCCAAAACTTCCCTAGAGAAAATCAATGTTTATATTATCAAAATTCAGGCATTGGCTTCTCAGCATCAGTTGTCAGCCGCAATATCTTTGGGAATCTCCCTTCTCCAAGAATTAGGCTGCGAGTTACCCTCAGAGCCGACAGCAGAGGATATCCGGCAAGCAGTGGAAGAAATTGATAGATTGATCGGAGAAAGATCGATTGAGGCGATCTTTGATTTGCCAGTCATGGTAGATCCTCAAAAGCTGGCAATTATGCAAGTTGCCGCCAGTATTCTACCACCTTGTTATAACGCGGGTTCCTTACTATTTCTGCTGATTGCTACTTTACAGGTAAGTTTATCGCTCCAATATGGTAACAGTCCAATTGCCGCCTTCAGTTATGCTTGTTACGGGATAGTTCTCAACAACTTTACTGGGAATGTAACGGCAGCAGATCGCTTTGGCAAATTAGCGTATAGAATGGCATCTCAAGTAGATGCCCAAAATGTTCGCTCGGCAACTTTAGTGCCAATTGGACTTTTTTTACACCATCGCAAATCCCATCTGCGCGGAACTTTACCAATTTGTCGAGTAGGCTATCAAGCTGGGTTAGAAACAGGCAATTTAGAAATGCTGGGATACAATATAGAGGCTTTTTGTCGAGCAGCTTATTGGTGCGGACAACCTTTGACAGAACTAGCCCCGCAAATCCGAGTTTATTACCAACAATTGCTCGATTTTAACCAAGTCACAACGGCAAGCTATGCGCGGATATTTTGGGAAGCCACCTTATTTTTATTGGGAAATCCCGATAAACTGGAAATTTCCTTTGAACAATCTGTTTATGGGAATACATTTCTGGCTCAATTGTTATCGGCTCAAGATTACTGCGGATTATTTTCCTATTATTTGCACAGAGCAATAGTGAAATTTTCGGTAGGAGATCTAGCGCAGGCGGCGGCAGATATTATGCAATCAAGACAGTATATTGCCGCCGGGGAAGGCTATATTAGCGAAGCAGGTTTATATTTTTATGATTCTTTAATAACTCTGGCAACTATAACGGCTGAAATGGATGGTTTTCCAGAGCAGCAGCAAAGAATTAATCAAAATCAATCCCATCTAAAGTATTGGGCAGAACACGCTCCGATGAACTATTTACATAAATGGCAGTTGGTAGAAGCAGAAAAATATCGGATTTTGGGAAATAAGGCACAAGCCATGGATTTTTATGATGAAGCGATCGCCGGAGCCAAAGAACATGGTTATATCCAAGAAGAAGCCCTCGCCAACGAACTAGCCGCCAAATTTTATCTATCCCAAGGTAAACAATTAATTGCTACAGCTTATATGCAGGAGGCTCATTATCACTATCAGATCTGGGGAGCCGCTGCTAAAGTTCAGTATTTAGAAAAACGCTATCCCCAATTATTTGCAGCGAGTAAATCCACAACTAAGGGGATCAAATATACCATTGCTACTACCACTGACTCTAGCGCTAATTTAGATATTGCCACAGTAATGAAAGCATCTCAAGCGATTTCTGGCGAAATCGAACTAGATAAATTACTCTCTAGTTTAATGAAAATTTTAATTGAAAATGCTGGAGCGCAACGGGGCTATTTGATTTTATCCCAGCAGGGTCAACTTTTAATTCAAGCTGAGGGAACAATTGATAGTGTTAACATGGCATTTCCAGATAAAAATCCCATCCTAGTATTGCAATCAATTCCAGTATCGAATTTTCAAGGACTGTCAGAACTAATTGTGAACTATGTTGCTCGGACAAAAGAAAGTGTGGTTTTAAATAATGCTATTAAAGATGGTAAGTTTTCCAACGATTCCTATATTAAAAATTATCAGCCGAAATCAATTTTATGCGCTCCCTTAATTAACCAAGGTAAATTAATCAGTATTGTCTACTTAGAAAATAATTTAATTCCCGGAGCTTTTACCCAAGAACGATTAGAAATATTAAATCTATTATCTTCCCAAGCAGCGATCTCGATTGAGAATGCTAAACTTTATACAGAGGTACGGGAAAACCAAAAGAGATTGGAACAATTTAATAAAGCTTACGAGCGCTTTGTCCCCCGACAATTTCTCCAGTTTTTAAATAAATCTAGTGTAGTTGAGGTAGAATTAGGCGATCAAGTGCAGCTAGAAATGTCGGTGCTGTTTTCTGATATTCGTGACTTCACCTCAATGTCAGAAAAGATGACTCCAGAGGATAATTTTAAGTTTATCAACGCCTATCTTAGCTGTATGGAACCAGCGATTACGGAGAATCATGGCTTTATTGATAAATACATTGGGGATGCAATTATGGCATTGTTTAGCGGCACGGCAGATAATGCAGTCAAAGCAGGGATATCGATGCTCTACCGCTTAAGGGAATACAATCAGCATCGTGCTAATTCTGGTTATGTCCCAATTCAGATTGGGATTGGCATTAATACCGGGCTATTGATGTTGGGAACAGTGGGCGGACAAAATCGGATGGATAGTACGGTAATTAGCGATGCAGTTAATTTAGCTTCCCGCGTCGAAAATTTGACGAAAAATTACGGGGTATCTTTACTGATTGCCGAACAAACCTATAGGCGCTTGAGCAATCCAGCTAATTATGCAATTAGGATTATCGATCAAGCGATCGTTAAAGGCAAGTCGGAAGCGGTAACAATTTATGAAGTGTTTGAAGCAGATTTGCCAGAAATTAAAGCGGGCAAGTTAGCGACATTGCCTTTATTTGCCGAAGCGGTGTCTCTCTACAATCAAGGTAGATTAACTGAGGCGGGGGAATTGTTTGGGCGCTGCTGGGAACAGAATCCCGGCGATCGCGTGTCACAAATTTACTACCAGGAGTTAACCAAAAAATCATAATCTAGGTTATAGTATATATCGAAAGTAAAAGCGAAATTTTATCCTCCCTGATTTAACGATAAATAAGTTGTCTGCTAATTCTGAAACTTTGAACGGCAGTCGGGGCAAATCAGCGCCCTCTAGATTTGATGGTTGGTCCCTCGACGACCGCGATCCCCAGGTAATTGAATTTTTATTGCCCCTGTGGGAGTGGTTCTACCGCCACTATTTTCAAACCAAGGTTGATGGTTGGGAGCATATCCCCGCCCAAGGTAAGTTGCTCGCCATCGGTTCCCATAATGGTGGACTGGCAGCGCCGGATATGTTTATGTTGATGTCGGCTTGGTTTCAGCGCTTTGGTACGGAACGTTTGGCCTATGGACTGATGCACCCCAAGGTGTGGGAAGTGGCTCCGGTAGTCGCCAAAGCTGCTGTCCAATGCGGGGCTATTATTGCTCGTCCAAAAACCGCGATCGCTGCCCTGAAACGCGATGCCGCTGTGATTGTTTATCCGGGAGGGGCAGAAGATGTTTTTCGCCCCTATCATTTGCGCCATCAAGTCTATTTTGCCGGACGCAAGGGCTTTATTAAGTTGGCGCTCCAGATGGAAATCCCCCTCATTCCGGTGGTATCCGTCGGAGCGCACGATACCTTAATCGTCCTCGGTGATTTCTACCAGCAATTGCGGCAACTGAACCAACGGGGGATGCCGTGGCTATTTAATATCGATCCGGTGGTATTTCCAGTTTATTTAGGCTTGCCCTGGGGTTTGGGGATTGGACCAATCCCCAATCTGCCTTTACCCGTACCCATCCACATCCGCATTTGTCGCCCAATTGTATTTGAGCGGTATGGCAGGGCAGCCGCAAGCGATCGCGCCTATGTCGAGATCTGTTATCAGCAAACACTGGCTCAGATGCAGATGGAACTAGATGGCTTAATTGCTAGCGTTAATTCTCCCGAAAAAAAATATTCCAGGTTTTGAGGGAAATGGCGATCGCTGCTGAGATTTGCAGAGGTTTAAATCGGGGATCAATTTTTTGCCTCTGAATTCCCACTGAAGATTGATTGACTAATTCTCCCTAAACCTGAGATAATCGAATTCTCATAAAAACCAACTTTTAGACCGTTAATCTGCCACTAAATTAAAAACTTAGTTAGAGGTTTACCCATTTGGGTAAATTTGGGCTGATTTTCATCCCTAGACCACAAACAAAAATTGAGAACCTAAAATTATGCCAGCTACCCAGAATGTTCGCTGCCCCAATTGTGGCGATCATGCGGAACGTCACCATATTATTAGCGATCGCCTGATCCGCACCCAATGCCCCAGATGCGATTACTTTATGCTCACTTGCTCAGTCACAGGGAAAGTCATTGAAGCCTATGCCCCTGGAATTTACGCTCGCCGTTAATCCAACGGCAAATTATAGTGAACAATAGGTGAGGGGTGAAAATATTTTCATCTCTCACCTATCGTTATATAGAAATATCTAAATGATCGATGTGGTTGGGATTGGACTGGATGGCGCAGCCGGAATCAGTACCGCTGTGCAGCGCATCGTCGAACAGGCAACTTTTCTGGTAGGGAGCGATCGCCATCTCAACTATTTTCCCCACCATCCCGCACGGCGCTGGGTATTGGGAGAATTGCATCAAGGGATTGCCGCCATTCGCGCCGCCCTCGCCACCGGAAACGAAAAAATTGTGGTCTTGGTATCTGGAGATCCCCTATTTTTCGGCTGGGGAAGACTGTTATTGGCAGAACTGCCACCAGAAGAGTTAACTTTTCATCCCCATCTCAACGCCATCCAACTAGCTTTTAACCGGATTAAACTGCCTTGGCAAGATGCGATCGCCGTTAGCGCTCATGGGCGATCGCTAGATGAATTAACTCAAGCCTTGCAACAGGGCGCAGAAAAGATTGCTGTACTGACAGATAGCACCAATACACCACAGGCGATCGCCCAATTATTATTAGCTTTATCCCTACCCAGTCCCTATCAAATCTGGGTATGTGAAAATTTAGGTGGAGACTGGGAACGAGTGCAATCTTTTCCCCTGGGAGACATAGGCGATTTAGCTGCCATTAACCAGCAAAATTTTGCCCTATTAAATGTGGTAGTTTTGCTCAGACAATCCGAATTTAGCCGCCAAAATCTCGCCCCGCTAAATTTAGAAAAGTTGCCCCTATTAGGATTGCCCGATGCCAGCTTTTTAAGTTTTAGCGATCGCCCCGGATTAATGACCAAACGGGAAGTCAGAATTTTAGCCTTGGGAGAATTGGCACTCCAACCAGGACAAATTATTTGGGATATTGGAGCCGGAACTGGTTCCGTTTCCATTGAAATTGCGCGTCTATTTCCCACTTCCCAAGTTTATGCCATTGAAAAAACTTCTGCTGGCACCATGTTAATTGAGCAGAATTGTTGGCGTTTCCAAGTTAAAAATGTTGTTTCCATTCACGGAGACGCACCAGAAATATTGCAACATTTGGCAGCACCCCATCGAATTTTTATTGGAGGCAGCGGCGGCAACTTAGTCCAGATTTTAGAAACCTGTGCTGCTAAACTACTGCCTTCTGGAACAATTGTTTTAGCTTTAGCTACCGTCGAACATCTGAGTATTGCTTCTCAATGGTTGCGCGATAATCGCAATTGGCATTACCAAATGTTACAAGTCAATTTATCCCGCTCCGTTCCCATCGCCCAGCTAACCCGCTTCTCGCCACTCAATCCAGTCACTATTCTCACCGCTACCCGTCCTTAAAAACGCAAAAGTTCGTAGTTGGGCTTTAGCCCTCTCCGGATTAGGGCTAAAGCCCAACTACGAACTTAGTTAACTGAATTGTATTGGCTGTTAACCAATTTGCCAATGTGGGTGGCAATTGAGTCAACCATCAATCCGACAGCGACTCAAGTCCCTGTCTCACAGTTTAAGTCCTCTAAAGAGGACTAAAAAGACTCGCAATTATTAGTCCTCTTTAGAGGACTTGATTTATTAGCCAGGGACTTGAGTCCCTGG
>CAKZHE010000026.1 GCA_936920195.1 uncultured cyanobacterium | reverse complement strand
GAAATACCCTAGAGGTAGAACTGGAAGAAAATATTTTTGATATCGTTAATCAATTAAATTTGGGGAGAGAACTGATTAAATCTCAAGTTGAAAAAAATCAGTTAGCGGAACTGAATTTGCAGGCGGGGAAGAAAGCGATTGCCTCCAATGCCTATGATGTGGCGGCGAAGTGTTTAAAGATTAGTTTGGAATTGCTGGATAAAGATAGTTGGCAGAATCAATATCAGTTGACTTTGGATATTCATATAGAAGCGATATCGGCGGAATATCTGAATATTAACTTCGAGCGAGCAAATCAGTTATCTGAATTGGTTTTAGAACGCGCTAAAACTCTCCTAGAAAAAATCCCAGTCTATGAGCAAAAAATTCAATTTTATATATCCCAAAATCAGATGAAAGCAGTGATTGATACTGTCATGCCTTTACTAGAAAGACTGGGTTTTCCATTATCAAAAAAAGCAAATAAATTAGTAATTGCTATAGAATTATTCCGAACCAAGCTGAACTTAGCTAATAAGCACTTTGAGGAATTATCTGTCATTAAAGCAATGAAAGAACCTGATAAACTAGCAGTTATGCGGCTTTTAAATGCAGTATTTATTGCGGCTGGAACAACCAATCCTGAATTACTACCTGTAGTAGCAACAAGAATGATTAATTTGAGTATTAAATATGGTAATTGTCCTCAAACAGCAGTGGGATATGCTCTTTATGGTTTGATTTTGTGCGTTGGAATGGGGAATATTAGTTCTGGATATAAATTTGGTGAGTTAGCAATAAAGATAGTAGATGAATTTAACTATAGAAGACTCAAGCCAACTGTTTATTTATTGTTTTTTGCCACAATTAAACACTGGAAAATTCCTATTAAAACACTAATAGAAACTTGGTCAGACCATATTAAAACTTGTCTAGATAATGGCGATTTAGAATATGCCTGTTATGCGATGATGACTTATGAGAATCAGGCATTTTTCAATGGAAATGATTTAAATCAACTAGCAGATAAAAATAAAACTCATATGAATATGATGATACAATTGAAAAGAGAATTTTCACTTGAAATGAACTATGTATGGAAAAAACTCTACTTAAGGCTTCTCAGTCGAGATTCTTTAGATTTAACTACACGTTCTCAGATTTTCAGGAAAACTGATAATCAAATTACCATATTTTGGGATAATTTTACCCAATGTATTTTCGACTACTTTATGCAAGATTATACTAAAGCAGTTGAAAAAGCTAGTCTAGCTGAAAAATATATTAAAAGTGCATTTGGCTCTATCAATATACCTGCACACAACTTCTACCATTCCCTTTCTTTATTAGCCGTTTATCCCCAAGCTTCAGCCAAAGAAAAAAAGGAATTTTTTAAAAAAGTTGCTGTTAACCAAAAATGCAGAAGAAAATGGGCGTATCATGCGCCAATGAATTATCAGCATGGGTATGATTTAGTTGAAGCAGAAAAGGCGCGGGTTTTGGGGCGAGATTCTCAAGCGATAGAATATTATGAACGGGCAATTTCTGGAGCTAAAGCCGAAGGATTTACTCAGGATGAAGCTTTGGCTTGGGAATTGGCAGCAGAGTTTTATTTCTCTCGCAATCGACAAACCACGGCTAAAGCTTATTTGATTGAATCTTACCATACCTATCAACGTTGGGGCGCTTTAGCTAAAGTTAAAGACTTAGAGCAACGATATCCAGAAATTTTTGTAGTAGCTGCTGCTCCCGAAGAACCTAATCTGGATTTAGTTCCCAGCACTACTATCAATACCACCAGCAATGAAACCAGTTCTGCGATGCTGGATATTGTTACTGTCACCAGAGCATCCCAAGCTATTTCTAAAGAATTAATTCTGGAAAATCTGCTCTCTAAATTAATTCAAATTATTATGGAAAGTGCCGGAGCGCAAAAGGTGTTGCTGTTTTTACTGGAAGAGAATCAGATGGTGCTGGCAGCGGAAGGCAATGTGGAATTGGAGCAAGTTACCAATCTGCGCTTTATTCCGGTTGATAAATATGCGGATTTACCATTTGGGATGATTAATTATGTTCAAAGAAAGGAAGAAACTTTGCTCCTAAATAATGCTGCTGTTGAGGGCAAGTTTACCAACGACTCCTATATTCAAAAGTACCAACCGAAATCAATTTTAAGCTTGCCAATTATTTACCAAGGCAAATTCATCGGCATTCTTTATTTAGAAAATCGTCTTGCCCAAGGAGCTTTTACGCAAGAACGATTGGAGATTATCAAAGTTTTGGTTTCCCAAATGGCAATTTCGATTGAAAATGCTCGCGTTTATGCGACTTTGGAGGAAAGGGTAGCATCCAGAACTGAGGAGTTGCAAGAAAAGAATCAACAGCTATTGGCAACCCTAGAAGATCTCCAACGGAGTCAAACCCAGTTAATTCAAACTGCCAAAATGACCAGTTTAGGACAATTGGTGGCGGGAATTGCCCACGAAATTAATAATCCCAATAATTTTGTTCACGGCAATATTAAGCACATTGACGAGTATACCAAAGAAATTTTAAAATTGCTGGGAAAATATCAACATTATTATCCTCAACCTGTCAATGATATCCAAGAGACAATAGCTGATATTGATTTAGATTACATGATTGAAGATATTAGTAAAATTCTGGCATCAATGAAATTAGGCAGTAGCCGGATTAAGAGCATTGTTGAGTCTTTAAAGGTATTTTCTCAATTAGACAAAGCTGAGTTGAATTATGTTGATATTCACGAGTGTATCGATAGTACATTGTTGATTTTGCAGCACAGCCTGAATCGCAATTATGATTCAGATAATCCTCAAAATGACCAATCTGAAATTATTCTAGTCAAAGAAGGCGATTCCTTGCCCTTCATTGAATGTTATCCTAGTGCATTAAATCAGGTTTTTCTAAATATTTTCTTGAATGCGATTGAAGCAGTGGCAGGTTTTCGCGGTGACGACTCAACTCGTCAGCCTAGGATTACTATCACTACCAAGCTGCTAAACAGTGATAGGGCGATAATTAAAATTGCCGACAATGGAGTAGGAATTCCCCCAACAGTTCTGCCCCGAATTTTTGAACCATTCTTTACGACGAAAGATGTGGGGAAAGGTACGGGTTTAGGGTTGGCAACTAGCTATCAAATTATTCACGATCGGCACAAAGGTCTGCTAAAATGCAATTCAGTATTAGGCGAAGGCACAGAGTTGAGCATTGAGATTCCGGTGAAACAACCTAGAAAAACAGACTGATATCATAAATCGTAGGTTGGGTTGAAACGATAGTGGAAACCCAACATTCGCGTTTGTTTTGTTGGGTTTTGCTGTCGCGCAACCCAACCTACGGGTATTGTCAGTTTTTGTAGTAAATCGTAGGTTGGGTTGAAACGATAGTGGAAACTCAACATTTGCGTTTGTTTTGTTGGGTTTTGCTGTCGCGCAACCCAACCTACGGGTATTGTCAGTTTTTGTAGGTTTGAAGTCTAGGAGTATGTCAAGCAATTCCATTGGTATCTTGCCCATAAGCTTGCCAAGCCAAATCAACTAACCCATTCACCATCGCTGCTGCTACCACTGCGCCGCCTTTGCGCCCTTCAATCCGAATATGGGCAACTAAGGAATCTTTGAGCCTATCCTTGACGACATCCACATCCACAAATCCTGAAGGCGCTCCAATTACTAAAGCGGGACGAATTTCCCCAGCTTCAATTAATTCTACGATCGCCATCAGTGCGGTTTGTGCTTGTCCAACTACAAAAATCCCCTCTGGATAGCGCCTAGCCAGAGTTTCAATCCCCCAAGCCGCCCGGGTTTTTTCTTTTTGCGGCCTAGTTAGGGCATCCATACTGCAATATACCGGATTGGCAAAGGTATTTTGAATATTGGGGGTAATCGCTACCTGTACCATCGGTACATCAACCACAATGGTACTGCGAGCAGCTAAGGCAGCAGCCCCAGATTGTAAAGCTCGCTCCGAAAATCGTACCAAAGATTGATATTCAAAATCGGCGGTGGCATAAACAGCCCGCCGGACAATCTCGTATTCCGCTGGACTAAACGCCAAAACTTCGGCGATCGCACTAGGATTATCGCTTATTTCGCGGTCAATAATTGCTAGACTTTGAGCATCGGTAACGTGCCATTCCATAATTCTACCCAGAGGGAACCAACCGTTTCCGCAAAGACTCCGCCCGACGGCTGGCAGTCTCATTCTTTGGCTCGGACTTTAACGCCTCTTCATAAGCTTCTAAAGCTTGAGCAGTCAGCTTTTTCCGCTCGTAGACATGGCCTAAATTATTCCAGGCGGTGACGTAATCTGGCGCTAATCGGAGGGATTCTTTGTACTGCCGGATGGCTAAATCGTACTGTTCTTGGGCAAAATAGCCAAAGCCCAGGGCATTGTAGATGAGGGGGAGGATGGGATTTTCCTCATCATCGGCTTTCAGTGCCTTTTGGAATAGGACGACTGATTGAGCAAACAGTTTTTTTTCTAAATAAATGCTGCCCAGTTCGTAATACTCTTGGGCTGTGCCTTTCTCCTGTTTCAGCTTGGATTCTAGCCGCGAGAGGCTGCTTTCCACTTGGCGATTCTTCAAAATCTGGCGAAAAACTAGCCAACTGGCTCCTGAAAGCAAGGCCACAAACAGGAAAAGATAGATTATCGGCAAAAAGTTATCCATTGCCCCTTTTATAAAATCAACGAAAATAGGCAGTTGCCTTAATCTAGGCTACAGGAAATTGTTACCGAAAATGAAACCGGAGGGCGATCGCCTTTTTCCTGATGTCATCCTAAAGCAGAACTTGTCAAAATTCCCTATTTTAACTATGAAACTCTATGTATTGCCAGCGACTCTGCTAGTAGTGGGAGCGTTGGGCGCAGTTTCCCACTTGGTACTTGCCCAATCCAACAGCCAACCGACATCCCGCCAAATTAATTCTAATTCTAAAGAAGCTAATAATTCTCCAGCGGCTCCCGATCGTCCCCCAGGAGGGTTGTTTGCCGCTACCAAAGATGGTAAGCAACAGGTTTTTCCCCTCAAGCATACGGAAGTTAAAGCTCAGGTGACGGGCAACTTGTCGCGGGTGGAAGTTACCCAAACCTTTGAAAATCCGTTTCAAAACCCGTTAGAGGCGGTTTATGTCTTCCCGCTGCCCGATGAGGCGGCAGTAGACGATATGGAAATTAAGATAGGCGATCGCGTCATCAAAGGCGATATCAAAAAGCGGCAAGAAGCTAAAGAAATTTACGAACGCGCTCGGCAAGAAGGCCGCACGGCGGGATTATTGGAACAAGAACGGGATAATATATTTACTCAATCTCTGGCAAATATCAAGCCGGGAGAAAAAATTGAAGTGACGATTCGCTACACCGACAGCCTAAAGTTTGAAGGCGGCAATTACGAGTTTGTCTTTCCGATGGTTGTTGGACATCGCTATATTCCTGGCAAACCCATTGGGGGGGGAGATAGCAATATAGTTCCCGATGGTTCTAGAATCAATCCCCCTATAGTTAAACCCGGTACTCGTTCGGGACATGATATCAGCGTTACCGTTGATATTGCTGCCGGAGTAACCGTTAGTAATATTGAATCGACTTCCCACCAAATTGAAGCGAGCAACAGTGGCGAAAATGTCCGCGTTGTCCTGAAACCAGAAGATAATATTCCCAACAAAGACTTAATTCTGCGCTATCGGGTTGCCACTGCCAACACCCAAGCCACGGTACTTACCCAAGCCAATGACCAAGGCGGACACTTTGCTTCTTACCTGATTCCAGCTTTAGAATATCGCAGTAACGAAATTGTCCCTAAAGATGTAGTGTTCTTGATGGATACTTCCGGTTCTCAATCCGGAGATCCTTTAGCAAAATCCCAAGAGTTGATGCGGCGGTTTATTAAAGGGTTGAATCCCAACGACACCTTTACGATTATCGACTTTGCCAATAGCACCAAACAACTTTCTGCCAAACCTTTAGCCAATACTGCCGCCAACCGTCAAAAAGCCCTTGCCTATATTGACAAATTGGATGCCAATGGCGGTACAGAGTTGCTCAATGGCATCAAAACTGTCTTGAACTTCCCGGCAGCACCGGAAGGACGTTTGCGAAGCGTGGTGCTGATTACCGATGGCTATATCGGTAACGAGAATGAAGTGATTGCGGAAGTCCAGAAGCAACTGAAACCGGGAAATCGTTTATATAGTTTTGGGGTGGGTAGTTCCGTCAATCGCTTTATATTGGACAGGTTAGCTGAAGTGGGTAGAGGGACATCCCAGGTAATTCGCCAAGATGAACCAACGCAAGCTGTGGCAGAAAAGTTTTTCCGCCAAATAAATAATCCCGTGCTGACAAATATTCAAGTCCAATGGGAAGGGGAAGGAGCCGCACCAGAACTTTATCCCCAAGCTGCACCAGATTTGTTTGCCAATCAGCCGTTGGTGTTATTTGGCAAGAAAAAAGACCGCAGTAATGGGTTTTTAAAAATCACTGGCACTGCCGCTGGGGGCAAGCAATACGAACAAACTTTGAAAGTTGACTTTGGTAATAATAGCAGTCCGGCGATCGCGCAGCCTGGGCGAAGCCCAATCGCGCAACTTTGGGGACGAGCCAAAATCAAGGATTTGATGAATGGGATGTTTGGCGGCGAAACCAAATCTGGCGTTGATGCCGTCACAGCTACGGCTTTAGCCTATCGCTTGCTTTCCCAATACACCGCCTTTGTTGCCGTCAGCGAAGAAGTCCGCGTCAATCCCGATGGTTCTCGCCAGAAGGTAGAAGTCCCGGTGGAAATGCCCCAAGGGGTTAGTTATACGGGTGTTTTTGGAGACAGAGCAGACCAATCTGTTAACGCTCCTGCCACTACCAGTAACACGCGAGGCTACGCCGCACCACCCCAACCTCAGTCAGTAATGCCCAGTAGTCCTGGAGGCAATCGAGGCAGCGCTTCAAATCAACCTCAGCCGATGTTGAAGCCCAAAGTTCCTGCCAGAGAAGCGGAAAAATTGGAATTGCAAGTACCCAATAATCGCTTGCAAATAATTAGTGCCGATGGGTTAGATCCGCAGGCGATCGCTTCTCTCACTCAACTGCTACAATACGTTAATCTGCCTGCGGGTGTTAGTGGCGAAATTGTGCTAGAGTTCCCCGTATCCAATGGTCGCGTCGGCAGAATCATCCTTGATGATACCAGTTCGACTCTGCAAGAATCGGCAACTATTAACGAAATTAAGCGAGCGATCGCCACTTGGCAAGCCCCTGCCACTGCAAGCGGTACAATCCGTCTGAAACTCCGAATTCTACCTTAACCCAGCTTCGTAGTTGGGCTTTAGCCCCAATGTAAGGGCTAAAGCCCAACTACAAACTTTTTGGATAATTATTGGCGATTGTTGCATACTGCCTAACCACAGGTGAAATCAGGTAAAAACCATCTTGTTTTTCAATCAAGCTGCGCCGAGATAAAGAGTGCAGCGAATTGAGCAAATCTGCCAGCAGTATGAGACTATTTTCTAATAATTTGGCTAAGTTGATAGGCGGACTTTCTTGTGCCAACAACGACAGGACTTGTTTTTCCGATTCAGAGAGGCGGCTAAACTGCTGGTGTAAAACATCTTTCAAATCTTCTGGCAATAATATCATATCATCTGGTAATAACTCATTTACGCCTTCTCCCAACTCTTGCATCAGAGTTGCCACGCTTTTTAACCATAAGGGATTACCCTGATAACGCTGAATCAGTGTTTCCCAATATTCGCTTTCCTCTAAGCCATAATCTCTTAGTATTTCCCTTGCCGCTGCTGCATCCAAACCAGTCAATTGTAAAGTCTGAATTGCAGAATTTGTGGTTTTAACTGGAGTTATTTCTCGCGGTTGTTCCCAACCAACAAGCAGAAAACAACTTTGATGGGATAATTTTTCTATTTGTTTGAATAGAGTGCGATATTCTTCATATCCAGATTTATACTTGCCTGCCAATTCGCCACTACTGAAAAGGTTGTGCAGATTGTCCGCAACAACTAAACAGCGATGTTTTTGCAAATGTTTAATCAACGATAAAGGTTTTTGGTTAGTTGCCGATGAATCGAGCTTTTCTGACTGAAAAAAAAACTGATTCAAATTATCCTGAAATTCAGTTGGATTAGGGGATGCGTCTAGACTGCACCAAATTACATATTCAAACTCATCTTTAATTTGTTGAACCAGTTGTACCGCTAACAAGGTTTTGCCAATACCGCTGATACCTGTAAGTGCAATTAAGCGACAGCGTTGTTCCAAAATCCATGTTTTAAGAGTTTCAAATTCGGAAGTGCGAGCGTAAAAAGCACCCAACTCCGGCATCTCGCTCAAATCTTGATGGCAGCTTTTAGCTTGTGTTGAATTAGCCGTTTCTTTATTATGTGGATGTCCATTTGGTATATCTGGCGGTTGTCTACTTTCTCCACAAATATTAAAACTACCGCTGACATTTTGTGCAAAGTTTAAAATATTAGAGTTTTGCACCCTCTCCATTGCCGAGCGAAAGTTTGATTTACTAACTTTTTCTCCCAACTCTTGTGAAAGAATCTGCCATAATTCCATTCCCACCTCTCTAACACGATCTTCAGATCGGTTAACTGCTTTAGCAATTTCTTTGTAGTCTTTATCTTCCCATGTGCCGCGCAGAATAGTCTCTTGCAAATCATTAAGGTGTTTACCTGTGCTAGCAAATACTAAATTGTCTGCGAATTTTAACATTTCCTTAAGGTTCATATATTTGATATAGATTTCAATGGCAGTTGTATTGTAACAAACATTTGCCTGTATTTTCCAATATTATCCAATATTTCCCCACTTTTGAGCAAGTTATTCCTTGAAAAAGTCCCGATAGCTGCCAGATTTTTCAAGAGCAACATAATAAAAGTTAATTGCTATCCTTGAAGAAGAAGCAGGTTTACTTGCTTAGAGAATGAAAAGTCACAAGGATAATTATGCAGTTAAAGAAAATCTTGACTGTCAGTCTGATAACATTGTTTTGTTCTGCTCCTATATTATTTGCATCTGGATCAGAAGGCGCACAACCATGTAGTGGGAATAGATGTAATGGTGGCGATCCGAAGACAACAGGATGCAACGAAGATGCTTATACATTCACACAAACAACAGGCTCTTACTTCGACTGGGGTTCGCAAACTATTGTGATAGAATTAAGATATTCCCTTAAATGCCAAGCTGTTTGGACTAAAGCAGGAAGATTAAAAGCTAACGACTCAAGTATTTGGCTTCAAAACAGGGATGGTAAAAAACTTACCGTTTATTCACCTAGTAAAAATGGCACTTACTATGGTAATATGTGGCAAAAAGAAACAGGTACGAAGGCTTGTGCCAATGTAGGAAATCAATCATGGTGTACAGATGGTATGCCATAAAAAGTGTATCAGCAAGCCCTAAATATTTGTAACTCAATAAAGCTAAATTAGATCGCCTGTAGCAAAACCAAGAGCGATCGCATTTCCTTTTCTAACGCGATCGCTTAAAATATAAAGAGCGATCGCTCTTTTATTTTTCATTAGATAGGGCAATAACTCGATCGTACAACTCGATACTGACTCGAAATCCAGCGTTCTCTATAAGAGCATTCATTACAGGTTTTACGATGGGAATCAAACCTCTTTGTTTAGCTGTGATAAGAATACCCAATATCCCAATAACTGATAATCCAAGTTGTAAAGCTTCTCTTCTTCCTATTCGCTCATCAATTAGTAAGTCATCGGCTTTTAGCTCAATCGCTAAAGCAATAGCATGAGCTTCCCCTAAATCAAGTCCACGTTCGCTGTAAAGTCTGTCCGCAAAACTTGGGTTAGCAAGCGATCGCATTTGTATCCATTCCAGAGTGCAAATATTTTGAATTTCAACATTACTAGCCGCCCTAAGTTCTTCGGCTACAACAACAGGAATTATAACGATATCGTAAATCTCCCGTAGCAGCCAAAGATGATTCACTAATACCAAATTGCATAAAGGTGAGGTGTCGCTCACGACAATCATAACCAGCCTCGATCCCGTAAATGCTGAATGTCTTGTTCAAAGTCTTCCACATCATAGTGAACGCAAATCCCGCGACTAGCCAGAAGTTGCTGAAATTCAATTTGCGACATTTGAGCGATTCTACTACCACGACCTAGAGTAATCAGTTCTTTTTGAAATAAAGCGATCGCAATTTCTCGCAGCCAGTCTGATTCACCTAAAACAGTATTTTGAGCAATATCGTCTGGAATTTCCAAAGTGATTTGCATAATCATTTGCCTCTTTTTGTAAATGCAATTGGACGGTATAGCCTAGTTAATTAACTGGGTAAAGAATTCTGCAATAATTTGATCAACCAAATCCCGGCAACGGCAACTACACTCCCCATTGCCAGCAAACTAATTGGGCGTAAAATTGCTCGGAATTGTTGGAGCGATCGCTCTAATTCTCCCTCATAATAGGTAGCAATCTGCTGAATGCCTCGATCTAGGTGTCCTGTCTCTTCTCCCATCCGAATCATTTGCAGGGCGAGGGCAGGTAATTGATTTTCTAAGCTTTGACTAAGGGTTTTGCCGGCGCGGAGTTGGCGAGAAGCGCGAGCTAATTTGGCAGTCATTTCAGGATCGGGAATGTGTTGGCGAGTGAGATCCAAAGCGGTTAAAATGGGGATGCCACAACTTAAGGGTAAAGCCATATCTGTTAAATAAAGCAGCGATCGCGCTTCCATGGCCTTGGCTACCCCTGGAATCACTGCAATTGCCTTTCCCCATCCCAAAAACCAATAGCGCTCTGCCAGCCGACTTAACCCCCACAAACTGACACCTAACCCCACGGCATACAGCCAAAAAATTGGCCTCATAAAAGCTTGGGTTTCCAGTTTAAAAATTGCTACCAATACTAGCAGCAAACTCCAGAGAGTGGCGATCGCTGCCAGTTCAATTCCCCGATAAAGCTGCTGGTGGCGTTGTTGAGTTTCCGTTGCCACAAATAGTTGCTGACAAGCAGCGGGAAGAAAGCCACTATATTCTGCCAGCCGCAATAACCCTAAAGTGCCACCATCAAAATAGCGCCGATCTAGTGCCGCTGCCAAACTTTCCCCCGCCGCCACTTTCTCGCTCACTTGCTGCCAATACTTTTTGACTCCGGCACTAGAATCCCCCGCTGCCAAATTTAGACTGGGGGCTAAAGCCATGCCAGAGTTGAGTAAAGCCGCCAACTGGTAAAAAAATCGCGCTTTTTCTTTGAGTGTCATAATAATTCAAAATTCAAAATTATCAATTCAAAATTAATACCCTATGCCTGGAGGTTTAAACCAAGGATTGCTTCGCAGCTTTTTATTTTTTGAATTTTGAATTTTGAATTTTGAATTCAAAAAATGGTCAAATTAATCATCATGGCCTAAAATACCTGCGATCGCCTCCTGTGCCGGGATCGGATGATTGGGCAACACCTGCCGTACATCCGTAATTAACCAACCCAAGTCGGCTGCTTGGACATCAATGGCGGCTCCAGTCTTATCGACGCAATAGCGTCCAAAGACTAATTTATCGACTAATCGGACACCGGGACCAAGGCGGGAGTATTCAAAAATGACACTATTTTCCACCTTGGCTCCACTACAAATCCAGCAGTTTGGCCCAATCATCGTTGGCCCAACAATTTTAGCGCCATCTTCAATCCGGGTCATCCCGCCAATGTAAACGGGTCCCGTGATATCCACTTTATCCCAGTTTACTGCCACATTCAGCCCCGTATAGATACCGGGATGCACTTCCTGACCGGGAATAGAAACATTCTTAATCTGTCCCGATAATACCCCCCGGATTGCTTGCCAATAATCAGGCACTTTGCCAATATCTACCCATTCAAAATCCATCGCAATCCCATAGAAAGGGGCGTTCATTTCCACCAACTTCGGAAATAGTTGACCGCCGATATCGTATTCCTGATTAGAAGGGATATAATCGAGGATTTCTGGCTCAAAAATATAAATCCCTGTATTGATATTGGTACTCAGCGCCTCTTCCACCGCTGGCTTTTCTTGGAAGGCTTTGATCCTACCTGTTTCGTCCGTCACCACTACGCCATAGCTCGAAACTTCTTCTTTGGGGACAGACTTCATCACCACTGTAGCGATCGCCCCTTTTTCCCTGTGCCATTTTACCGCTGCGCTCAAGTCCAAATCAATCAGCGCATCGCCGCATAATACCACAAAAGTATCGTCAAAAAAGGCGTGATAATCTTGAATTTTCTTCATCCCGCCAGCGGAACCTACTGCTGCGCCGACTAACTCGCCATTTTCTTCAATCCGGCCTTCAAAAGAATAGGCTATCTGCACTCCAAAGCGCTGACCATCGCGAAAGTAGTCTTCAATTTCTTTCGCCAGGTGACTGACATTGACCATAATCTGGTCAAAACCATGCTGGCGTAGCAGTTCTAATAAAAATTCCATCACTGGTTTTTGCAGGATGGGGATCATCGGTTTAGGAATGGTAAAGGTGATAGGACGAACGCGAGTTCCTTTACCAGCTGCCAAAATCATGGCTTTCATGAATTATCTTTTTCCTCAATCCTAAGCCACTTGGTCATTTAAGAGTTTTTCCGGGCGGTAGTGCAGTTAACTCAACTTCCTTCAGGAGAGGGAAGAGACAACGGGCAACAGTGAAGTTGACCAGTAAAACACAGAAAAATAGAGAGTTTCTGTTTGGGAGATGGCATCGAGAAAAGGCAAGGCGCAACTCTCCCTATTCCCTATTCCCTGTTCCCTGTTCCCTGTTCCCTGTTCCCTGTTCCCTCTTTTGAGAGGAATTGCCGTTGTTTTCTTGAACGAAAGCACGGATCTGAATATCCTGGTAAAATTCCTCTTGGGTTAACTCTACCTTAGACTGGGCAGATAGCAGTAGCAGCGCCCAAAAAATCCCTACTTTATCGTGAATGGCAGCGCGAAGCTCGGCGTTTCCGCTAGTGCGATCGCTCTTAGCGCTGGGCTTTGCCCAATCGCTCTCTTCCTGGTTGATACTACCATTAGCTTCGCTAGAAATTGACTTTGATTTCCACAAACTAATCAATTCTTCCAAATTCAGAGATTCTTGGCTCAATAATTGATTTTGCCAGCGTTTTTGCAAAAATAAGTCCAATTCTGTTGCCATTTCGGTCAAATTTTCTTGGTGCGCTAATTGGGCGATCGCTTTCACCGTTTGGGCGCGGGTAGCGCGGGGGTGTTTTTGGCGATAGCTGGGGGTTTGCGCCGCTACCTGGGCTGCTATTTGTTGCAGTTGGTCAATTAACTCTTGGAGGGTGACTGGTCGCCTTTTCAGGGGCAAAGCGGCGGGACGGCGGCGCAGGTGGCGTTCTAGGTGTAGGGGCAACCGCGCTTCTCCTCCCGGCTCAAATTCCCCTTCATCGATTAACTCCGGATCTTCTTCTGCCTCTTGCTGGAGAGTATCGGCTTTCAACAGTACCAGCATGGAAGCCCACAAAAAAGCCTGTCCAGATTCTGACAGATCCGTATCCCCTGAGATCTCATTATTGCTATCCAGGGGTAACTTGCTCAGGTAACGGTCAATCACCTCAATTACCTGGACATCCCAAGGGTCAATTTCTCCTCTTTGGGCGAGGTCAATTAAGACGGCGATCGCATCCTGCATAATGGGGAAGTAGTGAACTACCTACGCTGACTCTTTGAGTACATCGCCAAAATAAGTTCTATTTAACTTGCCGGGGGTTGGCTCTCAATCAGGATAATATCAATCGTATCCTTGAGGGTGGCGGCAATGGGGATGGCAACGATTACGCCCAAAAATCCCGCTACTTGCCCTCCTACCAATAAAGAGATAAAAATCCACACTGGATTTAAACCAGTAAAATCGCCCATTAATTTGGGAGCTAAGATGTTATCTTTGATTTGCTGCATGATCGTGGCAGCGATCGCCACTTGCAAACCCAAGCCAAAATCTTTGAGCATTACCAAAACTGCCACTAAGCCAATCCCTAAAGTTGCCCCAATAATGGGAACTAATTGTCCAGTGCCAATCAGCAAGGCAAACAAAAAGGCAAAGGGTACTTGCAGCACTAAAAAGAGGGGAGTCAGGGTAATTACCATGAATAATCCTAGGATTAACTGACTGAGAAAGAAGTTTTCAAAATTTCTTTGCAAAGAGCCGCCGATTTGTTTGCCCAATTGGGGTGGCAGTAAATTAAGGATGCTTTCCCAAAGGCGATCGCCATAGAGCAGCATATAAAAAGATAGTACCAGGATAAAGATAAAATCAATTAAGCCGGAAACTGTCCCCAATGCCACGCCCAATACTTGACTAGCAAAGGTTTGTACTTGACTTTCGATCTGGACGCTAATCCGGTAGCTAAATCCCCGCAAATCTAAAGGTAAGCCGCGATTTTTTGCCAGGATATCTAGTTGTTCTAGGTGGTAATTGCTGCTTTTAAACCAATCGGGGATATTACTTAACAATTGTTCTAACTGATTGAGCAGAATCGGGACTAAGGTGACTCCCAAAATTCCCAATAGCGCCAAAGTCAGCAGAACTACAATAATTACTGATTGAGTGCGTTGGAGGCGTAAGCGTTCCAAAAAGCGCACAAAGTAATTCAATAAAAAGGCCAAAATTCCTGCCACAGTCAGGATGGTAATTAGATGTTCAAAATATTTAACTGCCTGATACAGAATCCAGACATTGAGGGCAATCAGCGGGCAAATTAGACCAATAATCAGGAGCAGTTGGATATTAGCAGCACTACGCATTAGAAATAACCTGGCTCCAGATGATTTGCATTGTTACCTCTGGTTAAGGCGAGGGTGGAGAATATATCTACTCTATCGCATCTGTGAATCCAGAAAGCGATCGCGTATTGGCGGCAATATAGGGATTTTATCTGACAATCTCGGTAAGCTGATTCAGAAAACCCCCTGAGTGGCGTACTTAGTCTAACGGGGATTTACTACCGACGCTAAAAACGAAAAAATCGGCGATAATTCAAGACGAGGGGTTTAACCCCCCATAGCGAATAATCCCCAGGAAGACCAAACCAAAACCTTGTGGAGATTTAACCAGTCCTAAAACCTAGAGATAGCCATCTGCTAGGGTGCGTTTTTCAGCCGATGCGGAATTATCGCCCAGAAAATTGGAGAGTAGAATACCTACGGCTCGAAAAAGGCTGAAATCCAAATAAACTGGTTGTCTGGGGTAAATTACTAGGGGTTTATCCGCGATGAGGTAGTTGTCCGAGGCCAAAAGATTTAGTTCTAGGGGAGTTTAACCAGTGCAGGTGCAAAGCAAGCGACGGCAATCAAGCTACAACGAGCGGGGAAAAAGGATCATGTCCCACCAATGCAGTCTTTCGGCTGATGGTATTAGAGAGGTTGAAGCAACCCAGACAGTGGCAGACTTTGCTTCTCCTTTGCCCAATTCCCCTGGGGCAAAACCTGCTATTCAACTCAATTTGGAAGATTTGAGATGTTTTGAAGTCGTAGAGCGCCAGTTTCAAGATTTAGGGATTACGTTTAAAAATGCGATCGCTCTTCAACCTTCCAATCCTGCCTTTCCTGCCCGGACTGGCAACACTGTCCTCATGGGCGCACCCAAAAGCGGTTTCCTAGAAGCCATCTTCCTCTATCCTGCCACATTTTTTAGCGGCTATATCATCAGTTCCCAGCGGTCAATTCTTTCTGCCTACGACCGCGATGATAAACTTCTAGAACGGACTGAAATGCCGGGAGCCAATTTAGCTGGGTCAGATTCCTCGATTCTACCCAATTATCAGATGATTGTCCGCATCCCCAATATCCACCGGATTACTTTCTATGCCTTTGATGGTCAAATAGTCGTTAGCGATGCCAGCTTTGGATTTTAAGTTACTGCTAGGATATCTATCAGTAGGGTGTGTTAGCGCAGCGTAACGCACCATCAACGCTATATGTGGAGTGATTGAGTAAATCCTGACGGAATGTCGAAACAGCCTAGAATTTGCTCGTACTGTCTGCCAGCATTTGACCAAGTGTAGGTAGTTTCAATATGAATCCGGGCATTTTTTGAGAGTTGCGATCGCAGTTCGGCATCTACTAATAATTTACTAATGGCTTGGACATATTCGGCGACAGAATTGGCTCGCAAGGCTCTCAGGGGGGTATTTTCCCCATCTACTTCTAAACCTTCCAAACCGCGATCGCTACCTACGACGGGGATTCCTGCTGCCATTGCTTCCAAGGTTTTATTTTTAATGCCAAATCCGGTTCTGAGGGGAATTACCGCAATAGTGGCAGCGTGTAATTGCTCTACCATCGAATCAACGGCTCCAGTCACAATTACTCCTGGGTGGTTATTCAGAGCCAGTACCGCTGGAGTGGGGCGAGCGCCGACAATTTTAAAAACCATTTCAGGATAACTTTTTTGCAGGATAGGCAGCACTTCTAAGGCAAAAAAGCTGGCAGCATCAATATTGTGGGAAGCATCCATTGCCCCTACAAAGATCAATTCTCGTCCATTGGGGTCGCGATCGCGGTAGGGAAATAAATCTAAATCTACCCCATTGGGAATCACGGCAATTTCTGCCGGGGGGTGAAATTGCAAAAATTGCTTTCTGTCATCTTCTGTGGTGGCGACAATATTGGTAAACTTTTGACAGTAGCGTTTTTCGTAGGCATAGAGCAGTCCCAAATAAAGGCGATCGCGCCAAATATTTGTTGATGCTCCAGCTTCCAAATGATTGCGCGTCCAAGCATAAACGGAACTGTGAACATTGACTATAGTTTTCACTTTGGTACGATATTCTGGTCGAATATAAATCTCGTTCACACTATGTTCGCAGGTAATGACATCGTACTTGCCAGTCGCCACAAAGTTATCCACTAGCTCTTGAATTTCCAAGGAATAGCGATGCTGCACATTGGGCGGTGTAACTTGAATTATGGACTGAATAAATCGTTGTATTTTTCTCAACCCACCGCCGATGCCTCCCTGGATTTTAGGATCTGGTGGCAGGGGAAAAATCATTAATTCCTTTGTCCATTGGCGCAATTCGGTAATTTCCCGCTCCGATATCCCCCCATAACTTTGAGTAACTAAGGTGACGGCGTGGTGCTGGTGCAAATATTTCAGCAAATTAAAAGTACGAATTTCGGTTCCCCCGCGACTGGGGGGGTAGGGAAAAGTTGAAGAGAGCATTAAAATATTCATACTTACAAGGGGGGACTTTGAACAAGTTTCCGGTTCCCCCATTTTGAAGCCAGGGCTGTTTCGGGGTTATCCGTTTACCGGATCTAGTTTAGATCGGATTGTCAGTAAAAAGAAACCGTAATTTGTTAATGTACAGTGTCACATTAAAGGAATAAAAAAAGTGCCGCGCATTTTTGACAACATTGATTTATCTCTACTCCCGACGTTACGAGAAACCCTGCAAGTTTCTTATCGGGCTGATTTTTGCGTTGGTTATTTCAATCTGA
Organism: uncultured cyanobacterium; assembly: GCA_936920195.1. GTDB lineage: Bacteria > Cyanobacteriota > Cyanobacteriia > Cyanobacteriales > FACHB-T130 > CAKZHE01. The sequence continues at coordinate 23,303 of CAKZHE010000026.1, read as the reverse complement.
GAGGTTGGCGAAAAATTGATGGCATAATTGAGCAATATGTGGGGGGAGAAAGTGCTTGCTGCCGTTTATTGGTGGGAATGCAAAGTTTACCTAGCGATGAAGTTTATGCCGCCTTCTCTCTTGGTAGTGGGGAACCAGGTATTGATAACAGTGCTATTCTCCGCTGGAAAAAGCGAATTGCGGCTGAATTTCGCCAACAACTTATTATCGGTGCGCCCACGAATCAAGATGAAGCCGGATTGAGGCGGTTAAGCCATCAATTAAAAACTCAGAAAGTCATAATTAAATTGTTTCTGCGGCATCCTCTTCATGCCAAGTTATATTTAATCCACCGCCAAGATCCTAATATTCCTACGGTAGGGTTTTTGGGCAGTAGTAATTTAACCTTACCAGGACTAGCAAAACAAGGTGAATTGAATGTGGATATTTTAGACCACGATGCTTGTGAAAAATTGCAGAAGTGGTTTAACGATCGCTGGCAAGATTACGGTTGTGTAGATATTTCTAAAGAACTGGCGGTACTGATAGATGAAAGTTGGGCAAGAGCAGAATTAATTCCACCGTATCATATATATTTAAAGATTGCTTACCATTTGTCCCATGAAGCGATCGCTGGTTTATCAGAATTCCGCATTCCTCGCGAATTCAACAATTTGTTTGAGTTTCAAAAAGCGGCAGTGCAATTAGCGGCGCGTCATGTAACGAGGAGAGGCGGGGTTTTAGTCGGTGATGTGGTGGGATTAGGGAAAACCCTAGTTGGCACGGCACTAGCGAAGATTTTGCAAGAAGATTGTTTATTAGAAACTCTGATTATCTGTCCTAAAAATTTAGTTAAAATGTGGCAAGAATATGTAGACAATTACCGTCTATATGCCAAGGTGTTGCCAATTAGTCAAGTGCAGAGTAAATTACCAGATTTACGCCGCTACCGGATTGTGTTGATCGATGAAAGTCATAACTTGCGAAATCGAGATGGGAAAAGATATAGAGCGATTCAAGAATATATTGCGACTAACGAAAGTAAATGTATTTTGCTATCAGCTACTCCTTACAACAAAACTTATCTCGATCTTTCGGCTCAATTGCGGTTGTTTGTGCCAGAAGACCAGGATTTAGGTGTTAGACCAGAAGGGTTAATTAATGAATTGGGAAAAGGAGGAAATGGAGAATTAGAGTTTATTAGAAAATATCAATGTGCGGTGCGATCGCTCGCGGCTTTTGAAAAAAGCGAGCATCCCGACGATTGGCGAGAGTTGATGAAGCGCTACATGGTGCGGCGGACTCGCTCGTTTATTAAAGATAATTATGCTGACAGCGATGGGATTGGTCGAAAATATTTAGAATTCACAGATGGGGGCAAATCCTATTTTCCAGAACCCCTACCTAAAACGGTTAAATTTAGTTGGAATAGTCCTAATATTGATGCCTATTCTCAGCTTTATTCTGAGTCGGTAGTAGAAGTAATTAACCAGCTTAATTTACCGCGTTACGGGTTGGGCGATTACATCTCTACAAAGCCAGTATCTACTGAAGCTGAACAACGGCAATTAAAAAGTTTGTTTCGAGGCGGACGGCGATTAATGGGATTTTCGCGCACGAATATCTTTAAACGTTTAGAAAGCAGTGGTTTAGCTTTTATGCGATCGCTTGAACGCCATACCTTGCGAAATTTTATTTATTTATATGCTATTGAAAATGGGCTAGATATTCCTATTGGCACCCAAGAGGCAGAGTTATTAGATCCCAGTAATAATGATGAAGACCCCGATTCGATCGCAACGACATTATTTGATTTTGAAGTCGAAGATGGCGATGAAGCTATTGGCGAGATTGAAGAACAAAAATTGCAGGCAGAAAATGTTTTTCGCCAACGAGCCAAGTTGGTTTATCAACAGTATCAAACTCGCTATCAAAAGCGCTTTAAGTGGCTGCGCGCTACCCTATTCAATCTGAAGGCGCTTAAGCGGGATTTATTAGCTGATGCCAAAGCATTAATTAGGATCTTACAAAACTGTGGCGAGTGGCAACCAGAGCAAGATCGAAAGTTGGCAGCATTAGTTAATTTAATTGCTAAAGTTCATCCCGACGAAAAGATCTTGATTTTTACTCAGTTTGCCGATACAGTCCGTTATTTAGCTGACAATTTAGCTGCCAGAAAAATTGCGAATGTCGCCGGAGTAACTGGTCGAGATAAAGATCCTACGGAACTAGCGGGGAAATTTAGTCCAGTTAGTAATAATAAACGAGATAAAGTATCAGCTAAAGAAGAATTACGAGTTTTAGTGGCGACTGATGTTTTAAGTGAAGGTCACAATTTACAAGATTGCGCGATCATTGTCAATTATGACTTACCTTGGGCAATTATTCGCTTAATTCAACGGGCAGGACGGGTAGATAGAATTGGACAGCAAGCCGAAAAAATTCTCTGCTATTCTTTCCTGCCAGCGGAGGGAGTAGAAAGGATTATTAATTTGCGATCGCGCCTTCAGCAACGATTGCAAGAAAATGCGGAAGTTGTCGGTACAGATGAAAGGTTTTTTGAAGATGATTCTGCTCAGGTGTTGCTTAATCTCTACAACGAAAAATCGGGAATTTTAGATGGCGACGAAGATACAGAGGTAGATTTGACATCAGAAGCTTTTCAAATTTGGAAAAATGCTACTGATGGCAATCCTACCTTGAAAAAAACCATTGAAGATATGCCAAAAGTGGTTTATTCTACTCGCGCTCATACTCCCATTCCTTTGCAACCAGAAGGGGTATTATTGTATATGAAAACTACGGTCGGCAATGATGCGCTAGTATGGGTAGACCGGAATGGAAATAGCGTCACTCAATCCCAATTAGCAGTGTTACGAGCGGCGGCGTGCGAAGCAGCAACGCCTGCCATGCCTAGAGACGCGCAGCACCATGAATTAGTCAAAAAAGGCGCAGCCCTGATTGCAGAAGAAGAAAAGAGCGCTGGCGGGCAATTAGGGCGGCGTTCTGGAGCTAGATTTCGCACCTACGAACGGCTAAAATGTTATGCTCAAGAAATGAAGGGGAGCATCTTTGTATCTGAAGAATTATTAAAAGCAATTGACGAAATTTACCGCTATCCCTTACGACAATCAGCAGTTGATAGTATCAACCGTCAATTAAAAAGTGGCATTAGCGAAGCTCTGCGAGCGCGCTAGCGCTATCGCCAATTAGCAGAATTAGTTGTAGCTTTGCGGATGGACGAGCGTTTGTGTATTGTCAGCGAAGAGGCGGAAAAGCGCGAACCGCAGATTATTTGTTCTTTAGGTTTATTTCAGGAAAATTTATGATTGTTCAATCATCTCAATCTCAGAAAGTTTCATTAGAAGAGTTTTTGCAATTACCAGAAACCGAACCTGCTAGCGAATACATTGACGGAGAAATTTACCAAAAACCTATGCCCCAAGGAGAACACAGCATTTTACAAATCCGTTTAGCAACTAAAATTAATCAAGTTGGTGAACCTCAAAAATTAGCTTATGCTTTTCCTGAATTACGTTGCAGTTTTGGCGGTGGTTCAGTTGTTCCCGATATTGCAGTTTTTGAATGGTCGCGCATTCCTCGTTTAGCTAGTGGCAGAATCGCTAATCGCTTTGAAATTGCCCCAGATTGGACAATCGAGATTCTCTCTCCTGGACAATCTGCTAGTCGGGTAATTAAGAAAATAACCTTTTGTTTAAATAAGGGGACAAAATTAGGTTGGTTTCTCGATCCTGATAATGAATCTGTAACTATTTTTGCCCCTAATTGCCACCCTGTTGTAAAATCAGGTGATGAGATTTTAACAACTTTAGATGTATTAGGAGATTGGCAATTTTCGGTTAATGATTTATTTCAATGTTTGTATTTAACTTAATTCGGAGGTATCGGATATGGTGCCATTAACAACTAAATCGCAGATGTCTTTAGCTGAGTTTTTGCAATTACCAGAAACTAAACCCGCTAGCGAGTACATTGATGGAGAAATTTACCAAAAATCTATGCCTCAAGCAAAACACAGTCGGTTGCAAAAATATTCCTTAGAGGTAATTTCCCAAGCAGGAGAACCCCAAGAGTTAGTTTGCGCTTTTCCTGAATTACGCTGTACATTTGGGGGACGTTCAATTGTTCCCGACATTGCGGTTTTTGAATGGTCGCGTATTCCTGTTGATGCAGATGGAGAGATTACCAATAAAATTGAAATACATCCAGATTGGGTAATTGAAATACTTTCTCCTGACCAGTCACCTAATTTAGTAATTAAAAAAATTATTTTTTGTCTGCAACATGGGACTAAATTAGGTTGGTTTATCGATCCTAATGATAAATCAGTGATGATTTTAGCACGCGATTGCACTCCTATTGTCCTATCGGATGATGAGATTTTACCAGTTTTGCCTTGTTTGGCTGATTGGCAATTTTCTGCCACACAGTTATTTAGTTGTTTAAAGTTTAAGAAATGATTGAACGGCTAATTGCACTCCTGTTGTAAAATATGGGAATGAAATTTTAACAGTTTTAGATGTGTTAGGCGATTGGCAACTTTCAGTTAATGATTTGTTTCAATGTTTGGTTTTGGATTAATCAGAGGTAAAAAACATGGTAGCATCAATAACTAAATCACAATTGTCTTTAAATGAGTTTTTGGCATTGCCAGAAACCGAACCCGCCAGCGAGTACATTGACGGAGAGATTTATCAAAAACCCATGCCACAAGTAAAACATAGCATGATTCAAACTGATTTAGTACCTGCTATAAATCAAATTGCCAGACCTCAAAAATTAGCTTTTGCTTTTACTGAATTGCGTTGTACCTTTGCAAACCGTTCAATTGTTCCAGATATTGCTGTTTTTGAATGGGCGCACCTTCCCATTGATGCCAACGGAGATCCTTTAAATAAAGTCGAAATTGCGCCAGATTGGATAATTGAGATTTTATCACCAGATCAATCTACTACCAAGGTAATTAACAAAATCCTTTTCTCTATTAAACACGGTACGAAGTTAGGTTGGTTGATTGATTCTGATGATAAATCAGTGATGATTTTTCAACCTAATCAGTTACCAGAGATTAAATACAATACTGAAAGATTGCCTGTGCTAACAGTATTAGAAAACTGGGAGATTTCAGCCGCCGATATATTTGCCTGGTTGAGTTTCAAATAAATTTTGTCAATTTCACCTATATTTTCTCTAATCCTATGACTATTGATTTTGAAAAATCCCGCCAATTTCTGCAAGAGTTTAAGTTTAACGAGTTGTTTATTCAACAGTTAGGTTGGTCATTTCCACCTACAGATAAAGCTATAATTATGGAGGTAGATGGAGAAATTTACCATCGCCGCCAAGTTGCGGAAATGTCAGGGGTAGTGGTTTTTGAAGTTACCGCAGCAGATGGCAAGATTCCCAACGCCGCCAAGCGAGAAGCAGTTTATCAAGAGATTGCGGAATTGGTGCGGGAAAATGTCTTGATTTTTATCGATGGTAATCGAACTCAATGCGTTTGGTATTGGGTAAAACGGGATGGCAATAAATTATATCCTCGCAACCACGTTTATAGTAAACAGGAACCTTGCGATTTACTTTTAAGCAAAGTTATTGCTTTAAAAGTTGATATTGATGAACTAGATTCTTTGTCAGTAATTGATGTGGCTCAACGCCTGCAAACTGGTTTAGATATTGAGCGAGTGACGAAGAAGTTTTATGAAGAATTTAAGCAGCAACACTGGGAGTTTTTGACGGTTATCAATGGGATTGATAATGAAGCAGATAGGCGTTGGTACACTTCAGTGTTGTTGAACCGCCTGATGTTTGTTTATTTTCTGCAACGAAAAGGTTTCATTGACAGGGGCAAAACGCTATATTTGCAAGAAAAACTGCAAGCAAGTCAACAAAGAGGAAAGGATTTATTTTATAGTGCAATACGGTTCAGTTAGTAGATGGTCGCAAATAAAAGAATGCAAAAGTTCGTAGTTGGGCTTCAGCCCTAATCCGGAGAGGGCTGAAGCCCAACTACGAACTTAGTTAACTGAACTGTATTATTTTATAGTGGGCGATCGCCTTTTTCATCTGTTCTGCTAAAATTGGGTACAGAGACATCGCGAGACGCAAATATGTTAACCAAATATATCCAAGCAGCCATGCAGCAAGCTCGGTATGAAATCTTCTCTGAAGATAGTACCTTCTATGGAGAAATTCCTGTATGCGAGGGTGTTTATGCCAATGCTGCTACCCTAGAAGTTTGCCGAGAGGAATTACAAGAGGTTTTGGAAGATTGGATTTTACTTAGTCTTACTATGAATCTTCCCTTACCCACAATTAACGGTATCGATCTCAATCTCAGTCAGGAAGTTGCATAGTAAATTTAATCCAAATTATTAAAAATTTGCCGCACAACTGTTAAGGCAGAATAACTGACTCCGGCTGTACCTTCTCCGGGATGGGTGGAATCTCCCACTAACCACAAACCTTGAATGGGAGTGCGATTGCTGATGCCAAAGAGTCCAAAATTAGCCACTCTTTGTCCAATGCCGCCCACAATGCCTTGTTCTCTGGCTGTATAGCGGGCAAAGGTGCGGGGAGTGGCAGCTTCTTGATGAACGATCGTGTTTGGCGTAAGGTGGAAAAATTCGCTGAGACGAGCGATCGCTTGTTCGGTATATTGTTGTTTTAAGCTGGGATAATCAGCGGTTTGCCACCAGGGTTGAACATCAACAAAGGAAGAGGCGATAATTGTCGCTTTACCAGCAGGCGATCGCCCATCTCCTGGATGGCTGACGGAAACAAATAAAGAGTTATTTTCCCCAATCACGCCATCATAATTATACAAGAATTGCAGATGGGGAGGACAATTAGCTGGGATGGCACTTTGATCTACTCCCAGATAAACTATAAATGCCCCGGATGCAGGCGGTAATTTCTCAACTTGATGGATAAAACTGGTAATTTTGAATGGGGGATTTTGACTGGCATCGCCTAAAAGTTGGGCTAAATTCTGCACAGTCAAATTAGCAATTACACAGTCTGCGGTTTCTGTCCAAACTTTCCCCGTGGATGGCTGGCGCACTTTTACCCCTGTCACCCGCCCATGTTCAGTAACAATCCCCTCCACCGTCGAGCGCAAGTATAACTTGCCCCCATCCCGCTCTAGGGTAGCAATCAGGCGATCGCTTAATACCTGCATACTACCCTGAAGATGAAATAATCCTTGCGGTTCTTGGGAAAGGCTCAACGCGGTTGCAGCATAGAGTAATGCGGTTTCTTCAGCATTAACTTGAGAATAAAGCTTTAATTGTAAGTCCAAAAATGTTCGCAATCGGCGCTCGTTGCCCAAACCCAATAACCGCAAGGCATCCCCCACGGTTAACAAGGTAAATGGCACTGTCACCAACGTATCAGGGCGAATTGCCTGAATTAATTGCCACCAATCCCTAGGATCTTGGGCGGGTAAAATGGGATCGCGGGATTGAAACCCCCAACTAGCCCGAAATAAAGTGGTTAAAAGTTGCCAAAAAGGTTCGCTGCCAGGAAATTGTTGCTGACGCTCCGCTGCCCATTTTTGGGGATTGCGCCAAACCTGGATGGGAGTAGTTTCCCCTGGTAGATAGACGGCGCAAGCGGGATCGCAAGGGGTGGCGGCAGGCAAATCGATGCCTAATTCGCTAAAAATTCGGTGGTGAATGCCTCCCGGCTCCAACCCAGCTACCTGAGTAGCGCCAACATCAAAGGTAAATCCCCGGCGTTTGAAAGTAGAAGCACAACCCCCAGCGATCGCCCCTTGTTCAAATACTGTCACTTGGCATCCCCGATGGGCTAACAACGCTCCAGCGGTTAAACCACCGATGCCAGCGCCGATAACTGCCACTTTCAAAGGCTTTTTTCCCCCGCTCAAACTACTGGGCATCCACTTTTACTTAATATTTCGTTACACTTAATTCATACAATACTCTCAAAAGTTACGCAACAATTAAGAAAAAACCTTTCTTGGCCTCCGTTGCTCCTGCCCCCCTTCTCCTCCTCACTTTTATGACTTCAACTCTTGTTAAATCTCGGCCTCTCAATGCTCCGACAATTCGCCAAATGACGAATGGATTGACGATTGTGGCAGAGCGGATGCCAGTAGAAGCGGTTAATCTGAGTTTGTGGGTAAATGTTGGCTCTGCCGTGGAATCTGACCATATTAACGGCATGGCGCACTTTTTGGAACACATGGTTTTTAAAGGAACCAAGCGACTGCAAAGCGGAGAATTTGAACGATTGATTGAGGAAAGAGGCGCGATCGCCAATGCCTCCACTAGCCAAGATTACACTCACTTTTATATCACTTGCGCCCCAAAAGATTTTGCCCAATTAGCTCCCCTGCAACTAGATATTGCCCTCAATCCCAGCATTCCCGAAGATGCCTTTGAGCGGGAACGTTTAGTAGTTTTAGAAGAAATCCGCCGTTCGGAAGATAATCCCCGACGGCGGATTTTTCAGCGTACCATTGAGTTAGCCTACGAACGTTTACCCTATCGTCGTTCGGTACTCGGCCCTGCGGCAGTAGTTGAGCAATTAACTGCCCAACAAATGCGCGATTTTCATCACCATTACTATCAACCGCCATCAATTACCGTTTCCGTAGTAGGCAATTTACCTGTGGAGGAATTGATTGCCACAGTAGAAGAGGGATTTGAGCGGCAGGGAAGTTATCAGTCAGGAGCAACTTATTTACCTTTTGGGGAAAATATTAATTGGGAAGAACCAGCTTTTGAAGAAATTGTCCGGCAAGAATCCGTGGACAACAGCATTCAACAGGCGCGGTTAGTAATGGTGTGGCGAGTGCCGGGAATGGGGCAGTTAAATCAAACCTATGGTTTGGATGTACTGTCAGCAATTTTAGGTCAAGGACGGACATCGCGATTAGTGCAGGATTTGCGGGAAGAACGGCATTTAGTTAATCATATTTCTGCTAGTAATATGGCGCAAAAGTTGCAGGGACTCTTTTATATTTCTGCCCAATTGCCAGTGGAAAATGTGCCGGAAGTAGAAGCCGCGATCGCCCAACATATCCGCACCATCCAAACTGAATTAGTCAGCGAAGCTGAATTAGGGCGGATTCGCCACCAAGTCGCCAATCGGTTTATTTTTAGTAACGAAACCCCCGGCGATCGCGCCAACATTTACGGCTACTATCAATCCATGGCAGGAGACTTAGCCCCAGCCTTGAATTATCCGGCTCGCATCCAAGCTTTAGATGCCATCGATCTTCGTCAAGCCGCCTTAAAATATCTTTCTCCCGATGCCTATGGCTGCACCATTGTCAAGCCAAGTTCAATACAGTTCAGTTAACTAAGTTCGTAGTTGGGCTTTAGCCCTAATCCGGAGAGGGCTAAAGCCCAACTACGAACTATCGAAAATACGCGATCGCGGAGTTTTTTTCACTTTATTAATGCTATCAAAAGAATTACTCAAATCCCCCTGCCTCTTCAAAACGAGGATGAAAGTTAACAACAGTTGGTAACTGGCAGCCAAAATTCAGACCAAAGTTATTCCCAAATTATGAAAAATTTGATACAATCGCGTTACATACAAAAAGTTTGTTCTTCAGAACCCCCAATCTTGAGACTAGGGAGTGCCAAAAACACTCTGCTGAACCACATCCTCGCCAATCAACACGGGGTGAAAACCACCATTGGCTAGATGCGCTTAACTAGCGAACAGATACATTTTGTTAGAATAGCTTTGGTTTTTAATTTTTCCCATGATTCAAGCCATATCTAAATTAATCAGCTTTGATGAATTTCTGGCAGTAAAACCAGAAATAGGACATTATGAACTGCATAACGGAGTTATAGTTGAAATGCCAAATCCCACTGGTAAACATTCCGCGATCGCCGGATTTCAAACCATTGAATTTGGCATAGAAATCCGGCGACTACAACTTCCTTATTTTATTCCCAAAGAATGTACAATTAAATTTAGCGATCGCTCTGGTTACGACCCCGACGTGATTATCTTAGACCAACAAGCTGTAGCAGTTAATGAACCTCGTTGGGAACGGGAATCAGTGATTAATCAAGGAAATTCCGTCAAATTAGTGGTTGAAGTTGTCAGCACCAATTGGCGCGATGATTACGGCTACAAGATGATTGATTATGAAGCTTTAGGAATTTCTGAATACTGGATTGTAGATTATTTGGGGTTAGGAGGAAAACGTTATATTGGTTCTCCTAAAAGACCAACTTTATCTGTTTGTCAACTGGTAGATGGCGAGTATCAAATCAAGCTGTTTCGGAGCAATGAAAGAGTTGAATCGGCAGTTTTCCCAGAATTGAAATTGACCGCCCAACAAATTTTCAATGGTGGATAAAAGCAAATTTATCCTCAAAGATTTATTAGGTTCATTAGTGCAATGATTATTTCTCATATTATTCTCAGAAATTGGCGAAACTTTCCTTCCGTAGAAGTTGATTTGCGCGATCGCGTCTTTTTAATTGGTCCCAATGCTTGCGGTAAATCTAACTTTCTTGATGCCTTAAGATTTCTGCGAGATCTTGCCAAACCCGGTGGCGGTTTACAAAAAGCTGTTAGCGATCGCGGAGGGGTTTCAAAAATTCGCAGTCTTTATGCTCGTCGATATCCAAATGTTGCAATAGAAATTCATCTTTCAGAACCTAATACTAAACAGCCATTATGGAAATATGAACTAGGATTTAAGCAGAGAAAAGGTGGAAGAAATGAGCCGATAGTCGCTTACGAACGAGTTTGGCAAAACGAGCAAAAAATTATCGACCGTCCCAATGAAGAGGATAAAAAAGATAAGCTAAGACTCACTCAAACTTATCTAGAACAAATTAATGCTAATGCCAAATTTAGAGATATTACTAAATTCTTAGCGCCAATTTTATATCTACACTTAATTCCGCAGTTAGTGCGCCATCCCGAAGCTTTTGCTGCTCCTGGACTTTCAGAAGACCCTTTTGGGCGCACTTTTTTAGAACGTGTTGCTAAAACTCCAGAAAAAATTAGGAAAGCACGACTCAAGAAAATCGAAGAAGCTTTAAAATTTGCCGTCCCGCAATTAAAAAATCTCACCGATACCAAAGATCAAATGGGGGTTCCTCATTTAGAAGCTATTTATGAACATTGGCGACCGGGAGCCGGAAAGCAACGGGAAGACCAATTTTCCGATGGAACTTTACGGCTAATTGGCTTGCTTTGGTCGCTGTTGGAAACAGATTCATTATTATTATTATTAGAAGAACCAGAACTTTCTTTAAACTCAGCTATTATCAGTAAACTACCTGCGATCGTCTATCGCCTGCAACGCAAAAAAAAACGCCAGATAATCATCAGTAGCCATAGTGCCGACCTATTATCAGATAAAGGGATTGGTGGGGAAGAAGTTTTATTAATGACTCCTAGTGCCGAAGGTACAAAAGTAGAATTAGCTTCTTCAATCAGAGAAATTAAACAACTATTAGAAGTTGGCTTAAGTATTGCTGATGCGGCATTGCCTTGTACAGTTCCACCTCATATCGATCAACTAATTTCATTTAAATGACTGATATCCCGATAAGTATAGCAGTTGAAGATCCTCTGAGTGAAGCAATTCTTAGAGAAATGCTGAAACAAACCAAACGTCCATTTTCCATTGGAAAATGTTTTTGTCGGGGAGGATATGGCCATCTCAAAAACCTTATCCCTGGATTAAATCAAGCTGCTTCAGGAATGCCCTACTTAGTCTTGACTGATTTAGATAAAGCCGAATGTCCTCTAGCGATAATTTCTACCTGGCTAACTCAACCTAGGCATCCAAATTTAATTTTTAGAATAGCAGTTAAAGAAGTAGAAGCTTGGTTACTGGCGGATAGAGAAGCCTTTGCCAAATTCTTGGGTATTGCGATTAATTTAATTCCAGTTGATATTGACGGAATTCCCGACCCCAAACAATGTTTAATCAATCTAGCTCGAAAGTCGAACAAGCGAGATTTGCGGAAGGGGATCGTTCCCGAACAGAACAGCACTGCTAAAATAGGCAAGGACTATAATGGTCAACTGATCCCGTTTGTTCGCACCCATTGGCAAGTTGCTACAGCACAACTCAATTCTCCCAGTCTGCAACGAGCAATGAGCGCACTAATAACTTTTCAGCCAACCTGGGAAGGGCAAGAAAATTAACGCGATCGCCTTCTGACCACTGATATTTGATCGGGAAACTTTGTCCAAAGGTTTTTAAAAACCTCTAGGCGAACGATTGGCGATCGTTCGCCATTGCTCAATCTCAAAAGCTATGGTAACTCAAAACCATTGACAGTACCAATTAAATAGTTTCTGGGATTTGATTCAATCCAAGAAGCTACTTGATTTAAACCAATTTGGCGAGCATGGCGAATTACCGCAATACTATCCGACATATTATTGATGGCTTTATGACTTTTAATTTGGGCTAAACCTTGATAAACTTCTTCTGGTACAGGAATCTTGGTTTCGTTTCTGGGACGATTGATGGCATTATTTACTGGAGCGGCAGAACGAGGATCGCGGTCAAAGGCAGCTTTCTGAACTTGGGTCAAATTGTAGCAGTGTTCGCCCCAATAATGATCTAGCCATTTGACGTAATTACTATCAAAGGTGCAACCAGATTTCTGATATTTGAAATTAGCCCCTTTAAATTCTGGTTTTTCCTGAAGCTTTTTAATATCTAATAGTTGATCCGTATCGACAACCGATGACCATTCCACGGCAACTGAAAACTGATTGTTAGTTAGATTGTTATCGTAGGCAGAACTAACGGTGCGGTAATTGGGGTTTTCTGATTTCAGTTGACTGACGGCGGAAATTATCCGTCCGCTGGCAAAGAAGCCCAAGGGTTTTTTACCGACTTTTTTAAAATATGCTTTATCTCCGACTTGGATATTTTGGATATCCGCACAATTCCAAAATCCGTGGTAGACTTTACCAACTATTAAGTTACTTTTAACCTCTTCAATGACTTTTTTAGTTTTAGACCAATCAAGTTCATTACACAAAAAGATGATTGTTAACATACTGTTGTCGCTATCCGCTGTACTTAATTATCATTGTACGGCATAAGAAATCAAAATTAATAAATTAATTTGCTTCTATCTAATAATATTTGGTCAAAATTGAGCAAATTTGAGCTTTTAAAGCCTTTTTTATCCCTTTAATCTTTTTTATGACTTGCGGACTATTGACGAAATGGCAAGAATTACAGGTATTTGATCTAGGGCGGTTTCATTCTTTGTGTCTTGGTGGTGTCAGAATACTAAACTGGTTCCTAGGCTCTGCCTGGGAACCGATATCGAGAGGCTCTGCCTCGCGTGGCGATCATCCGAGGCAGAGCCTCTCGTAGGCATTCCCAGGCAGAGCCTGGGAACGAGTAGAAACTGAAATTTAGCGAAGTAAATCCGTAGCTCGTTGAGCGATCGCCTCGGCTGTAATCCCATTAAAAGCCATCAACTCTCCCGCCGTGGCAGTGGTTTCACCCCGCTTCCAGGCAAAGGTATCGCGGGGGCAAGAACTGCGGAGCAAGATTGGTTCGAGCATGGCAGCAGCACCTCCGGTAATGGCGATTAGGGCATCCCCATCAAACAATTGGGCAAATTTGGCATTTTCTAAAAAGCCGCTGTCTGGTTGCGAGCAGGTATCCCAAGCCACATCCTGGGGACGATATAAACGGCGAGGATTGATGACTGAGACGATTCGGGAGCCAATGCCAGCGGCGGCTAAACTGGCGGCGGCGGCAAAGGCAGGAATCAAGGTCATGTCACCGATGACGGCAAGGACAACTATTTTACTGCCGGGAAGTTCTTGCAGTAATACGGCTCCCTCTGCCAAGCCTTGGCGGGTTTGCTCAAAGGTGGTGCGAATTGCGAGGGGGGATTTGCTGGCAGTAATCACAATGCCTTTATTTTTGGCAGCGATCGCCCATTCATAGCAAACTTGAATGCTGTTAGCATCGGGGGGAAACAGGGGAAAAACGTTGCCATTTCGCATCATAGCAGCGAAATAAGCTTCAATTTCCGGGCGTTGGTGCGTCCACCCGTTGCGCCCTTGCTCCAAGGCTCCGGCAGTAAAGAGGGTAACGGTGGCAGGAGTGGAGCGGCGCAATTCTGCCATCGCTTGCGTAACGGTTTGCCAGATGGGTAAACCGTTGATGGCGAAGGATTCGTAGGAACACCAGAGCGATCGCGCTCCCATCAAGGATAAACCGACGGCTAATCCAGCACAAGCGTCCTCACTGAGAGGTTCGTAAACTTGTCCTCCCGGTGCTTGATTGTACAAAGGATCGGTTGTCGGGTGAATGATTTTCAGGGCTTGGTTAATGTTGGCAATGCCTGACGCTTCATTGCCATCGGCGTTGGTGACGAGGAAAGTGCGATCGCTTTGTCCAACTTTTCCGACTAATACCCCCATCGCCGTCGTTGCCACTTTCGGATCGCCGCCGACGGGATATTCTTCTAGGGGGAGCGTCCCCAAATCTGCTAAAGGTAATTCAAACTCAGTTACAGCAGTTTTGGCAGCGGGACCGCCACCAGCGCGATCGCAATTTGTCCGCACCAATTGCCAAGCTGAAGGCGACAATGCTCGCCCTTGCAATGCCTCAATGATATGGGGACTGTCGAGGGTATCTTTGGGATATAGGTTGTGGGATTTTGCACCCCTGGCATGAACCCCTGCACCTTTCAACTGCTTGATGATAAAGACGGTGAGCGTACCATTTAAAGCCAATTTAGCGGCTTTATCCATCCCCGTTAAAACCGCTTTGCCAAATTCCCCCCGTTTTTCCAGGGAAAAGGCGGTACTGTCCACATAATCCCCTGGTTGATTGCGATCGTCAAAGTCCTTGGCATCAACTAAAATCACTTCGGCAAAACCATTCCCCTGCCAATAAGCAATCATCTCCCCATTGGATTTCGTCGATACCATACTGTGATGTTCTTGGCTGTAACCATTCCACACCAACACAGGCAAGAAATTCGTTACCTGGGGATAGGCGGTGTGGAAGTGCGCCATACTGCTCATCGGATAAGGTTCTCCCAACCCCCCATCCCCAATCGTGAAGGGAAAGAGTTTATCCCGATGCAACAAAGCCGCCGCCATCGCAAAGTGCTGCCCTTGTCCTAGGGGACCCGCTGGAGCGAGAATACCAGGAATATAACCCGAAAGATGTCCTAACAGTCCGTGCCGTTCCCGAAAGCGATCGCGCAATTCTTGCACATTTTTAATCCCCATATCCTCCAAAGAGCGATCTAGGAACATGGCACTATAAAAACCTGGGGCGTGATGCCCCACTTCCGTCAGAATGTTTTTGTGTCCCAACATCACCAAGGCGGCGAATGCTTCCGCTTGACTCGCAAAACCGCCGGGATGTCCAGAAGCCTTCGCTCCAGTAATCTGTAGGGTGAGGTAGCGCAGAGCATCTGCCAGCAGTATAGTTTGAAATACCGCAGCGGTATCGGTTGGATCGGCGATCGCGCCTGTCCCCTCCGCTACGGCGGGGATTGCCCCCCATGTTGCCCAATCAGGCCAATTTTCGCCAAAATATTGAATCCCTTCACAAAATGCCGGAGCCTGCGTGACAGCGGTCATAATCTCAAATACCTCTTGCAACGTATGCGCCCTTTAGGGATCGCTTCCACTTAGGTTAATCGTACAATCTGGATGGCGTTCTGCTTGGGAAATTTGATTGGGTTGACACTCCCCTGAGAAAAGGCACGGGGATTCCTGATTCAGCGAGACAGCTTACCAGCCAGACAAACATCTATACGAATCGCGTCATCTATGAGTCCGTACTGCTCTGTTTTACCTTTGAGTTTGGCTTCGAGAACTAACATGGTTGGGCTGAATTTTATCGCGACTATTCTAGCATATAATTGGGGCAAAAAATCAAGAAATATAAAGCAGTCCTAGAAGGACGGGGTTTTAAACCCATTTCTCTGATAACCACTGCCAACGATAGTAGGGCGTTACGCGATCGCTTTTAGATACCTATGAAAGCAATCGCCCTTCTCGATAAATTCAGGTGCAAAATCTCTCCCAGTCCCCCAGTCTTCCAGGCTGTTGATTACTGGAGCGCTCCCTTTTCCAATCGCTGTTTCAAGTCTCGAATCGCAGCACTTGTATTGCGATCGTAGGCAACTTGCAGACAACGGGCAATTACATCCTGGAGGTTGATATCTGGAAAATACCTACTTTGTGTCCGCAGCAAATATTCTGTGTCCTGCAACTGGTAAACTAACAATTGGTTTTTGCGAAATAGCCAAACCTCTGGCACTCGATAGGGCAGGTAATCATTCACATCCGAATAACTCGTCACATCAATTTCTAGCACTAGATCCGGCGGCGGATCAGTCTCCCAATCAATCCGCTCTTTACCGGAAACCGCTTGCCAATGGTCAATGTAAAAGCAGTAGTCAGGTTCAATGCCACTTTCATCGGGCAGTTCCATCGTTACTGGCGTAAAGGCATCATACTCACGTTCCGTATGGTCAAGTAGTGTTGTAATCGCATTAGCGATCACATGAGCATCCCGTCCGTGTTTTGGCATTGGCGACATTAACAGAACTTCTCCAGAACGATACTTGATTCGAGGAATCGAGCGATCGCCCCGTTGTTGACACAACTTCTGGTAATTCTGCCAGGTAGCAGGCAACCGCACAACAGCTCCTACAGGTAACTGAATTTTCTCAGGTGATACCAGAGCAAACATGACTCAATCTCCTATAACCGCCTAAGCCTATTTTAAGCTAAGTATGAAAATCCCCCAGATTAAACCCCACTTTCACACAGCTAATGGTGAATTGAGATCGGGGATTAACCGTTTTACCTGGCATTGAAAAACTTATGAACATCTCTAGGGCATCGTTAACGGTGGGTTTGTTGATAGGTACTTCTCTGGCATTAGTGGAAGTTAGTCTAGCCGCTGAACCTGTATCCCAACCAACTGTAACTGGTATTTCTGCCATTGATCTAACTGCTCCACGCACGCTCAAAGAAGCAGGTTTTTTGACCGAAACTACACCCCCAACAATCATCTCTCCGATAACATTTAGCCCGCGCATCGGCGGTCAATTTACTACTGGTCCAGGAGTCGGTTATAGTAGCTCTTTTGGGACAATTGAAGGTTTTATTCCGCTAGCCCAAACTCCTGGATTAGACTTAAGTTTTCTCCAAGGAAAACTGCTACTGTCTGTAGACCGAGGGCAAGTTGGGGGGAACTTAATTTTGGGATATCGTGCCTACGACTCTGACAGTAACTCAGTTTTAGGGGGCTATCTCGCCTACGATATTCGCAATACTGGCAATGCCACTTTCAGTCAGTTAGGATTGGGGTTGGAAAATATGGGGGAAGATCTGGAAATTCGTGCTAATGGTTATATTCCCCTAGGTAACTCCCGCCGCCAAATTTCTGAAAGTATTACTGATATCACTTCCTTCTCTTCTGTCACCTCTACTACCCAAGCTTTTCAGGGCAACTATTTAGTAATTGGTTCTCTCAACCAACAGCGCCAAATTAACCGAACTGTGGAATCGGCGCTGGCAGGATTTGATGCCGAAGCTGGGGTAAAAATTGCCCAATGGAGTCCCACGGGTATGCTAAGAGTTTATGGGGGAACTTATTATTATAATGCTCTGGGTACGGCAGGATTTATGGGCGTAAGAGGGCGACTAGAAGCGCGTCTAGATGAGAATTTTCGCTTGGGTTTGTCCGTCCAGGGCGATCGCGAGTTTGGCACAACCGCTATAGTTAGTTTTGGCATCACTTTTTCTGACACTTCCCATCCCGAAGATACCCTACTGGCGCGGATGGGAGAATCTGTGACTCGGCAAGATCATATTGCCATTACCAAACAAGTGCTAACCGATGTGGTGAATACTAGCAGTTCCACTGTTTTTGCCACCAATCCGGCGACTAATCAGCCTTGGTTGTTTCAGCACGTCAAGTTAGGAAATACTGGGGGAAATGGCACGTTTGAAAATCCTTTTGGTACAGTCCAAAATGCCCTAAATGCTACTCTGTCCGATGGCAATGATATTGTGTATGTCCAAGCGGGGACTAATCCGGGAATTCCCACTTTTACTATTCCCAATCGAGTGCAGGTTTTGTCAACTAGCCCAGTACAGCAAATTTCCACAGTTCAAATTGCCTCTTTACAGTTACCGCTTTCTGGCAGTGGCACTTTGCCTAATGTTACCAATACGGTGACGATGGGAAATAATACGGTGCTGTCAGGATTTAATATTACTGGAGCAACTGGGGCGGGGATTGCAGGCAACGGCATCAATACCGTGGAAATTAGAGATAATACCATCACCAACTCTACCAATTCTGGGATATTGCTGCAAAATCTGACCGGGACAATTACTCTCAAGAATAACAATATTAATAGCGCCACCAATCAAGGCATATTTTTGCAAACTGCGAACGGTACAGTGAATATTACCAACAATGCGATCGCTAATACCATTGGAGTTAATTTAGCTACCCCCACTGGGCAAGGTATAGCATTGAGCGAAATTACTGACAAAGTTAATATTACAGGGAATATTATTTCTGGGACAAATGGTTTTTTTGCCGCAGTTCCTAGCGGTCAAGGGATAGCATTCTCCAATAATACTGGAGCCGTAGATCTGACAATTTCTGACAATCAAATCAGAAACAATTACAACGATGGTATTCTGATTGGTTTGGGAACTCAATCGCCGGGAAATGCCACCGCAAATATTATCCTTTCTGGAAATACCATTGAAAATAATGGCGGTGCTGCGCCTACTCGCGGGGATGGAATTGCAATTGGAATTGAAAATACTGTCACTGCAAATATTACCATTTCTGGCAATACGATTAAAAGCAATGGTGACGAAGGAATTGACATTCGGACTGGGACAATATCTGCCAGTAGCGGCACAGTTAAAGTCACGATTACTAACAACAATATTCTGAATAACACGCAAAATGGGATTGAACTGGCTAGTAATATTTTCGTTCCTGGAACTTCTCGAATCGATGCTAGTATTCAGATGAATACCTTCAATGGTAATCTGAGCAATAATTTTAATGCCCTATCATATTCTAATAGCACTATTTGTTTGCGATCGCTAAACAACACCATCCCCACCAATTTCATTTTCACCAGAAATGGTACTTCCACATTCCAGTACGAACCGCTTACTGGGAACACTAACGGTAATAATTTTACCCCCACAGGAACTATTACATCTGTAGGGGCAAATACTTGTCTTGTGCCTTAAGGGATGAAAAATCAATAATTTGATGATAATTGACTAATCTCTATGCCCTAATTCAACCGTTGCTTCACAAACGCCATAATCTGATTCATTTGCTTTTTCAAGTTGTCAAATTCGGCTTGCATTTTGGCAGTTTTTTCATTTAAAGCCCGAATTTCTGCCTTCAATGCTGCCACTTCATCCCCGACTGGGGCTTTTGCTACTGGTGCTATTGGTTGCGGTTGAGCCGCCGCCGAATGCTTCACTCTCGCCTTTGCCATTGCCGACTTAACGGCATCAATTAAAGCTTTTTGTTCAAAGGGTTTTTCAATAAACTCCAACTGCTCCATCAGGTGCGGAATTCTTTCTGTCACTTCCTGTTTGCGCCCCGACATCACCACCAAGGGAATGGTTTTTAATTCTGGTTGGGCTTGCATTTGTTCCAGCACTTCCCAACCATTCATCCGGGGCATAAAGAAATCTAACAAAATTAAATTTGGTCGTTCTTGCCGAATCAGAGTTAGTCCTTCTACGCCATCCTTCGCTTCCAAAACCTCAAAAGCACCCTTGGGCAACATATCCCGAACTTGCATCCGGATGGTTTTGCCGTCGTCGATAATTAAAACTTTTTGAGATGCCATACTGATTTTGTTAAAATTGAGGGCAATGCCAATCTCGCTTGACATAACTGCAATATAAATGAAATTGAATAAATTTGCTTTCTATACCTCTCCTCCTATATGTAGATAAGCAATTTCGGTCAGAGAGATGGTACAATGCCAAAAAATCAGGCTGGTAATTGTATTTAGAATAACGGAATAGCGATCGCTTGACAGAGGCAACCACAATGAAACTCAGAATCTTTAGTCTCGCCGCCTTAATTACTGCCATTGGCCTAGCCACTCCCGCCAAAGCCGAAAATCTGCAACATACCAGACAACTGCTATCTACCAAACAATGCCCCAAGTGCGAATTGAGCGGCATCGGTTTATTTTCGGCTGATTTATCGGGAGCTGATCTCAGTGGGGCTAATTTGGTAGGAGCAAATCTCAGCCGCGCCAAACTTAACGGAGCAAATCTCAGCGGAGCCAACCTCAGCGGAGCTATCCTTTATGGCGCTGAACTCAATGGCGCAGATCTCAGAGGCGCAAACCTCAGCGGGACTGATTTAAGGGATGCGTACCTGTTTAATGCTAATTTAATCGGGACTAATCTTACCGTGGCTTACTTGCAAGGGACGCTAGGTATTCCCCAATATGCAGGCAACCAAGATAATTTTTATAATTGGGCAGTAATGGAAGCCAGAAACGATAATTATCAGGGTGCTATTGACCACTACAATATGGCGCTGAGAATTAATCCTACTTTTGCACCAGCAGTTCTAGGAAGAGGAGTAGCGCGGTATCGTCTGGGAGATGAAAGAGGAGCCGCCCAAGATGCCAATATTGCCGGAGAACTATTTAAGAGCCAAGGGCAACTTCAAGGTTATGAATTCTCCCAAAAATTTATTAAGGGAATGCAAATGGCTCGCGAAAAGCCCCAAGATGGCGGCGGCGACTTCTTAAGTACCCTGGGGGGAATTGCCACACTGCTGATGCAATTCATGTTCTAGACAGCCAAGAAAAAGCTCTAAATTGAGGTCGATTCTACCCAGCCGAAAAAAATAGCGTCACACTTTGATTGCGATCGCGATCGCTCCAGGTCTTCAATAAAAGAAGCATAGTAGTGATATCAACCGCTAAACGGTAGATCTTGCGAGTAGAGGAGTGTGTGAGATGTTAGAAAAATTATTGGTAGCAATCGGCTTGACATTCTCGCTCAGTCTCTTTCTGGGAGCCAGCAAACCCTATGGATCTTCAATTTACACTGGCAGCAACTCGCAAGAAGCCCCGGTTTTAACTATCAGCCAGTTGCCCCAAACTAAATAGGTGGGTTCTGAGTCTGTCCGCAAAAGATTTCTTAACAATTTTTTAATTTCAGCCCCAACCCATCATGTAGAGAAGTTACCAGTAACTTCTCTACATTGTCGATTCTAGTCAGTGGGAATAATGGTGCTATAGTTAGCAGAATATCAAATCGGTTCTGGTGGTAGTCACCCACCAGAGGTAACGGGGAAAGTTCGGTGCAAATCCGGCGCTGTCCCGCAACTGTAAAGAGATTGATTTCTCTAAGTCAGAATGCCCGCCGACGGTAAATAGAAAACTCCCATCCATCTGCGAGGTACAGATGAACAATGCCATGAATATTTCCCCCATCATTAAATCGCTCATTTTGATAGCACTAGAGAGCCGCTGCAAACTCTCTCTAGTACCAATTTGAGTATTTTTCCAATCCCCTGTTCCCTATTCCCTATTCCCTGTTCCCTGTTCCCTGTTCCCTATTCCCTATTCCCTGTTCCCTGTTAATGACTGAAAAACAACATAATCTCTTTGTCTGCACCACTTGCGGCAGCCAATGGCAAGACGGTAAACGAGTTGGAGAAAGCAGCGGACAAAAATTACTGCAAGAACTACAACAACTTGCCCAAGATTGGGAATTGCAGCATCAATTCTCTATTCAAGGCGTGGAATGTATGAGTGCTTGCAGTCATTCTTGCGTGATTGCTTTTGCCGCTGAAGCCAAATTAACCTATCTGTTTGGGAACTTACCAGTAGATAGTGCATCGGCGGTTCTGGAATGTGCCAGTCAATATTACCGCAAATCTGATGGATTATTGCCTTGGGCAGAACGCCCTGAACCTTTGAAAAAAGGGATTTTAGCCAAAATTCCGGCTTTAAAAAAAATAGTGACAACTACAGAAATTCGGCAAGAGGAAGCAAATGCGCCCGGAAAATAGCATCTGGCAAGGAAATTTCGGCTACTGGCAAAACAGCTTTATCCACACAAATCTATTGGTAATTGGTTACACTGCCTGGAAGGGATTTCAGTCTTTTGGGCGAGGCATAGTGATTTGTGAAGTGGATAATCAGATTACTCCCGCTACTATAACCAACTTAGATCGAGTTTCTTTTGCTCTGCAATTTTTGCCTGCCGATTTAGTGGGATATTACTTGCAATCCCAGTCAATTGATTTATCCATTCTTCCCGCCGTTGCCACCTACCATCCGCACCAAGACATTTTGTTGGTGCTGAAGGCACATCGCCAGATTGAGATCAATTTCTTGCAGAAACTAAAAATTACTCCCCCCGATTGCTACGAACAAGTTTGCAACCGTTGGGAAGAATTCCAGCCCAACTTAATGTCCCAAAATTGACTTTATTTCTCAATGCTGAACCAAAAATTAATCAACACTCCCAAACCAACTCGTTACCAAAATGCCGCGATAGATTATTACATGGGACTTACAGAATCCCGCTATCTCCATTATGGATATTGGGAGCCAGTACCCCAAAGTGGTGAAGAATTGACTGTGACTCGCCTACGGGTGGCGCAGGAAGCCTATGCCGCCAAGCTGTTGAGTTTTATTCCCCAGGGAACAAATACTATCCTGGACGTAGGTTGTGGTATTGGTGGTAATGCGGCATATTTGTGCGATCGCGGTTTCAGTGTTGAGGGTTTAGCGGCTCGAACGGTTTTTGAAAACCATCTTTGCTATCAAATTCAACTTTGGCAATTGACAGTATTTAGCCGCGCCGCAAGCCCACCCCTTTAGGGGTTGGGATAGGCGCTGCGGCTGTCTTCCGCAGTCAGGTATTTTGATTCTCAATATATTTTTTTACGGTTTCCTCAGAGGCATTGCCAACCGTACCGCAAAAATAGCTTCTAGTCCAGAGAGAAGGAATTTTTTTTAGATGCGGATATTCCTTCCGAAGTTGGAACGAGGTAAACCCCTTGAGCCTAAACATGATCTGGTCTGGAGCCAAATTGGGTGGCGCATCAACCAGTAAATGTACGTGGTCTGGCATAATCTCCATTGCCACAAATGATACGATAAGATAACTTCAGGAGGTGATGAAATTGATTTTAAGTTACAAGTACAAGTTGCGCCCCAATAATCAACAGTTCAAAAAATTATCGGACTGGTTAGATATGTTGAGGGCAAGCTATAACTGGTGTTTGAAAGATCGGT
>CAKZHE010000025.1 GCA_936920195.1 uncultured cyanobacterium | reverse complement strand
AGAATTCTTTCCAAGTCGTCAGGTGGGGCAGCAGGTTTTCTGGATAGTAGGAAAATATCACTCACGCTCGCCGGGATGCCGTAGCTGCCAGCGATTTTATCTAGACCTGTACTGGCTGATTTGTTGGTATGGCTAATTAGTAGAAAATGGCAACCAAATTCGCTGGCTAAATCCTTTAAACGATACATGAAATAGGCAAATTCAATCTCGTTCGCATTGACGGATGAGAATCTGTTGATGCTGAGTAGAGAGTCAATGATGACTACTTTGATGTTTCTCTTCTGAATTTCCTTTCTGAGTCTGCCGATGCGATGGGTTGAGAAATTGGTGAGAATATTAACATTGTCAAGTTCATCCAAACCACGATATTTGATTCTGGTTTGACAATCAATTTCCGGTTCATCGGTTTGGACAATTAGCACGTTTTGAGGGTCAGCAGCCGGGAATTCTCCCCAAGGGGTTCCGGTGGCGATGTGATAAGCCCAATCGTAATGAAGTAGGGATTTACCAGTTTTACTTTCTGCTACTAGCAAACTGGTGGTTCCCATCCTCAGTAAGCCGGGGACTAGCCATTCAGTTTCAACGATTTGGCGTTGGGCGAATTCTTTGGCTGAGTAAACCGTTAAAGGTTCATCAGCTTCAATTGCCATTGCCAATTCTTTTAGGGTTTTGACACTTTTGCCAGTGTCTTTAGCTAGTTTGTCCCAAGCAAAGTATTGGTCTACGGGTGACTCTAATTGGTCGATCTTCTTGATTTCGGCAATTAATTTCTCTTTGGTGGTGACAACCCCAGTGGATAATGAGGCAATTTTCTCTAGCTTTAGTTTGGCTTCTTCTAAGATGACAGCTTCATTGGTAAAGGTGTCATAGCCTAGATTGTGAATTTCCAAACTTAATTCAATGATTTGGCGACGGCGATATTTCTCGTTGACTAACCCGGCGAGATAATCAATGTTAACGGCGGAAACAGTTCTATCAACTAGCTGAACCATTTTCTCTGTTCCACCACAGCCTTCTAGCCAGTGTTTATCTTTCAGGTAGTTGGTGACTCCGGATAAGTCTGTAGGCTTACCATCTTCATGCAGGGCTAGGGCAGCGCGGTAAATGTTGCGATGGGAATTGAAGTAAAAAGCTTCTGGTTGGAGGATGTCTTTGACTCGTTCAATGGCGTTTGGGTCTAATAGGATGCCGCCTAGGATGGCTTCCTCCGCGTCTACTGATTGGGGTGGCAATCTGTCTGTTGCTGCTGCAAACATTATTCGTAGTCCTCATGCGGGTATTGGTCTTCACATTCGTCATCACTAGGTCCCCAGTAATCGTCATCGTCGTCATTACAAACACGTTGGTGTCTCAATATCCAGTGGTAATGATCTGAATCCTTCTCGCTTCGGAATACAGCCGAGTCATCGGAGACTATTGCTCCATTGCAGATAGCGACTATTTTTTCCCATAAGGTTTCGATGTTCATAGCAACTTCAAATCTGAAGGCGGTGCGATGAACAAAAACCTCTATAAATAGCAAGTGAATGATTAACGTATCGACAGTCGGCGATAGTCTTTTCTGAAAACTAAACCCAATCGCAACCGAAGTGGTGAAACAGACTCCGGCAGCACAAATTCCTTCGCCAATTCTGTATTTAATGCCAAATAATTGATGGCGCATTGTTTTCAAGTTCCTAGTTCAAATGGATAAGGGGCGATCGCTCTCTACTAAACACCTTCATAATTCACTGGGTCTTCTTCCTCTGCCTCTTCTTCTTCTTTAGGTTCGCGCCAGAATGCAGCGAGATCAAATAGCTGTCCTTTGAATAGCCAATTTAGATGGTTTCCATGTTCAGGTTCTGCGAAGCAGGCATGATTTCCGTGAATTATTGCGCCAGCACAGAAGGCTGCTGATTTTTCCCACCAAGATAGAACAAGGTATACAGATTGGCATTTAATAAATGATTTGTGAAAATCAATTGAAATACCCAGTAGGACAAACTCAATCAATTGATAAGCCTCAGAGGTTATGTAGTCAAAGTGAAACATGAATGAAGCGTTTCGATAAATTTCAAGTTCCCACACTTGCCCGTGCAAATCTATTCTTAGATGGAACATTTTTATTCTTGTCATTTTCCTGATCCTGATTGGTTGAGTTGTTGGTTGTTGATTTCGTCGGCTGACATCCCTAACTATTTGGTGACAGCCATAAGTCTGTTTCAAATTTGGACGGGGTTGGACTTCAATGTTTTTTGAAGTAATTAATTAGGTTTTTGGCGAGTTTATTGGTGGATGAATGGACTAGGTTTCACGCGAAGCTGTGCGGACTTAGTAGATGGTCAGGCTGGCTATTCTTTTGAAGCGAGTTTTTGATTGCCATGCGGCGATCTGACTTTCAGGGGTGCGAGGCTTGAGGCCGCGCTTCTGGCGACGGCGATTTTTCTGGCAAAGGTTACGTTTGTACATTTGGATGGATTGGGGGGAATACTAGATATTGATGTTTTGGTGCATTGCAATGAGCAATATTGAAATTGGCGCGGATGATGTCATTGAGTTGGAACGCGAGAATGTTAACGCTCTCACGCTCCTTACTGGGCAAATGCTTCAAACCCATCTCCGAGAGGTAGGGAAGGCATTAATCGCGTGGATTCATCTGGACAGCGAGAAACCACTTATTCGTTGTCGATATTTAAGTCCTGCTGGTGGAGGCTGGCAAAAAGGGCGAGTTCGACTCAGTATGGAGTTCATCCCGGACGAACCAGAGCCACAGAAAGAAGATCCCTTGAATGAGTGGGAACAAGGTGGTCGGTAGATGCTTTGCAACGACCGCTGCCTCGGTGATGATTGCGATCTGGTGGTGGGGTAGGCGCGAGCAGTGTCGCCACCAGTAGTAGAGTTACCCCCCCCCGATATGCTTCCAGATTGACTGATCTAGTGCTGTGGTGCATGGTGATGGGTAATTGAATTTATTCCAGCGGGAGGTATTACGCCTACCGCTATTTTTTTTGGGTTGCTCCTTTGGATGTTGCGCTGCGATGCAACGACTTATGCGCTGGACTCCAAGCGAGCTTTCCTTTCTGGGAGACTTAGTAGTAGGCAGCCCTGCGTGCAAAGTTCGGACTGCCCAAAATCCATCTACCTACCAGCGATTAAGTTAATCGATTAAAACAGTCGATTGATTTAGTCGCCTATTGTGATATTATGGCTAAAAGAAGCAAAGGTCAACAGGAGATCGACTCAACCTTGAAACAACTGCGCGAAGAAGCAAAACTTACTCAAGAACAGCTAGCTTATGAACTAGGCATATCAAGCTCAACGCTCCGACGATGGGAAAAGGGAACTGAACCCGCCATGACAAAGCAGCAGTGGGATAAGTTTTGTCAGGCAGTTGGGAGAAGGTTTGAAGAGCTACCCCAAAACCTTGTCATGCACGGCTAACAGCTTTCGGATGGGCATTTTCACTCGTTCAATGCACCAATTAACGACCGCCCATCCTTTCCTAATCCCTCGGCTAGAGTCCCAATAAAAAATGCCCCCTGGAGCGGTGTTGACGCACCGCCCCAGGAGGACTTCCCCAAATGTTCACAGTCAACAATGAGGCTTAAATATGCTAGCGCAAGAGATTCATACCCTGTCGCCCTCAGACCCTGAATGGGTTAAAAAATTCCCTCAACCCAAATTCCAAATAGGTCAGCAAGTAGAATACACCTGGACTTGTCACGACAAACAGGATCGGGCAAGATTTGGACGGACATTCACCAACTATGGTTTTGTCACTGGCTGCTCGTTTGTCAAAAAAGATGGAGGAAACAATGGCCTAGTTTTTGGCTGGTCATACCAAGTTTTTTATGACTATATGGCTGACCAAGCTTTTGTTGACAACGTGATTCCCGTCAATCACTACTGGCGAATTGCTGACATTGACCAGGATGAATTAGATCCGATCGACCTGAACCCAGACTAAAAATTCAAGTTTTCCCGGAAATTTCCAACTAGCTGTGGAAAATTTCCCGGAAACTTTTCCCAAACCCGGAAAACCCGCTTTCCCAAAGGTTTTCCGGGTTTTCCACTTCCGGAAAACTTTTCCACATTGGGAAAAGTTCGGAAAAAACATTTCCCCAGTTAGGGAAGTTAGCGATCGCCAAACTGCCAAACTTCCCTAACCTACTCCCAGAACCAAGTTCGCGAGTTCGAGTTCGAGTTAGGAAGGTTCGAGTTCAACTAGCTGGAAAATTCCGAACTAACTTCCCAACTTCCCAACTTATACTTCCAACTTCCCAACTAGCTGATGGGAAGTTCTGTAAGTGGAAGTGTAAGCCCGGAAGTGCTGACTACCAGTGGCTTCCCAGACTTACACCCTGGAAGTAAGTGGAAGTGAGTGGAAGTAGCCCGAACCACCACCCAAGTGAGTAGACCCATGCCGATGAATTTCTCCCGATATCCCAAGAACTGGAAAGCGATCGCGATCGCAGTCAAAGAAGCCGCCAATTGGAAATGTCAACAATGCGGAATTGACTGTTCAGACCCCAAGCAATGGCGCGGCGATCGCTACCTACAAGCAATGTTTACGCTGACCGTGCATCACGTCGATCGCAACCCCGAAAATAACCAACCCGAAAACCTCATAGCCCTTTGCACCCCTTGCTATGTTCGCAAGTGCGCGGACAACCGACTCAACATCACCGTAACAGAAGCATTATTGTTCAATCGTTTTATAAAAAAGCCAAAAAGCTAATTAGTCCCCAAAGCCATTAACTTTTTGATTTCAGCTTCAAAATCCAGCGGTGCTTTCTTAGTCCACAAAGGAAAACTATAATCCGCCGTTTTCTTCGGACCATCCAAAGTTTTCCTCGCACTCAACTTTTTGGAAGCAGCCTGAGACATCACCGTACAGCGAATTGGGTGAACCCGCACAGCCTTCTTAACCTTGGCGCTATGAGTCTGACTTCGTAGCGTCTTTTTTTCCTCCGTAGAGCTATCCGTGAGCGCTTCTAGATGCGTCAGGGCAAAGAATCTCATTACTTGCGCCTCAGCCTCTTGGGGCGAATTACCGTGACAGCTTAATTGATGCAACGAACCATCGTGCTTATCCCGGCAATTTAATGTATAGCGATAATTGCCATACATAAACCCATTTGCACCACCACAAGCATTTTTAATTACCAACCAATCAAGCTTGCTCCTATCAATAGAAGGAATATTATATCGGCCTATCTGAGCATCTCGATAAAAAGGCGGCGTAGAATGTTCAGAAAATAGAATTTTTAGACTTAAACCAAAATTCTTAGTTCTGAGAAGATTGTCATTAGTATCACCGCAAAATGTACCGATGTCGCGGTCATGGATCATATCCAGGAAGGCACAATACATCAGAATACTTTGCCGAACCAACAAATCATTACCGACGAAAAATGCCTTCCCCATTTTGGGTACTACACTCCTACAGAAACAGTTACCCCGCCATACGCCCCTAACATAGCTTCCTGCGCCATTCTTTGCGCCGCGAGCGCCGCATCCAGACTATTCACAAAAGCCGTAGACCCTTCCAAACAACCCTCCAGAAGGTTTTCTACAATCGCCTCTGCTTCTGCCCGTTTCTGCGGGTCTTTAATACTTTCTATTCTATTCTCAACATGGGAGGCAAAACTCCACAGCGGCAGCGATTCATCCCCCCACTTTTTAAAATTCTCCTCCCCCATCTGAGCTTTAATCATGTTGTGGAAAGGGTGTCCCGGTCGCTTCAACCAACGGCGAGCCGATTTAAAAGCTCTCGACATAGTGGCGTAAATCGTACTCCGATAACAGCCGTAGCTAATCGCCGTCATCCTAGATAAAACTTCCTGTCGCCCCTCATCCGTCAACGTTCCCCCCACCCACTTCTTAGTCTGTGGGTCTTTATAACCCAGAAGTTGACTGGCAATGCCGGGATTGATGGCGTGAGTCAGCGCCCCTGGTAAACCACCGCAAACTAGCCAAGAGAGCGAATATGCCATTGAGCCTAGAAACTGCACCTTCAGAGCATTGATGTTAGACGTGATTGATGCTTCTATCTCCTTATCCGTGGCATTAATGTTGTAGCTATAGGCGATTTGGACAGTTTGAACCACCCCACTCCATACCGAAGAAATGGACTTCATAAAGCCAAGGGTAAGAAGCGAACTTAATGCGATACTGCCAAAATATTTCAAGGCTCCCAGAGTTCCAGCAACTACCGCACCTCCACCCTTGAGAACTCCTTTCCCTACCTTGGCGGCTCCCTTCCCTACCTTGGCGGCTCCCTTGCCTGCTGTTTTCGCTGCCCCTTTAGCAGCTTTCGCAGCCTTTTGGACTTTTGTCCCGAACGTTGACATTTTCGTCAATACGCTTCCCCATCCCATAACTATTTACCTCCCTTCATTGGCATTTTTGCATTGGCAGCTTGGGGCTTAAACTTGTCGAGATCTAAATTCAGGTGTGGATATTCTTTTTTGAGGAATGCGACAAACTCTTCCCAAGTTTGTTTCCCTAGGGCTTGAATAGAATTAGTCTGTGCCAAACTATGTCCAGGGCGACTAAGTTGAGTCTCAATATTTTGCCTGATTCTGTCTTGTTGTTGCTTCGATTTATCTTTTTCCGCCATATCAACTTAGGGTGATTCCCCCTCCCGTGGCTCCAGGTCTAATTGCGGCGAGCGCATCCAAGATTTCAATAAACAAATCCCTCATAGAATTCTCTCCATCCCACTCATCAATTCCTACCTTAGCATTAGAGTTTTCAAAAAAGTCTTCCATTAGATAGGCATCTCCCTTGCCATCATTTACTGCTCCGGCATTGAACCCCTTACTAATATCTTTTGAGGGCTTCGGTTGCCCTGGTGTATATTGAATGGGAATGTCAAAAATCCGACTTCTGCGCCCATAGTCCATGTACTGCGAAATTTCATTTAGCAATATATAACATTTGGCTGCTTCAACTTTAGCATGACTGGTTTCTGCCACCGTCTTCATTGCCGCATCCACTAATGTAGCATTTTGTTTCACACTTCCAGTCAACAAGACAATAAGTTCTGAGTAGAACTCTTCCTTATCTTCAAAAGTTATTTCTCCACTTCCCCCAAATCTACTGGCATCAATCGTCAGCGGAAATACATCACTTTCTTCACCGTCCGCTTGTGCTTCAGCTACGTCAGCCACATCCTGTTGCAGATATTTAATTAATTGAGTCAGATTTTCAATCTTCTTGTTTTCTTGAGATTCCCTAGCACGGTCGATAATCCATTTGGTAACAAAAGCGATATCTTTGGGCGCAATAGGCGCGAGCAGGGACAGTCCAAGCCTCAACGGACTTGGCAACCCTTCAGTGTAAGTGTCAATATCAAGGAACTTCAAGAAATCAGCTAGCTGATCAATATTGTCAGACAGCATACTATCTAAATCTTGCAGCCAGGAATCGTCTACTTTAACCGTAATCGGATATTCATGCTTTCCAATGGCAAACCCCGTCTGTTCAGCCGAATCGCTCATTATCTTTAGCAATTCAAACAAATTATCAGGGCGCTTGAAACTCCATTGATACCCCTCTTCTTTAGGATTCTCATCCAATATTCTGATAATTTGGGGATTCCCAATTCGTCCAATTAAAAGGTCTAATTTTTGATGAACGGCTGACAAGTCCAAATTGCGTTGTTGTTCGCTTTTGGCCTGCATTCCCTGCAATCGGCGCACCTCAGAATAAATTAAATCGCAACATTCCATTTTCTCTTCTCTCCTTGGTTGATAAGGCGGTGGCGGCGGGGGAACCCAATCCCACCATCTAATCACCTGCGGCGGCTCTGGGATAGGTGCTGGGTTGCCGCAGGTGTCCTGATCTTCTGGTCGTAAAGGGGTTACGGTTGCCCCCAATGGGGATACATCCACTTGCCCGTGGAAAGGTCTGCGATCCCAGGACTGCGAGTATGCTGTCCATTCATTTATGTATCCCGGCCCACTGGGAGTCTCTTGAGCAATAGTGTGTTTATTGGATGGGGGGACAAGGCCATTGCAAACAACGAAAAAGGAATTGTTAGTATAGTAAAACTCTGGAAGTGTTGGCCCCCTTGGTATCGTTGTTTCTTTCAAAAAAATTGATTTTATCGGGCCTCGACAGTAGATACTTTGTTGATAAATAAATGGCGGTAGGGATTTTTTACTGTAAATATCATAAATTCCGTTAACCGAGTAATTTAACAAAACTTTGTACCACATCCCATTGCATTGTCCCCCTTTGAATTCAACAGGTTTCCAAACAACTGGCGGGGGTTCTCCTGGTTCTGGGTCTGCCTGCTTAGGTGGCCTATTGCAAAATGGCAGCATATAGCTGTCGTCCAATACTACCTCTGTTCCGCCAAACACCCTGGAAGGTTTATTATCGAGAGAGATTTCCGTCACAGAGCTTACAACTAAATAAACATAAACCCAGCAACCCTCAACAATTATTTCGGTGTCAATTACTGTTCTGGTTGTTGAGTCGATCTTGTTAGGCCGATTAAATCTGGAATTAGACTCATAAGAACGCCTCCCTGGAATTTTCGACAGATCATCATATATGATTGTCCTGTCTTCTTCAAAAGTATCGCCCGTCTTACGATTTTTGCTTGTTATATCGACATCTATTTGCCTCCCGCCAGGAGTGTCTCCATAAGGGCGCGAAATAGTGCTTTGGGTTCGTTCGTCATCACCTCTAGCTCTATATCTAAGATCTCCTCTAGTTTCTCCGTCTGTCCACTTCTGGTCTATGTCTACAAACTCTTGTAGGGCTTCTGGTCCCCGCTCCACTGGTGGAGTGTAATCTCTTTCTATGTCTCTTTCTTTTATCCCAACCGGCTCCATAACACCTCAAAATCAATTGTAGAAGTTTCCTAGGCGCGATTCAGGGGGTGGATTAAGCTCCTTCCCTTCATTCATCACATTGAAGACCCCATCCATCAGTAAACCCCCGTGTAAACGAAGTAATCGTAGGCAAAACTCCAGCCATAAACATTCTCCCAGTGTTGATTCATGTTTTGGATATAAAAACTATCTCCTCCCGCATCAACTCCTTGGACAAACTGATTTTGCAACCACAAATCGCGATAGATCATTTTACTAACGGTCTGCCCATCACATCGGAGAAATCCAGGCGGTGTTGAAGTCTTCCCTTGTATCATAATGATTTCCCCTATCAACCTTTTTGGGTCGCCCATATTTGTGACCGTAATAATTTTAGATACTGTAGCTGAAATAGTTAGTACATCTGTTGATTTAATTAATCCATTTCCAGCCGTAATCCCTTTAAATCCTAATAAAGTTTTAGAATTAAAGGCTCTGCTATTGCCCGGACTAATATACGGCATTAAATCAATGCTGACATAAGGCTTATCCCCGCGCTGAATCAGTGGAATGATGGCGATTTGTCGCCAGTTTGCACCGTTGTCAACAGACTTCATTAAAGTAATTCGATATTGAGGCGCATTCCATCGCCAATCATCATAGGCTCGCTGCATTTCACTCTGGCTCGCTTCAATCGGAACGATAGGCGGTGATGCTGCCTTTAAGGAGGTAAGTGTATAGTCCAGCATGAAGTTGCTGACAATATTCCTAACATTAATTTCATAGCCTTTGTTCAACCAATCAGTCTCTTGTTGAGTAACTGAATTCGTCCACAAAGGATAAGTATTGATAGAAATATTAGCTTCAGTAATCAGTGCATCGGTAACTTCTACTATTTCCTGTTGAGTGATTTCGTTTGCCATTGCTTTCGATTAATTGAATTTATCAAACATCCCAAATTCTAACTTGAATTATCGGGGATTTATGCCAAATAAGATTTAGCCGTATATTGCACAGTGCCAGCGGTGCTAATTATTGCTGTTAAGTCTAGGACTAGGGAGCCAGAGAAATTAGTCCCGTCCGAGGTTATAGAGAATGAAACATTGTTGACAGCAGTTGTATTTGAGGCAGTATCAAATTCTTTAATTTGAATGAATTCAATGCACTCTTTAAAAGCCTCTAAAAGATGGGTAGCAATCAATGTATTGCCAGCCTTGAAGACATAAATATCGCCAATAAAATACTGCACTACGGAATAGACAGTAACTCCACCAGCATTTCTGGTCGGCGTACAAGGGATACTGAAGCTGATGGAAACGGTATCGGTTACGTCATTCGTAGTAATACCTACAATGTCTTTACTTTGTGGGTTGCTACTGGGAGAGCGCTGGAGGACTGCCAACTGTTGGGCGAACAGGTAGGCCGCTGATTCTAAGGTGGGAGGGGTATAGGGTGCGCCAGGCCCCCAGTTGATGTTTGCCATAGGTGCTTTGAGGAGTATTTTCTATTCTAGTCGATCAGTTTCAAAAAATCCGTCCTATTCTCGACAACCCTATAGGGTTGCTAAATTATTGAGATGGGCAAAAACCCTTGATTAACAAGGGTTTCAGCTCTTGACAGGGGTG
This sequence comes from uncultured cyanobacterium, assembly GCA_936920195.1. Taxonomy (GTDB): domain Bacteria; phylum Cyanobacteriota; class Cyanobacteriia; order Cyanobacteriales; family FACHB-T130; genus CAKZHE01. Next base: position 27,736 of record CAKZHE010000025.1, on the reverse strand, counting down.
GGTAGGCAGGGCTATGGTGAATTTAGTCGAAGTTTCGTTAAGTAGAGGAATTCTTGTATGAAGCTCACTGTCAAGCAAATTGCCGACGCGTCCGGTGGTAAGTTGACTGTTACTGAAGATGGTAAGTTAAACTATGGCGATTTGAATGCGGATCAATTTACCTATCATTTTCTGACTGCGGCGGCAAAGGTAGAGCAAGATAAACGCCTGAACGATCCCAACTTCGCGAATGAACCGCAAAAATTTATTGCCTCAGTTCCTAATTATGTTTCCACCGCTGAGACTGGGGAAGTCATGCAGCGCCATCAATTTAATGTCTCTATCTTTTCCAGTTCCACTCCGGTTATCTAATTAAGGAGGTGGTGAAATGGCGAAGCGACAGAGATTTAATCGGCTTAAGCAAAGTGTAAAGCTTAATGCCGGGGGAACGGCAACAGCAGGTAGTCCGATTGACCTTTTCCAGCAGTACCAAAATGGGACGAGGAGGAGAACTTATTCAACCCTGCCTGCGGCTAGTAGGAAAGGTAAAAAATTTGATGTCTGGCTGAATATTTTTTCTAGTCCTGTAACTGCACCTGAAAGATATCAAGCAGCGCTCCATGCTCGTCCTAAAGCAGAACAAGCTACTCTGGGTTTGAGCGATGCAGAATTAGGTTATGGGGGAACGGGAGCTAATCCAGTAATTGATAATGGGTTCTCCCCGGCTAGAATAGTGGTACTCGTCCCACCTGCTACAGCCCCAGCCGCAAGAGTGACTGCTTTCTACAGTGGTAGAAGGTATCTGCCAAGGGGAGGGTCAACATATACTTTGCCCTTTGGAATTGTAGGTACTGGTACTGCTGTAACCACTTCCTTTACCGGGCAGTGTCAAACACTTAGAGACAAGGTTATAAATGCAATACCAAGGGCTACTATGAGCTTTTTCCCAGAAAGACTCTACGGCTTGTAATCGCATTTTTTAGTAATAGCTTTGCCTTAAAAAGATTGACATAAGTAGGAGATGGGGAAATGGGAAGAACACAACGATTTTCAAGGCTAAATAATGCCCTTAGGGATGGGGCGGCTAGAACTGGTCCTGTCCTTAGTAGGTACCTATCGACCCGACCTGGAGGAACCGCAGCCCCGAATACGGTGAGGAGTACAACAAGAGGGGCTACCCTGAGAAGGCAGCTACACCCATTTGGATTTACAAAGGATGCTGGTACCGGGTTGAGTACCCCCTTGGCGGTTAGCTGCAGCGGACGGAGTTTGGCAGGCACTATTTTGACAGCTACCACTGTTTCCGAGACGGACTTAGGTTTGGATGCTGTGGTGGCAGGCACAAAACGCAATCAGGGATTCATTTCCTCAAAAGCTATTTTGGCTCAAAGGGCAACTACTCGAACTCCGGTGGCAAGTGCCTACTACACTGGGTTGCCCTATACCAAAATTATTGCAGCATCCTATACTCAGCCCTTTGGTCAAACAACCACAAATAAGGACGAATTTACTCAACAAGCTTCCATCAAAACTAAGATAGCAGCCACGGCGTTTACTGTTAGTTTCCAGCCAGAAAGACTCTATGCCTGATGAACTTACTGGCGAGTTATGTCGCCTAATTGAGTTAGTCTCGCCCCAGCTATCTTTCTTCATTGTTGAACCAACAGATAGTCAAGATGCGCTGGAGTATGAAATCGAACGTAATGTCTCAGTTAATGGGGCATTACTTGATTTCTTGGCGGGAGAAATTGATTGCGAAACTTATCTTGATATCGTCGAACATTGGCATAAACAAGACATCGATAGTTATGTTGATGCCGTCGAGGAAATGCCACCAATTCTTATAACGGACGTTTTCGGCAATGTCGTGGGAACTGCTTAATTTAGTCCCAGAATCAACAGAACATTATCAATGGATTTATTCAGATGCCACCTTCTCTACTGGAACCATTGGGGGGAGAAGTTTATCTGATTTTTTCCTGATCAGAATCAACAACTTCACCTTAGATCTAAGCAGTAGTAGTCCCAGTCGAGCTTGGTTAGGGTGCTATATTCAGGTCTGCGAATTCTATCCCAGCTTCTCCTCTCCCTCAATGTGGGCTGAAGGTAATTCAGTTTTTTATTTTCCTGCTCCACCTGTTCAGGAGATAATGATTGGTCCCAGTAGGCAAGGATTAATGTTTACTGGGGCTATGCCCAAACCTAGGGAATTAAGAATCCCTTACAATGTCAAACCGGGTAGCCCACTGCAAGGGCGACTGATTGGCGTTCGGATACTTCCCAAAAGTCAGAAGAAAAGTTTCACTGGGTACACTGAAACCAATATCTTAAACACAGCCGAAAAGACCTTTAAGGGCAGAATTGGGTATAAATCTCCCTGTGACGATCGCCTAAATTTTGAGGTTTTTCATTGGTGCGAACCGCTAACATTAGCTGCCAGAGTCAGTACCGCAGAATTATTACCTTTACAACAATCTATTTTCCTGCTGTTGTCTGATGTTCCTCAAAGTCTTTCTGATATTGTGGCTTTGCACCGGGGTAGTGGTGGTATGGCTCCAGTTCGAGATGTTACAGGCACTTTGCAGGAATTGGCTGATTTAGGGTTGGCGAGAAAGGTTGACGATGAAAGTGGTGTCTACTGGGCTAGGGATGTGTAGCTACCGAAGTTTGGTTGAACCAACGCTGGAGTAAATTCAATGACTGAGCGGAATGATGAATATTGTGGCAACTGCGATCGCGTTTTCGGTACGCGCATCAATTATCTTGAGGAGCAAGTCTCATCACTCAAGCAAGATTTAAGGGATGTTAACGACCGGGAAAACCGCAATTCCTCAAACCTAAATACCAAACTTGCAGTGATGGATACTACCATGAAATTGTGGGTGACGATGGGAGTGATAATTGTAGAAGTTGGGTCGTTTGTTGTAAATAAACTTTGGAAGTAAGCGATCGCATTAATTATCTATAACCTTGCCTTATTTGGATTGGGGCGCTGCCGGGGTATTTGCTTATAGGTGGGGAGAGGGCGATCGCTCTTTCCCCTTTCACGAAAGAATAAGGGTTCCCGGCCCAGTGGTACACAAAATTGGTACGCGGGAATTACTTTGAAAACCAGAAAGCTGAGAAAATAAGAGTTATGGGAATGTACGGCATTACACCCTAGGCAATGCTACATTGTGGCATCCAATTGTTGTTCGGCAATTCCTGGCTGTGGCGAATGGGGATTTCAATCCAGAATTGTGTCCCTTGCCCTAGTTGAGATTCGCAGCGCAGTCTGCCTTTGTGCTTTTCGACAATAATTTGCTGGCTAATTGATAATCCTAAACCTGTCCCTTTACCCACAGGTTTAGTAGTGAAAAATGGTTCAAATAATCGCTGCCGCACAGATTCCGGCATACCTCCGCCATTATCCGCAATCCCAACGGCAATAGTTTGTCGATCTAAAACCTTAGTTTCAATGGTAATCTGGCTAGGCTGTTGGTAAATTTCGGCCTTGGAGCGCTCAAGATCGGATTTTTCTAGCTCGTCGATGGCATTGCTGAATAAATTCATTAATACCTGATTAAATTGCCCTAAATAGCATTCTACTAAGGGCAATTTCCCATAGGATTTACGAACGGTAATCCCACAATTTCTGCCATTAGCTTTCAGCCGATGTTGCAAAATCAAGAGCGTACTTTCAATTCCCGTGTGAATATCTACTAGCTGCATACTCATTTCGTCTGTTCGGGAAAAATTCCGCAGCGATAAGACAATTTGGTGAATACGATCTGCACCAATTTGCATAGAACCCAAAACTTTAGGCAAATCTTCAATTAAAAAATTTAGATCAATCAAGTCAATTTCTTCAGCAATTTCGGGATGAGGATTGGGGTAGTGTCGTTGATAAAGTTGCAGAATTTTTAATAAATCTTCCACGTAGTTACTGGCATAGGTGAGATTGCCATAAATAAAGGTAACAGGATTGTTGATTTCGTGGGCAACTCCAGCAATTAGCTGCCCTAAAACAGACATTTTTTCAGTTTGAATTAGTTGTGCTTGGGTTTTTTGAAGTTCGTACAAAGTAGTTTTTAACTGTTTTGCCTGTGCCTGGGCAATAGCAGTAGCCGTACAACTTTGGCAATAAAGTTCATTTTGGTAAATGTCGATCGCTATTTGCTCGCTTTCGCTTTCTTTCTGATATTGTTGGACAACTATATCTAAAGATACTAATAGTTGATCTGAGGCTGCGGCAAGAATATATTGTAAGTGAGGATTATCGAGGGCGATCGCTTCATCTGTTGATTCTGCCAGCATCCTCCCCTCAGCAATATAGCGGCGAATTTGCTGATTCAGATTCAAGGGTGGATGGAAATACATCTTCCTAATGGCAGAGGATAGATTGCCAGATAATTTTAGATCTGGATTTCCGGCAATTAGTCCCTGATGCTGTTTTTCCATCAAAGCCAAATTAGTTAGCAAGCTAAACCGCCATTCATCTCTTTTGGCTAAATCTGGTTCATTCGCTAGCCTCAAGGCAAACAAGGCGGTTCTTTGGCATAACATCCGCTGGCAGCCGCTGATATTGACTACGGCAGCATTAATCTGTCGCGCTGTTTTGATTTTATCTAAATCCGATTCAGGTTGTGAAGTTGACTTTGGCAGCATTGGCAACCCAAATGAAGCTTGCCTAATTGTACTTGAAAATAATTTGGTATTTAGTCAATTTAGATACTGAATTCGATGGCAGGGGGGATGGGGTGATGGGGTGATGGGGCAGGGCTAGGCTGTTGACTTTGCGAGTTTTTGAGCAATTTTATTCATGCAATAACCGTGTTCGATATTCTCACTCCCCTTGAACTGGTTCCCAGGCTCTGCCTGGGAACCGAATCGCGAGGCTCTGCCTCGCTTTGTCATCCGAGGCGGAGCCTGGGAACGAGTAAACAGAGCGGAAATTGAACCTGAGTAAGTGTGAAACAGCCTTGCATCGCAACTATTCGGGTAGAATTGAGGGCGAAGGATTTTGGCATTGTAGGGAGAAGGGAAGATTGCCCACACTTGGCGTTAACATTGACCACATTGCTACCATTCGGCAGGCACGACGCACTGTCGAACCTGACCCAGTGGCGGCAGCAGTTTTAGCCGAACTCGCTGGCGCGGATGGGATTACGGCGCACCTGCGGGAAGATAGACGGCACATCCAAGACCGAGATGTGCGATTATTGCGGCAAACAGTCCGCACCCATTTCAATTTGGAAATGGCAGCTACGGAAGAAATGGTGGCGATCGCGCTGGAAATTAAACCAGACTACATCACTTTGGTTCCCGAACGGCGCGAAGAAGTTACCACCGAAGGCGGTTTAGATATTCGCGGTCAACAGGTGAAAATAACTGAAATTGTCGCCCGGTTGCAAGGAGCCGGAATTCCAGTTAGTCTATTTATCGATGCCGATCCCTATCAAATCGCGGCCTCAGCAGCGACAAAAGCGCAATTTATTGAATTGCATACCGGACGCTATGCTGAAGCCAGAGATGAGGCAAGCAGAGGGCAAGAATTAATCTTACTGGCTCGCGGTTGCCAACAGGCGATCGCGGCTGGTTTAAGAGTCAATGCTGGTCACGGACTGACTTACTGGAATGTTTATCCCATTGCGGCAATTCCAGGGATGGAAGAACTCAACATCGGTCATACCATTATCAGTAGAGCCGCTTTAGTGGGAATGGAACGGGCTGTCCGGGAAATGAAACAGGCTATTCGAGGACTTCTTTAGTTTGGAGTTGGGCTTTAGCCCGAATTATATAGCGCTCAAGCCCAACTCCAAACGGTTAATCTTGGCAAACAAACACAAGTTGGAAAGATCGCGAAAATGGCAACATATCACTACGTTTTAGCAAGTCAAGAATTTTTGCTCAAAAAAGAACCTTTAGACGAAGTGCTGCGGGAAAGAACTCGTAATTACCACGAACAAGAAAAAACCATTGATTTTTGGCTAGTCAAGCAACCAGCTTTTCTGGAAGCACCGGAATTGGCAGCAGTGAAAGCCAAATGTCCCCAACCAGCAGTAGCTATCGTTTCTACCAATCCCCAATTCATCACTTGGATGAAACTGCGTTTAGAATATGTAATTACTGGGACATTTGAAGCGCCCTCGGCAACTATTTCCGATCCTTTGGCTTCCCTAGCAACTGTATCTTAAGTAGCTAACTATGCGTCAAACATCTTTTCTGGCGAGCATTTTGCTGGTAACTGCCGGGTTGACTGTCTCCAGCGGACAAGTTCTTGCCCAAACCGCCACCGAATGTCAACCTCCGGCGCAGAACGAATATTTGTTGTTGGTACTGAATGAAACTAGCGATGTGCCGCAGCATCTCCAGCGTACTTTGCCTAGCAATGCCCAGATTAATGTTTGTCGGTATCTGAATGATTTTGTCACTCGGATTGGTGGGTTGAAAAGTTTGGATGATGCGAATAAATGGGCGCAGTATATTAATGATATTGCCGGATTGAAAGCAGTGGTGGCGCGGCCTGCTCCCGCTACCGCAACTACTTTTACTGCCCCAGCCACGAATTTCACCACGGCTAATCCGGGGACAATCAATTTATCGACGGCTGTTCCTGGCAATTCTACCGTAGTAGTCCCAACTACCACTTTTTCAACCCCGACTACTCAAGTCTATAATTCTCAAAATTTGGGCAATGTTTATGCGGTTTTAGTTGATTATGCCAACAATCCGGATGTGGCGGCCCAAATTAAACAGTTAACTGGTAGCGATGCGGCTTTAGTGATGTTTGGCAGTCAACAATATTTGCTGGCAGTGCATACAACTAGCCCCAATGAAGCTAGTAATGCGCTGCGGCAATTGAGCGATCGCGGTCTTTTAACTATGATGGTAGATGGGCGAAAAGTAATGTGGGTTCCCCGCTAGCGTGCTGATTGATTTAAACTTCTATGATGGAGCGTTCGGGATGCCACAGAAATAGTCCCAAGTCAGCAACAATATATTCCCCCAGAACTATTTCTGGCAGCAAATCGCCTACTCCCAAAACATCAATGGAAACACCATCTTGAACCAGAATTTTGCATAATTCTTGCTCAGATGCGACTAAAGTTGCCTCCAGATCGATGATTTGACCATCTTCCTGGCAAACGGTTAAAAGCTCTATGGGGGATAAATAAAATTCTTCTTGATTAGCGCGACAAGTTAATTTATTGCCATAGCTGCCTGTAGAGTCAATATCTGAGATTACCCATTGACTTTGGGGATAAATTTGAGATAAATATTGAATAATGCCAAGCAGTCTAGTTTCTAGTTTTTCTTGGTGAGCGATCGCAAGTGTTACAGCCCAGATTTTAGTTTTCATAAATGTATCATCCTAACAATGCCAGAACGAGAATCTTTAGACTTACGCAACACCTCTATTAGCAGGGTGCGTTACGCTGGCGCTAAGGCACCGCATACCAGTTAACTACTACTGCTTTATTCTAACTCTTGACTTCTAAAAATCGTGAGTAAATTAAGCAAATTAATTCAGCAGTTCCTCTCTAATCCACCTGAAGTACGTTTTGAAGAGTTGGTTTATGTACTTGAGGCACTGGGTTTTGAAGAAAAGCGATCCAAAGGAAGTCATCACACTTTTGCCGATAGCCAAGGGCGAGTTTTCACTATTCCGAAAAAAGGTGGCAAAAAAGTCAAGAGAATTTATATAAAAAAAATAGTGACTAGCTTAGAGTTAATCCAATGGAGAGAAAATATAGCCAGCGAACTATCCCCAGATTTCAGGGACGAAGAAACCCAAAACGAGCGAGAAGAAAACATAGCTAGCAATCCACAAGAAAACTACAATGGAGAACCAGAAGACGGTGCTAAAACGTAAATCTTTAGATTATTACCTCAGCTTAAACTATCCAATTGCTATTTATCCTGACAAAGAGGATGGTGGTTATGTAGCCGAGATTGAAGACTTGCCTGGATGTTTAACTCAAGGTGAAACTTTGGAAGAAGCGATCGCAAATATTGCTGAAGCTAGAGAATTATGGATTGAAACGGTTTATGAACTAGGCAATGAAATTCCTTTACCTAACCGAAAAATTGATCTTAGTGACGATCTGCTAGTACGAATTACCAAATCTATAAATTTCCATCCCCAATCTATTGAATCCTAAAAACTATGAGTATCATCATTGCCGAAAATGTCGAAAAATGGTATGGTAAATTCCACGTTTTGCGGGGAGTTAGCCTCACTGTTAATCGAGGAGAAGTAGTTGTATTGATGGGACCGTCTGGTTCTGGAAAATCAACTTTTATTCGCACTTTCAACGCTTTAGAAGAATATCAGAAAGGACGAATTGAAATTGATACTATTCCCCTCAGCCATGATATGCGAGATATTGAAGCAATTCGCCGGGAAGTAGGCATGGTATTTCAACAATTTAATCTTTTTCCTCACCTAACTGTCTTAGAAAATATCACTTTAGCACCTATTCACGTCCGCCGCATTGCTAAGGTACAGGCAGAAGAAACGGCAATGCAATTGTTAGAAAGAGTCGGGATTTTAGAACAGGCGAAAAAATACCCCGGACAATTATCGGGAGGACAACAACAACGAGTCGCGATCGCGCGAGCCTTAGCCATGCAACCGAAAATTATGCTCTTTGATGAACCCACTTCCGCCCTAGATCCGGAAATGGTGCGAGAAGTCTTAGATGTGATGCGATCGCTGGCAAAAGATGGTATGACTATGGTAGTTGTGACGCACGAAGTGGGGTTTGCCCGCGAAGTTGCCGACCGAGTAGTGTTGATGGATGGCGGTATGCTAGTGGAAGATTCCCCCCCAGAAGAATTTTTCCAAAATCCCAAAGAAGAACGTACCCGGAAATTTCTTGCCCAAATTCTTTAATTCTTCGCCCTTTCGCGATCAAAAAGAAAATTTCTATGACCAGGGAACTTTTAACCTGGTAACTACGTCTCGCCCCTACAACTTTTGTGATAAGTTATGAAAACAAGATTGAATCTGCCCGTAGTAGTAGCATTAGGTACTTTAATGTCTACTAGCATAGCTGATGCGAATGCTCAAACCACTGCCCAAGTATCTGCTCATCGCCCTGCTGTCTCCAGACAAATTATAGCTCAATCCTTAAATGCGGATGAGTTATTTAAACAAGCTTCCGGATTATTGGGACTTGGACAATATCAAGAAGCGATCGCCCTCTTCGATCAAATAGTCAAATTCCAACCGGATTCTCTGTTATCTTGGTACTGGCGGGGTTATGCCTTCAAGAACTTGGGCAAACAGGAAGAAGCCCTTTCTTCCTACGAAGAAGCCCTGAAACTGAAATCAAATTATCCCTTGGCTCTCTTAGAAAAAGGTAACTCTCTCTACGAATTGCGCCGCTATCAAGACGCAGTTACCGCCTACAATCAAGTTATCCAAGTTAAACCCGATCTTGCCGCTCCCTGGGCAAAGCGAGGGTTAGCATTTTATCAACTGAATCGCTACCAAGAATCCGTTGATTCCTACGATCAAGCTCTGAAAATCGATTCTCAAGATTATTCTTCTTGGAATGGCAGAGGAATTTCTTTGTATCGGTTGAATCGCTCTCAAGAAGCAATTGCTTCCATTGAAAAAGCCCTAGCGATTAAACCTGACGATTTAGTTAGTACGGAATTGCTGACAGCAGTGCGGCGTTCTTCCACCACGTCATCCCAGTCGCAACCAGTTTCTGAAGAAAGATTGGTAGCTCTACAAACTGAAATTCGCACCGCTGAAGAAAAGCTGAAAGTTTCCCAGACAAATTTGAGCAATTCCGAATCCAGGCTAACTTTAGTTCAGAGTCAATTGCAGGAATCGGAATCAAAACTAGATGGGGCGATCGCGAAATATAATACTTTGCAAAACGAAAGTCGCGCCGCTGAAGAAAAAGTCAGAGTTTCTCAAAATGAGTTACGCAAATCGGAAGACAGATTAGTTTCTCTGCGGGATGAAATTAAAACCACGGAAGAAACGCTGAAAATTTCCAAAACGGAATTAAAAACCTACGAAGACAAACTAACTATCCTGAAAGCCGATAGTAAAGTTGCTGAAGATAAGCTGAATGCCTCCAACGCCCAATTGCGGGAAACTGAAGAAAAATTAACTAATGCTAGGGCAGAAGTCAAGTCTTCTGAAGAACGTTTAAAAGCGAATAATCTTGAGTTCCAATCCTTGGAACAACGGATAGCCACGGCAAAGAACAACACTCAAATTGCTGAAGATAAATACCGTTCTAGCAGTGCCGAATTAAAATCCTTGGAAGAAAGATTGGTAGTGGCACGGCAGGAACTAAAAACTTCTGACGAGCGCCGACAAGCCAATGAAGTTTCGGTCAGAAGTTTAGAAGAAAAGTATGCAGTTACTAGCCGAGAACTGCAACAAACTCAGGAAAGATTGCAATCTTCTAATGTGGAATTGAAATCCTTGGAAGAAAGATTGATCCTGGCACGGCAAGAAACTAAAACTGCGGAAGATAAACAACAAGTAGCCAGAGCAGAATTAAGATCTCTGGAAGAAAACGTGGCAGGCTTGCGAATTGAAGTTAAATCTTCCAATGAAACTCTGAAAGCTAACCAAACCGAAAGTGCTGCTCTCGAACAAAAATCAGCTACTCTGAAACAGGAAATCAAAACCAATGAAGAACAATACCAAGTCACTAAAGTAGCTTTGCAAGAGATTAACGACAAGAAAAAAGCCACGGCGGAAGAACTGAAAATCGTGCAAGTGCAGTATTGCAGCTTACAAGCTAAACTAAGTGAAATTGAGGTAGCGATCGCCAAATTGCGCGGCTCAGAAACAACCGCCATTGCTCAAAGTTGCCCCCTAACTGCCAGTCAACCAAATCGGTAGTAGACTGGATATATAGCGCGTCTCAATGAGTTGTGCAATTCCGTAGGGGCAATCCCCCCGTGGTTGCCCCGATGTGTAGCTGTGTCTGATATTTCCTAATCTGGTTCCCAGGCTCTGCCTAGGCTGTTCACTTTATCAGTTTTGCAGCAACTTTATTCATGCAACAACCGTGTCCGATCCCCCCTAACCCCCCTTAAAAAGGGGGGAACCGGAAAATTCCTCAAAGTCCCCCTTTTTAAGGGGGATTTAGGGGGATCGAAACTTTAGAACGGTAGTCAGAAAAGCCAATTAACCGATCAGAAACTGCATGAGCAGAAACACCGTAAAAAGGCTCCAAGTCAACAGCCTAGCGCCTACGCATCGGGGCAACCACGGGGGGATTGCCCCTACGGGAGTGCATCGACTCATTCAGACGCGCTATAGCAGATCTAATATCAATAGCTGGGGCAATGTGTGAATAGCTGGAGTAACTTTTGGGTATGGTATCTAATTGAGGAGCAGTGGCTTCCTTACATAGAAACCCATCAGGGGATTCTTGCCGATGATTACTTTGATGTATTGCACCTATTCCCGCACCACCCTGCTATTACCTATCGGGGTTTATTCGCTGACACCAAACTTCAGGCGGCAGCAGTGATTTATCCCTGGCAAGATTGTCTGTATATTTCGCTGCTGTTAACCGCTCCTTGGAATAAGATTGAAAAAATCAAAGGAGCGGGATCTTGTTTGTTGCGATCGCTCGCTATTGAATCGCGCAATTTCGGCACTAAAGGATTGCTACGCTTGAATGCTACACCCAATGCAGTTAAATTTTATCAAGGATTGGGATTTGCGATCGCCGAATTGCCCATTTACCCAGAATTAAACTACCCAATGATTCTGACTCCCCAAGCAGCAACCTTGCTCATAGCAGCCAATTATGTTTATCCACTCACCCCAAGCAGTATAAGTTCTATTAAGGTTGCGAAGTAGGAGCTTTTTCTGCTTCCTCTGGGGTAGCATTCAATTCATCAGTAGTTTTAATCAGGTATTGTTGCATTGCCTCTTGCAAGCGGTTGCCGGGATTTAAATCTTGCGGCGTTTCTGCCTTACTATCCTGGGGAACTTCTGGTATCTGCGGCAGATGAATCAAAGTTAAAGGAGGCGTAGTCGCCACAAAATCCTTGATGCGTTGCTTTTCCAGATATTCATCAATTTTAGCTTCTGCTTTGGCATAAGCTGCAGTTCCTGGGGGAATTTCGCGCAGATATTCCAAGGCTCCCTGAAAATCTTTAGTTGCTGCCAAATTAAAAGCCTGTTGTAATAAATAGTCAGCCTTGATTTCTTGCTTTTGGCTATATTCAACCCGCTTTTGTTGGACAATAGCGATCGCTGATGCTTCGGGAGGAATTTGTTGTAAGTATTTCAGCGCCGCAGTAAAATCTTTATTCAATGCCTGTTCGTAAGCTTGTTGCAGTAACGTTTGCGCTTCAGCATCAATCTGAGGTTGAACTTTCTTGACTAACAATTGCGCCTTATTTTGCCAATAGGTAATGGGGGGGATTTTCCGCGCCTCAATCACTACCTCTAACCACCTCTGCTCATTAAATGCCTTTTCTACTGCCTGAAATTGCGCGATCGCCAGTTGCCAATCTTGCCGCCATTCCATAATAGCAGCTTGAGCTTCGGGATAAACTGAACTATGATTGGGAATGGATTCGGCTAGGGCGATCGCTTCATTCAAATCTCCCCGTTGATAATCTTCAGTGGCTTTATTTAAAATATCCGGCTCGGAGTCGGAAGTAGCGGTATGCACTAAAGAATAAAGTCCAAAGGAAATAGCGAGCGTATTTACTGCAATCCCTACTCCCATACCTGTCAATAAGGGAGATGGTTTATTTGTTACTGCGGTAGTTTTAACATTACTAGCTGGCTCCGTAGGCAAATCTAGTTCCGTAGGATCAAAAATGATTTCTGGCTGACTATTCATCGTTAAACTCCGCACATTTAAGGTTTTGACTTGATTATTCCCACCCACTAATACCGGAACGGGGATATGAGCTAATTGTTGGAGTGCTGCCAGTACCTCCGATACGGACTGGTAGCGTTCCCGAAAATCGTAGCGCACCATTTTTGTCAAAATCTCTGCTAACTTATGGCTGAGGTCAGTTTTGGCCTGATACAAATGTTGCCATTGAATTTCCCTAGTTTCTGGATGAGCTTGCAGTTGCGAGGGTTCTAAACCAATCAAGGCTTGAATAGCGATCGCCCCTAAAGCATAAATATCACTATTGGGACAGGTATAACCAATTAGTTGTTCGGCGGGGGTATATCCTAATAAGCTAGAGGAAATATTATGCAGATTGCCTTTCCAATATTGCCGATAAATACTGCTTTGTCCCCGGATGGTTTGCACCGCCCCAAAGTCAATTAAAAATAACTTATCATCAGCTATCCGTCTAATTAAGTTATTGGGTTTAATATCGCAATGAATTATTCCTTGACTGTGGACAAATTCCAGAATACCCAGAACCTCTTGCAACAGTTGAATTACCTGTTGTTCTGTCCAGCATTTTAAGCAGCCATTCCGAATCGGTAGCTCTGCATTGAGAGCGTGTCCTTGAACAAATTCTTGGACTAAATAAAATTCCTGCTTGTCTTCAAAGCAAGCTAATAGCTGGGGAATTTGATCGTGGTGTCCCAGTCTTTTGAGGGTAAAAGTTTCGCTAATAAATCGTCGCTTGGCGGCGGGTAAGCAACGGGGGTCTTGACTAAAAGATTTCAAGTATTTCACAATACATTTGGGGAAGCCCGGTTGGTGAATATCCTCTGCCAAATATATTTGCCCAAAAGCACCTGCGTTGATGAATTGGACAATTTGATAGCGTCCTTTTAGTAGTTTACCAATCATCGGATAAATAGCCTGCTAGCGATCCAGTGACTCAGTGTTTTCACTCAAGTCTAGATAATTTTTCAGCGATCGCTGACAGTTTCCGGAAATATACTAAGTCAAATTTACTGTCATTCTCGTTGGTCAAAAAAATCAGAACTTCAAAAAAACATCTTTCAGATGATTAAATCTCTAGCCGTTGGCTGATTGACAATTTTACCCGAAGTCAATATTTTTTTGAGGTAATATATATTGATAATTAATCTGGATTTCGGGGTGGAAATCGGGAAGGATATGACCAAGATAGCCATTAAAATGCTTTTGCAAGATCAAATAATCCGGGCGATCGCTGTCATTGCCAAAAGATTAAATATCGAAAGCACCTGTTCGCCTCAAAGTATCCCCCTCAAGCTGCTGACAACCCCTGGCAAAATAACTTATCAGTCAGCGATCGCCATTAAATTATCTAACCAATGGCAGTTAAATCAGATAGAATTAGCCGCTGCTTTAGTCGCAGAAATATCGCAGAGAACTCCAAATCCCATCTTACCAGAATTAATCGTAACCGCCACCCCAAAAGGTTGGATTGACTTACAATTAAGCGATCGCGATTTAGCCGCCTGGTTGCAACAGTGGCTAGCGATTCCTCAAGAAATAAGCGATATTACCCAACCCTCCCCTATTCAAATCAATCCCTTTCCCATTCAATATGCCTGCGCTCGCTGTTGCTCCCTCTTGCGTTTGGGACATCAAGAAGGTTTAATGCAACTTAGCGATCCCGATCTAAAAGTCTTAAATTGGCAAGTAATTGCTCCATCTCCTATCCCTTGGTTAAGCCACCATGAACCACCAAACCTAATTTTAATCCATCCCCAGGAGCAGCGCCTAATTGCTAGTTTGTTACAAACCCTCGATGAATTTAACTCTTTAACTCCCGCAGGTTGTTTGCAAATTGCCACTGCTTTTGATGGATTCCATCGCTATTGTCGGATATGGGGGGAAATAAAAGCGATCGCACCCCAACTTTCTCAAGCCAGATTAGGATTAGTTGCCGTCACTCAAACAATTCTCAAACTGTTGTTGCAACAACGTTTGAATGCCTTTGTTCCCACCGAATTATGAGCCAATACGGTTCAGTTAGTAGATGGTCACAAATAAAAGAAACCAAAAGTTCGTAGTTGGGCTTCAGCCCTCTCCGGATTAGGGCTAAAGCCCAACTACGAACTTAGTTAACTGAACTGTATTGAATTATGAGTAGCAAAGATAAAATTAAAAAAATCTCCTCAAAATCAGCATCAAACTAGCCGAAAAATGTATGGATAGACATAGACTTGATTGGGTTCGCTCAAAACTTTGACAATTGCAATTATCGGCATAATGAAACTGAGTAGCCCTAAAATAACCAGCAAGGGAATCCCAATTAACACAACGATTAATAGGATAAAAACAAAAGCGTAAATGTACAAATTAATATGAAAATTGAGAGATTCCCTAGCATTACCTTTGACAACAGGATCATCTACTAGAAATAAGATCAAAATCGGAATGCCGACAGAAATAACGCTAGAACTGAGAAAAATTGCTCCGTGACATAGAGCGGATAAGAGTTTGCGCTTTTCAAAGTCTTCCATGAGGATTATTCCTTGATTTAGGACTGGTTTTTACCACTTTAGCTTTTTTTGGGGCAGCGATCGCATCTTGAGCGCGGTTTTGTCCAGACACGGCATGGCTGAAATGCTTGTGATTGCAGGCAGTGAGGATAAATTCCCCCCAGCCGCCATCTGGATAAAGAAATGTTCCCAGATACTTGCTTGCCGCACTCAAAAGTAGTATATAAGTATTTAGGCAAAGTTGGTGTAACCAATTTGATTTATTCTGGTTACAGTTGGTTAATCCCCCCCTTCAAAAGGCGGAACCTGAAATTTGCTCAAAGTAACCTGTCGAAGCTATTGGCGCGATCGCCATTTGCGCCCACCCAGTTTTGTAACTAATGTTTCGCAGCGCTACTTATAATTCAATTAATTTTGGAGGTATTGATATGCAATTTTTTTCTGGTCGCTATTCAAAGGCGATTGCTAATAAAATCCAGCTATTGTTTAGAGTTTCCTTGGCAATTTTGTTCGCATTAATCATCAGCATAACTGGGCTATTTCTTCCCAGTTCCAATTTGACTGGCAATCAGATAGCTGAGGCAACAACTCAATCTACCCTTGAAACTGGACTAAGTATTTTCTCGAAATTAGAAGGTTTAGCTACTGCTGTGTCATCTTTTTTGCCAGATATTACTATTTTTGGAAATCTGATTAATGGCAACCCGGCTTTATTAAATCTAAATCAAAACTTCCAAGTAACTCAAAATGTTCAAGTAAATCAAAAATTTCAACTGCTTTCTAATTTCGTTTTTGATCCTAATATTTTGGCTTTCTCTCCCAGCCTTAGTTTAATTGGCAGAGTTGATTTCTTTTTTAATATCAAAGAAGTTAATTTCATTAAAATTATTAATAATAATGGATCTTCCCTATTCAATTCTCAAGCTTTAGAAAATTACCGCCTCGGAATTGAAGAAAGCCAAAAAGGAAATTATGAAAGTGCAATTAAACATTATACCGATGCTTTAATTAAAGATGGTAATTTTGCTGAAGCTTATTTGAGTAGAGGCCGCGCCTATTCAGAATTAGGCTATTTAGAGCGAACGATGGCAGACTATAATAAAGCGATGGAAGTAAAGGCGAAATTTGTAGAAGATGCCGATCGATATGTTGATCCTTTGCTGGGGCGAGGTCAGTTGTATATTAAACAGGGAGATTATCAATCAGCGCTGAGAGACTTCACCGAAGCAATTAATAGAAATCCTGATTACTATGAAGCATATCTCAGTCGCGCAATTGTTTATACTCAGACCAAGGAATATCAGAAAGCTTTGGCAGATTTAAACATAGCAACCGATCTAAATTTAGATTATCCAGCAGCACTTTTTAGAAGAGGTTCAATCAAAGGCGAATTGGGAGACTATCAACACGCGATCGCCGACTTTAGCGAAACCATTAATAGCAAGGCTGACGATGCCAAAACTTACTATGCTGATGCTTATTATAAACGAGGATTAGCTTATTCAAAATTGGGACAAAAGCGCAATGCCATTGCAGATTTTAGCCAAGCAATTGAACAAAATAATAATTATCGTGCAGCCTATTATAATCGAGGAGTTGCTCATCAAGCGATCGGCGATCGCGATGCCGCAATTAAAGATTATAGCGAAAGTTTATTAATTTATGATTTAGGCGTTTATCCCTGGGTACTTACCACAGGTCGGTCACTGGCAATTAGTCCCAATGGTATTCTAGCTGGGGGTAGTGAAAATAATACCATCAAACTTTGGGATTTAAGGAATGGCGAAGAAATTCGGACTCTCAGCGGACATTCCAAAAAAGTGCGGGCGATCGCTTTCAATTTTGATGGCACAATTTTAGTTAGCGGTAGTGACGACAAAACTATTAAATTATGGGATGTCAAAACTGGAAAAGAAATCAGGACATTGACTGGGCATACTAAGAAAGTCACTGCCGTTGCCATCGATAAAAAAGGTCAAACTATTGCTAGCGGAAGCGATGATGAAACTATCAAATTGTGGGATCTTAATACCTGGGAAAACACTTTAACGTTAAACGGACATTCCAATTATATTCAGACAGTGGCATTTAGTCCGTACCGACAGGCTATTGCCAGCGGTAGTTGCGATGGAACAATCAAATTATGGGATAGTAGCACTGGCAATGAAATTCGGACTCTCCTAGGACATTCTCAATGCGTTCATGCCATTGCCTTTAGTCCCAACGGTCAATTCCTCGCGAGCGGCAGTCAAGATAAAACTATTAGACTTTGGAATTGGCAATCTGGCAAAGCAATTCGGACTTTAACTGGTCATTCAGATATTGTACAAGCAATAGCGATCGCTCCAGATAATCAAACCCTGGCTAGTGGGAGTAATGACAAAACTATTAAACTTTGGGATGCCAAAACAGGAGTAGAATTAGGGACTCTTTCTGGTCATGGAAAAACCGTCCATTCAGTTGCTTTTAGTCCTGACGGAAAAATCCTAGCTAGTGGTGCTTGGGATAAAACTGTTAAAGTATGGCAGCTACCTTAGCCAAGTTCACTCGTTCCCAATAGCGAGTCTAAGTTATTAACCCAAGTCGGTATTTTGTAGGGGCGGGTTTACTCAGATCTTTGCTCCTCACCGACAAATGATCTAAACCCGCCCCACACCGCCTAAAATTCAGCAGTTCGGCAGGCTCACTGTACCACTTAGAACGGTAGTCAGAAAAGCCAATTGATCGATCAGAAACTGTTATTGCATGAATAAAATTGCTCAAAAGAGCGTCGGCTAGTTTACACTAACTCCTCCTGAGCCACAGTCCCAGGTAAGTTTAAGTCTGCTTCTGCGGCATCCTGAAATCGTTGCAGTTTAGCGCCCAATTGCCGTAACTTCAATTCTAAATTGTCGTAGCCTCGATCTAAATGGTGCAATCCTTGGATAGTAGTTGTTCCTTCCGCTGCTAAGGCTGCGATCACCAGCGCCGCTGATGCTCGTAAATCTGTCGCCATGACTGGCACGCCAGATAGTTTGGGTACTCCTCGAATAATGGCGTGATTGCCCTTAACGCGGATATCTGCCCCCATCCGCTGCAATTCTGCGACATGGCGCAAGCGATTTTCAAACACAGTTTCAGTGATCACGCTGTCTCCTTCACTCAGCGTTAATAAAGCTGTGAATTGCGCCTGCATATCCGTGGGAAATCCCGGATAGGGTAAAGTTTCAATATCCGTCGCTGTGTGGCTGCGTCCTGGGACGATTCGCAGGCGATCGCGATCTTCAATGATAATTTCCGCGCCGATGTCTCGCAACTTGGCAATTACAGCGGTGAGATGTTCGGGAACAATGGGCGAGAGAGAGATTTCGGAATGGGTAATTGCGCCTGCGACTAGGAACGTCCCCGCTTCAATTCGGTCGGGAATGATATCGTACTCTACCGCGTGCAAACTAGGCACACCAGCGATCGTGATCGTATTTGTCCCCGCACCGCGAATTTGCGCCCCCATCGCAATGCAGAAGTTGGCTAAATCCACAACTTCCGGCTCTTGCGCCGCATTCTCAATGATCGTTTCCCCTTCCGCCAACGTCGCCGCCATCATCAGCGTTTCTGTTGCCCCGACGCTGGGGTAATCCAAATAAATTCTTGCCCCTTGCAGCCGCTTATTGCCCCCAATTAAAGAAGCATTGACCATGCCCATATCAATTTGGACATCTGCCCCCATTTTTTGCAGTCCGCTGACGTGCAGAGCCACAGGTCTAGCACCGATGGCACAACCACCGGGTAAAGGCACTTTCGCCGCTCCCAACCGGGCGAGCAATGGCCCAATGACAAAAAAGCTCGCCCGCAATTGCGAGACTAATTCATAAGGAGCCTTGGAGTGACCAATATCGCTAGCATTGATATCGAGAATATTGCCTTGTTTTTCGATCTTCACGCCCAAGGCAGCGAGAATTTGGCTCATCCGTCCTACATCTGCCAAAGAAGGTACATTCCGCAGGCGGCAATCTTGGGGACAAAGTAGCGCTCCCGCCATAATTGCCAGGGCAGAATTCTTTGCGCCGCTAATGCTGACGTGTCCTTTCAGGGAGGCTCTGCCCCATATCTGTAGGACTGACTTGTCTGCTTCCGGCAGAGATTGGGTGTCTGTCAAGCTAGTAATAGGTCTATCCTCCAGATTTTCAGGTAATAGTTGGGCATTTTTTTAAAGTTTGGTTTAGATTTTACCGGAAAGATTTCAGATGTCCAGTTTTTTGGCAGCGCTCTTGGTCTGGTGCAGTATTGTACTGGAATGTTTTTCGCCTTTCCGGAAGGAATGATTGAGGGGTATAAACCCTCACGGGGTAAGGGCTAGAGGAATTGCGCGGTTAATTTATTCTTTCTTCAGCAAAAAATTTGCGTTTGATTAGTATTTCCTATCAATGGAGGGAATATAGGGGCAGGGATTGAATTAGTATATTTGAACTAGCGGGGGCGAAATAAGTTATAAAAGATAAACTTTAGATGCCACCAACAGGAGCGATCGCCATGACTGCTACCTTAATACCACAAATCTTGACCTTTGAGCAATATCTCATCTACGAAGATGATACAGATAAACGTTACGAACTAGAAAGAGGGGTGTTAGTCGAAATGGGACAAGCGAGAGGACAACATGGTGCGATATAAAGAAGCAATTATTGAACTGGATGAAACTCCTCCTTTGCTGGTTGTTGAAGTAATTAGTAAAGGGACTTTTGGACGCGATCGCCGTACCAAACGCGCCGAATATAATATTATTGGCATTCCCGTTTATGTCATCGTTAATTTTCTGACTGAAGATGGTAATGGCAAAGATGTTGAACCAGGAGTATCGGTTTTAACTTCAGATTTTGAACGCTAAAGTTTAACTTTTTCAGGACTTACGCAGAACATATATAGCGTTTTGTAGGGGCAATCCCCCCGTGGTTGCCCCTATTTCTAGGATAGTTGTGTAAGTCCTGTTTTTGAGGAAGTTGTGTAAGTTCTAATTATCAATTATTTTTTAACGCAAAGGGCGCAAAGGGAGCGCAAAGGACGCAAAGGAAGGCAAAATAGTAGTGGTGAATCGTAGGTTGGGTTGGAACGACAGTGGAAACCCAACATTTAGCAGTGGTTTGTTGGCAGGACTTACGCAGTTGCTCTACATATAGCGTTTATGGTGCGTTACGCTGCGCTAACACACCCTACTAGACTGTTTCAGCTAATTTGATGCAATAGAAAACCGCAGCAAGTCAGATAATCAGAGCTTGTGGGGATTTTCTTAATGCCCCATTTTAGCTGAGACAGTCCACTACGAATAGAGGTGTTGCGTAAGTCCTGGTTGGGTTTTCATTGCTATGAAGAAAAGGTGGACGAGGGATAGTCAAATTATGGCTGACAGCTTTAAAATTGAGCCGGAGTCCAATCGCCGGAAGGAATAAAAGCTGCCCAATAATAAGGATGATTCAAAGTTTGACTTTGCAGCATCTCTAATTGAGTTTGACGCAAAGCTTCCGAACGTCCTTCACCTTTGAGCAATCTTTGATAGTAGTTCACCATCAATGCTTTGGTTCCCGTATCGCTAACATACCATAAACTCATTACTTGGCTTTCCACTCCGGCAATAGCAAAGGCTCGCCGCAAACCATATACTCCTTCCCCGTTGGCAACGTCTCCTAAACCAGTTTGACAAGCTGACAATACCAACAACTTTGTGCCAATCAAATCTAAACCTGCGGCTTCCAAAGCTGTTAATACCCCATCTTCTTTACCACTTTGGCGCAGATTAAAACCAGCTAGCACCAATCCAGAACGTAACAGGGGATTTTCTAAACTTCCGGGAGTAGGAGTTTTGGTTTCCGAGGGGGAATTGTTGATAGATGCAACTTCGATTCCGCCTCGGCTGGGGGGAGCTACTAGGGGTACATCTTGGAGAAAAAAGCCATGAGTAGCAACGTGCAGAATACTGGGAGAATTGACTTGCTTCAGGGCATTTTCTGTGGCTTCCGAACCTGTTAAAATTGTGGCAGTTGACAACAAAGGTGTAAGTTCTTGGGCTTCGGCGGCGGTTCCTGGTAAACTACTAAATTGCAGATTATTCAAATCTGTAGAATGCTCCCCCGCCCCGTGATTTGCCGACGCAATTTGAGTCGAATTAGAATTACCAGATTTGTCAAAATCAGGATTAGCTAAAACCATCGGGGATTGTTGGCTGGGATTATGGTTTGTTAACCGTAACAAATCCCGGCCTGTGGTCAAATAGGTAATCTGATAATTTTCTACTAGGTAATGGTTATTTTCATCTACCAACGCGGCAAAGGGAATCAAATTTAATTGACTGTCAGGAGAAAGCAGAATTTGACGAATATTCCCTAACTTTTGCCGGATTGGTTGCATTAAAATAGCATCCAAAGCTCTACCTTTTTCTCGGCCTGTCTTTTTTTGTTTGGTATCAACTACAGCATTACGAAACTCTTTCACCGCTTTATCAATTGTTTTCCCTTCGCCCAAGTCTAGCCATTGGGGTTCACCTTGGGAGCCGAGAATGTAGGCCGCATAGCGGGGATTTCCCCATCTTTTATCTCTTGTAGGTTTGGGATTAAAAGGATAGTAAAGTACCAACTCCACTAAAGCGGCATCGGCTGGAATCAGCTTCTGCACGGCTTCAATGGTGACAGGTTGGGTAGTAGTACGGAATAGGGCGCTGCGGCGAGCTAGAGCAGATTCCTGAGTTTCTGCTTGGGCTTTCAGGTTCGCCACTTGTTGTTGATATTCTTGGAGAGAGAGTTTTTCTGGTTTGTGGAAAATCAATGCTGCTAGTTGAGAGCGAGTAGTGGCTAAATTATCTAGTAAAGTTTTATCTTCTGGGGTGAGGTGGCGGCGCAAGATTTGCAGGCTGTCGGTGAGAGCATCAAGGACGCGCCCTTTGCGCCGCAAGATGGTAGTTAAAGCCAGACGTGCTGCTTGGGGTTTATTGGGGGCTGCTTGTAGGTGCAAGGAGATAGTTGTGTCAGTAGTGAAGGAGATAGTGGCAATGTAGGCGCGTTTGTCTGATTCTGAGCCAAATGCGAGGTTAGTGGCGAGGTTTTGTTCTTGAATATTCAGTCCGCGAGTTGTAAATTCTATGGCACGGCTCGTATCTCCCCGGTCTCGATACAGTGATGCCATACCATTGAGGCTAGCAGCTACATCAGGATGTTCGGCTCCTAAGACTTTTTCATGAATTGCCAGAGCGCGTAGATAGAGAGGTTCGGCTTGGCTGTATTTTCCTTGGTTGCGGTACAGTGCTGCCAGATTATGGAGGCTAGTAGCCACACCAGGATGTTCGACTCCTAAGACTTTTTCCCTAATTGCCAGAGCGCGTAGATAGAGAGGTTCGGCTTGGGCGTATTTCCCTTGGGGATCGTACAGTAATGCCAGATTATTGAGGCTCTGAGCCACATCAGGATGTTCGGCTCCTAAGATTTTTTCCCTGATTGCCAGAGCGCGTTCTGCTAGGGGAGTAGCTTCAGCATATTTCCCTTGGTTGGAAAGCTCAGTTACCTGTTGATTTAGTCGTTCGGCTTCGGCTAATTCTGGGTTATTCTGCGTCGTGGCAGGAGTCTGCGAGGCAGGGTTGGTTTGGGCATGGGCGATAATGGGCAAGACTCCCCCTAAACTGACAACTCCCAGTAAAAGTGCTGTGGGCAGTATTGTTGCCCACTTCTGTCTGATGTTTGCTGCTGTCATCGATTATGCCCTCAGTAGCGATCGCCTCTATCTCATGTTAGTTCTACCAATACGGCGATCGCCTATTTCTTAAGTTATGTTAAAAAAATAGGTGCGATCGCCTGGTGAAAATTCCTAAACTAAAATTAACTGCAAATCAGATTTTGAATGCTAAACTTTAGATGCTACCAACAGGAGCGATCGCCATGACTGCTACCCTAATACCACAAATCTTGACCTTTGAGCAATATCTGGCCTACGAAGATGATACAGACAAACATTACGAACTAGAAAGAGGGGTGCTAGTTGAAATGGGACAAGCAAGAGGACAACATGGTGCGATCATGAAATTCTTAGAACGCAGTTTTGATAATGAAATAGCCCGTATAGGTTTAGATTGGGTGGCGATGCAAGCAGCGATTGGAGTGCGGATTCCCCAAGTGGGCAAGCGGGATACATCGCGCTGTCCTGATGTTTGCGTTGTTCCTAGAAGTCAGTGGGAAAGTTTGCTGAATAAAGAAGCAATTATTGAACTAGATGAAACGCCTCCTTTGCTGGTTGTTGAAGTGATTAGTAAAGGAACTTTTGGACGCGATCGCCGTACCAAACGCGCCGAATATAATATTATTGGCATTCCCGTTTATGTCATTGTTAATTTCCTGACCCAAGATGGTAATGGCAAAGATGTTGAACCAGGAGTATCAGTGTTAACTTTGGTAGAAGACTTATATGATGAAGTTTTTTATCAAGGCGATCGCCTGGTGGAAATTCCCACTTTTCCTGAACTCAAATTAACTGCAAATCAGATTTTGAACGCTAAAGTCTAACTTCTTGAAGTATTACACGGATTACATAGTTTTATGACTCAATTAACGATTGAAATTCCAGACAAGTTAATGTCTGAGTTAGAGCGATCTGGATGTCCAGTTCAAGAAATAGTAGTTCAAGCCTTGGAAAATTATATTAAGCCTGAGAATCCAGATATTGACATCACCAAGACTCAAACTTGGCAATTGTGTGGCGCTTTTGAAATTGCTCATCCTGAAGCAGAATATATTGTTGGGCAAGACGAACAAGGTAAAATCATTACTAACTATGGAGAAAAGGTAGACGAAGGAATTTACTAATGGTATTAATTAAACAAGTTATCGTTGACACTTCCGCTTTGGTTGAGTTTTTTATCAGTTCTGAAAAACACCATAAAGTTGCACAACAGTTTCTTCGGCAAAATCCTAACACTCGCTGGATAATTTTAGAATCAGTTTTTGATGAGACTGTCACTTGGTTTCGGTCTAAAGTTTCAATTAATGCTTCTATTCAAATTGGTCAAATATTGCGAGAGGAGCATCAATATATCAACCTATCAGATGATGACGATGCTGCAACCTGGGAAGCTTTTCGCCGCTACAATGACAAATTCTGGAGTTATACTGACTGCTCAATATTAGTTATGGCACAGCGTTTAGGTACAGCTTATGTCTTTTCTTTTGATGAGCATATTCGCCAAATGGCAGGATTAGGGATTATATGCTTACCATAAGCACATTCAATTCTATTAATTTTAGAAGGATAGGCGATCGCTCTTTTTTCCATCCCAGCGATCGCCCCCATTTTAAGACTTCTTGGTAGAAGTTGTTTTAGTGGTCTTTTTGGTAGTCGTTTTTTTCTCCGTTGCTGATGTAGCTGTCTTTTTCGTGGTCGTAGATTTGGACTTGCTGGAAGATTTCTTGGTGGAAGACTTCGCGGCGAGCATATCCAACGCCGTTTCCAAAGTGACACTTTCCGCTGTTTGCCCTTCCGGGATAGCCACGTTGGTTTTATTGTGCTTGATATAAGGTCCGTAGGGACCATCATAGATATTCACAGGTTCGTTATCCGTGGGATGCAAACCCAACTCCCGTAAAGGGGCTTTGGACTTCCGTTCGCGTCCCGGTTTTTTCGGTTCGGCTAAAATTTCTAAAGCCCGTTCTAAGGTGACTGTCAAAACATCATCGCTAGCTTTCAAAGAGCGAAATTCTTTCCCTTCCTTACCTTGGTCGTGGGCAATATAGGGACCAAACCGCCCTAAACTGGCTTGAATTTTGCCTCCTTTCACCGGATGCGTCCCCAGGTTGCGCGGCAGTGCCAATAAGCCCACAGCCATGTCTAAGGTGACATTTTCCGGTTTGACTCCCTTGGGCAAAGAGGCGCGTTTTGGCTTTTTGTTGGTTTCCGAAACTTCTCCCAACTGCACGTAGGGACCGTATGCCCCCACCAATAAATAAATCGGTTCTCCGGTTTCCGGATGCAAACCAACTTTGTCGGGACCTTCGGTTTTTTGGCGTAACAGGACTTCTACCTGTTCCGGAGTCAAATCGGAAGGGGTAAGATCCTTGGGAATGGAAGCTTTCACGGTGCTGCCATTGGTTTCCACTTCAATGTAGGGACCGTGGGGACCAATGCGAACTTTCGCCGCCAGATTTTCCAATTCTACTGTCCGAGCGGCAATATTATCAATTTGACTTTCCCGCTGCCGAACTTGATTTTCCAATCCGGTTTCCCCCAGGTAGAATTTCCGCAGATAGGGCAACCATTGGGCTTCCCCGGTGGAAATCTCATCTAGGGTTTGTTCCATGCGGGAGGTGAAACTGGTATCTACCAAGTCGGGAAAATGCTTTTCCAACAGAGTGCTGACTGCAAAGGCAGTAAAGGTAGGAATTAAAGCATTATTAGTCATTTGGGCATAGCCCCGGTCAATAATTGTGCCAATGATACTGGCGTAGGTGCTGGGACGACCAATTCCTTCACTTTCCAGGGTTTTGACTAAGGAGGCTTCGGTGTAGCGCGCCGGGGGTTGGGTTTCATGTCCGACAGCTTCCAATTCTTGGCAAGTGGGGCGATCGCCTACTTTTAAAGGTGGTAAAATTACTTCTTGGTCTTCGATGGCGGCATCGGGATCGTCGGAACCTTCCACATAGGCGCGGAGATAGCCAGGGAAATCAATTCGCTTGCCTGTGGAACGAAATCCGGCATCTTCCACTTGCAAATCGACGCTGATGTGGGTTTGCCGAGAATCTGCCATTTGACTAGCAATAGTCCGCTTCCAAATTAGATCGTACAGGTGCAGTTCCCGTCCGCTCAATCCCGTTTCTTGGGGAATCCGAAAAGTGCTACCTGCTGGGCGAATGGCTTCGTGGGCTTCCTGCGCGCCCTTGGTTTTGGTGGCGTATTGCCGAGGTTTGGGACTGAGGTATTGCTTGCCGTATTTCTCTTCGACACAGGCACGTGCCGCTGCGATCGCCTGTTCGGACAAATGAACCGAATCTGTCCGCATATAGGTAATATACCCTTGCTCGTACAAACTTTGTGCTGTCCGCATGGTATCCCGTGCCGACAGGTGCAATTTGCGGTTAGATTCCTGTTGTAGAGTCGAAGTGGTAAAAGGTGGGGCGGGTTTGCGAACTACGGGCTTTTCTTCAATGGCAGTCACAGTCCAAGGCTTATCCGTCAACCGCTCTTTTAAGGCGATCGCCTCCTCTTCATTTAACAGCCTGACATTCCGTCCGACAATGATTTGTCCCGTATTCGGATCAAAATCGCTCCCCGTGGCAATTTTCGTCCCTTGCAAAGTAATTAACTTAGAATCAAAGGGTTGTTTTTCCTGTTCCAACAGAGCTTTCAAATCCCAATAAGTCCCTTCATGGAAAGCGCGGCGCTGGCGTTCTCGCTGTACCAATAGGCGCACTGCCACCGACTGTACTCGCCCCGCTGAAAGTCCCCAAGCAATCTTTTTCCACAACAGCGGCGACAGAGTATAACCTACCAAACGGTCAAGAATGCGTCTAGTTTCCTGGGCGTGTACTAACCGTTCATCAATTTGGCGACAATTTTTCAGCGCATCGCGAATTGCTTCCCTAGTGATTTCGTGGAATACCATCCGCTTAGTGGGTACTTTCGGCTTCAGCAATTGTAACAAATGCCAGCTAATGCTTTCGCCCTCCCGGTCTTCGTCAGTGGCTAGTACCAGTTCATCTACCCCTTTCAGAGCATCTTTCAGCGCTTTGACGATTTTACTTTTATCCTTCGGGATCACATACAACGGGTCAAAATTAGCCTCAACATTGACTCCCAACTGCGCCCATTTTTCCCCTTTGAGCGCTTCGGGAATTTCATCCGCCGATGAAGGTAGGTCGCGGACGTGACCCATAGAAGCCTCAACGCGATAACCTGATGGTAGGAAATTGCGAATGGTGCGGGCTTTGGTTGGAGATTCAACGATCACAAGAGTTGACATGGGAGTTTGGGGAAAAAAGATGGCAGCGAGGCTCAAGAGTTTAATTTAGTCAATTTCGCAGAGATTTGACATACTCACCGGGCTGAAGCCACAGTGATTCTTGACGCTTCACTGACTGATGCTAGCGGGCTAGTCTTACTCTGTCTCTGCGTCCGTTTAGAGTCGTGGCAATGCCCTATCCCGACTTGATTTATATTTCTGGCGGCATTTTCATCTCGGTCGTGTTCAATACCGCAGTTCAAACATCGAACCGACCGCACTTTTAAATCGAGTTTACCCCATTTATAGCCACACTCAGAACAAATTTGGCTGGTTGGTTCCCATCGACTTATAACTTGAAAAACTCTTCCAAACTTCTGCGACTTAGCAACGCAAAGCGTCCTAAATTCTCTCCATCCTTGGAGACTAATTGCCCTCGCAAGCCGACGATTTTTGACCAAGCCAGAGACGTTTAA
>CAKZHE010000024.1 GCA_936920195.1 uncultured cyanobacterium | reverse complement strand
TTAGGGATTATATTGATGAATTAATCAATAAAAAGCCGTCCTAGAAGGACGGGGCTTGTATCCCATTCTTTTGGTCACTCTTGCGGGTGAAAATGCCGCTGAAATTCAGTATCCTCATTACAACAGGAAAAAAAGAGATTCCTTTTCTGAGCAGAATTTGCTTGGATATATTTGTGGTGTAAGTGAGTGAAAACCGTTCCCCCTCTCGATCTAGCAGTGAAAAACATCCCCCCCCTAGATTTAACGCGGCAGTACAAGCTGATTGGCGAAGACTTGAGTGCAACTGTAGCAGAAGTATTGGCTTCTGGTCGTTATATCGGCGGCTCCGTGGTTGAAAACTTTGAAACCCAGTTTGCTGGCTACATTGGCACTCAAGAATGCGTTACCTGCAATTCTGGGACTGATGCCCTCTATCTAGCCTTGCGTGCCTTGCAGATGCAGCCAGGGGATGAAGTCATTACCACTGCCTTTACTTTTATTGCCACCGCCGAGGCGATTACTCTAGTAGGGGCGAAACCAGTATTTATCGACATTGATCTTGCCACCTTTAATTTCAACCCAGCCCAGTTAGCCGCTGCGATTACCGAGAAAACCAAGGCGATTTTGCCCGTTCACCTCTTTGGCAATCCCACTGATATGACGGCGGTGATGGCAATTGCCCAAAAACATGGTTTAGCAGTGATTGAAGATTGCGCTCAATCCACTGGCGCAACTTGGGCAGGAAAAAAGACAGGGAGCATTGGACATATTGGCTGTTTTAGTTTCTTCCCCACCAAAAATCTGGGTGCTTGTGGCGACGGTGGAGCAGTGACGACTAACGATCCGGCTTTGGCAGCTAAAATCAGAATGCTCAAGGAACATGGCAGTCGAGCGCGTTATTATCACGAAGAGATTGGCGTAAATAGTCGGTTAGATGCCTTGCAAGCCGCAATTCTCCAGGTGAAATTGCGGCATTTGGATGCTTGGAATGCCCAGCGCCAAGCGGTGGCAGAACGCTATCACCAGCTACTCACGCCAGTGACAGGAGTCCAAAAACCGCAAGCGGCTGTGGGAGGCGAGTCGGTTTGGAATCAATACACGGTTTTGATTGCTGGCGATAGTCCCGCCAATAATGGTAATGAATCTAATTTAATTCCGGTTACCTATCGCGATCGCGTCCGCGAGCGAATGCAAGAACGGGGAGTATCTTCGATGGTTTATTACCCATTGCCGTTGCATTTGCAATCTGTGTATAAAAATTTAGGCTACCAAGTGGGACAATTGCCCGTGACAGAGCAGGTGAGCCATGAGGTGTTGTCTTTACCAATGTTCCCAGAACTTTCCCCAGAAGAACAAGAGCAAGTAGTTTATACCTTGAAAGATTGTTTGGCATTGTAGGCTTAACCAAATTAGGAATGAAAAATCAATAAAATGACTAATTGCAGCGCTGTAAATACACGTAGGTTGGGTTGTAACGATAGTGAAAACCCAAAATTTATCAGTCGTTTGTTGGGTTTCGCTATCGCTCAACTCAACCTACGATTATCATCAAGTTATTGATTTTTCATTCCTTAGTAGAGACGTTCCACCGGAACGTCTCTACTAGATATCTAAACAGTGTTAGTGCGGGTAATATGGAACAGGACTTACGCAACACCTCTATCCGTAGGGTGTGTTAGCGCAGCGTAACGCACCATCAACGCTATATGCGGAGCAACTGCGTAAGTCCTGTGGAAATTAAATCTACTGTCATTGCTGAAAATGCTTAGATCAATTTATGTTACTTTAGCTAAAAGCATAACTTGATTTTGGCAAAATGAGCTTAAAACAACCCGATAACCTATCTAAATTGTTAGCAGCGATCGCCATCTTTGGGATCAACTGCACCCCTGTCTATGCCGCTACTCTGGCAACTAGCAACCCATCCCCCCAGCCTGCCAAACAACTGCTGGCGCAACAAGTAACTTGTACTGTTACCAATCTTCGTTCTGTTGACACTCCCCGGCCTAAAGGCACGGGGATTCTTCGTTCACCGAGCCAACTTGCCCTGACAGGGGATGTCCAATCAGAGTAGAGGTCGAATCTCCCAAAGCGTTCGGCTCTAAGAGCCAAGTTCCGGTATGCCCTACCGTACTCAAGGCTAATTTCAGGATATTGATGGCAGCA
>CAKZHE010000023.1 GCA_936920195.1 uncultured cyanobacterium | reverse complement strand
CGAATCGCGTCATCTATGAGTCCGTACTGCTCTGTTTTACCTTTGAGTTTGGCTTCGAGAACTAACATGGTTGGGCTTAATTTTATCCTGACTATTTTAGCATAGAATTGGGGCAAAAAATCAAGAAATATCAAGCCGTCCTAGATGGTTACTGAGCTTGTCGAAGTAAGGACGGGGTTTAAAACCCATTTCTCTGATAAACCCATCGGCACTGATGCCACTTAATTCGGAAAGTCGGGAATGATCCATTTCGGCGGCGCTGTCATTTTCTTTCTCAAAGCTTCATCAGCGATTTCCAGCATTTGATCTAAAGAAGTCTCTTCAATAAATTTCGATGCTTGGGCTACATATTGTAAATTTGGGCATTTATCGCCCAAAACACAGCCATTAACGCAAGCTTCCGCGCAGTTGATCGTCGTTTCCAAGCCAACCTCCTCAATATCTACCCAATCCTAATGGGCAAAGATTTTCTATTTTGACATATTATCTGCGACAATATTGAAAATCATTGGTTAAATCTGTGGGCAGTCAAGGCGAAGAGGGCAAATTATTTAGCCAACGGTATTGGTAAGGCTCCTCTTTCGCTCCCCAAACTTGATTGCCCTCAGCATCAAATCCTCGATCCCAAGTATCCATCCCGGTTTGGTGTAAAATGATCCGATTGGTAACTTTGACAGCACCTCGGTAATCAATGGGGCAACCTTCTGGGGGGGTTTCGCCGACGTATTCATTGCTATCGCTCTGCCGTTCTAGAAAAACACGACAACTAGCTGTCCCCAAATCATTAAAATGAAGGATACGCTTTTCCTCTGGTTGCTGGCATAAGCCCGTCCAAGTGGCAGGGGTTGAAGGCTTAAAAGCAATTGATGCCACCTGCTTCTGTTCTACCAGGGGTTTGATTTCCAGAAAACGCTGGCGATATGGCTGAGTAAGATTTTTTGATAAAGCTTGTTCTTGGTAAAGGAAAACTGAATTTATCGCTTCTGTTTCAAACTCTGCGCTGCCATCAATGACTTTCACCGTGCAGGTAGTCATTCTCACGTCGGGAGCTTTGGGTGTAGATTGGGCTTGAGCGGAAGTTGCCATAACTCCCACTAAATGAGAAACTACTTCCTGAACCTGTTCCGGCAGTGGCACTTCCTCCGCGATCGCTGTTTGTTGGTAAATGCCAATCGCAGCAATCGAGGAGAAGGTAAGGGCAACGCTTTTGGCGCGCTTCGCTACGGAGAGCTTCGCCATCACAGATATGTAGTTCTTTTTCATAAACCAGGTTGACAGGGTGAAAACAAAACGGTTGTTTAAAAGATTTAACTGTGAATATCGAATTGAGGCAGATAGTTATTTTATCCTTCTGGCTAATCCTTTGCAAGCTATACTTTTTACCTATGAACTCCCATAATCCACCCCCAACTACCAATCCAGCATCTTCAGATAGCTCTGTGGGAATTATTGATGCTTTGCCTCTGTTAGAAGCCAAGGAATTAACTCGTCGTTTTGGGGGGTTAGTGGCAGTTAATCACGTTTCCTTTACTGTTAATAAAAATGAAATTTTTGGGCTAATTGGTCCAAATGGTGCTGGCAAAACCACTTTATTCAACTTGATGACTGGATTGATCGAGCCTTCCAGCGGACAACTAATTTATCAGGGCGAGAATATCTCGCAACTACGCCCCGATCAAATTGCGGCTAAAGGGATTGCGCGTACCTTCCAAAATATTCGCCTATTTGGGGAACTTTCGGCCTTAGAAAATGTGGCGATCGCACGCCACATCCATACTAAAAGTAATCCAATTATGGGAATGTTAGGCTTACCCAGTGCAACGAGCGAAGAAACCCGCAGCCAGAAAAAAGCCCAGGCACTTTTAGAATTAGTTGGTTTAAGCGATCGCGCCCAAGAAAAAGCTAGTAACTTTCCCTACGGAGATCAGCGTCGTCTGGAAATTGCTAGAGCCTTAGCCTTAGAACCCCAAATTTTGC
Organism: uncultured cyanobacterium; assembly: GCA_936920195.1. GTDB lineage: Bacteria > Cyanobacteriota > Cyanobacteriia > Cyanobacteriales > FACHB-T130 > CAKZHE01. Next base: position 2,102 of record CAKZHE010000023.1, on the reverse strand, counting down.
TCCTTGATGAACCCGCCGCTGGCATGAATCCCAGTGAAAAACATCAACTCAGCGAGTTTATCCGCGAAATTCGCGCCCAATTTAACTTAACTGTAATTTTAATCGAGCATCACGTTCCCCTAGTCATGGGGTTGTGCGATCGCATTGCCGTCTTAGACTTTGGAGAATTGATTGCTTTAGGAGATCCCGCCAACGTCAGAAACGATCCCGCCGTCATCGAAGCCTACTTAGGAGAATAGATGGAAATTTTTACTTTTCTCCAACCACTTTTTAGCAATTTCTAAAACTATGAATCAACTCTTAGAAATAAATAGCTTATACGTTAACTACGGTGGCATCCAAGCCCTACAAAACATCAATTTAATTGTTAATGCTGGAGAAGTTGTCACCCTCATTGGCGCTAACGGTGCGGGGAAAAGTACCACCCTCCGCGCCATCTCTCGACTAATCCAGCCCCGTAGCGGACAAATCCTTTATAGTGGACGCAATATTAACCGCCGCGCTGCCCATGAAGTAGTTCGCCTAGGTATCGCCCACTCCCCTGAAGGCAGAAGAATCCTCTCTCGCCAAACAATTCTTGATAACTTGATTTTAGGGGCTTATATTCGTCACAACCGAGCCGAAATTAATAGCGATATTGATAAACAATTTCAACTATTTCCCCGTCTGTCCGAGCGCCGCCACCAACTAGCGGGAACCCTCAGTGGTGGCGAACAACAAATGTTAGCGATCGCCAGAGCTTTAATGAGCCGACCAAAACTACTATTATTAGATGAGCCTAGCCTTGGTTTAGCTCCAGCAATCGTCCGAGAGATCTTTACAATTATTCAAAATCTCCGTGCCACTGGAGTTACCATCCTGCTAGTCGAACAAAATGCCCGACTAGCTTTAGAAATTTGCGATCGCGGCTATGTTCTAGAAGCAGGTTGCCTCACCCTCACAGGCAAAGCCGAAGATCTCCTAGAAGATGAGCGAGTTCGCCAAGCCTATTTAGGATAATGCTAGTTGAGCAGAAGGCGATCGCAACAAAGGAAATCCTAATTCTTCCCGCTGCTGCAAATACAGATGCGCTACCCGCCGCGCCAAATTGCGAATCCTGCCAATATAGCGCGTCCGTTCCGTCACCGAAATTACCCCCCGCGCATCCAATAAATTAAAGCTGTGGGAACACTTCAACACATAATCCAAACTAGGCAACACCAGCCCCCGCTTTGTTAGCTGTTCCGCCTCCTGTTCGTATAGCCCAAACAGCGTAAACAGCAACTCCGGATTAGAAGCCTCAAAATTATAGGTGCATTGCTCCACCTCCCCCTGCAAATGAACATCACCATAAGTCACCCAGTCATTCCACTGGATCTTCGTAAAAGCATCCACCTCCTGTAAATACATCGCCAACCGCTCTAACCCGTATGTGATCTCAATCGAAACCGGACGGCAATCCACCCCCCCACACTGTTGAAAATAGGTGAACTGGGTAATTTCCATCCCATCCAGCCAAACCTCCCAACCCACACCCCAAGCCCCAAGCGTCGGCGATTCCCAATTATCTTCCACAAATCGAATATCATGCTCCTCCGGACGAATACCCAACGCGCGCAGAGAATCCAAATAAATCTCTTGGATATTATCCGGTGAAGGCTTAATCAGCACTTGATACTGATAATAGTGCTGATAGCGGTTCGGATTTTGTCCATAGCGCCCATCCGTAGGACGGCGGCAAGGCTCCACATAAGCCACCGACCAAGGTTCCGGCCCAATCGCCCTTAAAAAAGTATGGGGATTCATAGTGCCTGCCCCCTTCTCAATATCGTAGGGCTGCACCACCAAACAACCTCCATTCCTACCTCCAGGGGAAGTTTTACCCCCCCAAAACTGATGCAAAGTAGAAATTACTGACTGAAAATTCACACAGACCCTCCCCTAAAAATCCAACTCATCCTCCAATTGTTGCCTAAATTCATTACCCTGAGCCAGTTTTAACCCAGGAAAAAAATATTCCAGAAAATAGTTGACAAAGTTGGGAGAGGGTTGTTATAGTGATAAAGCGGTGAAAGAGGACGAGCGAAAGCGAAGGCCGAAAGCAGCGCCCCGAACCTGGAAAA
>CAKZHE010000022.1 GCA_936920195.1 uncultured cyanobacterium | reverse complement strand
GTTCGTAGTTGGGCTTCAGCCCTAATCCGGAGAGGGCTGAAGCCCAACTACGAACTTAGTTAACTGAACTGTATTGACTTAAGGGTGACTTTGAACAACTTTCCGGTTCCCCCCTTGTTAAACTAATGCTGCCAGTCCAGCCAGCAATCCTTGAAATAAGCCCAAACCATCAGTATTACCTAATAGGGGGTCGGCGGCGCGTTCGGGATGGGGCATCATTCCCAAGACATTCCCCTGACGATTGCAAATTCCGGCAATATGATTTAGGGAGCCATTAGGATTGTCTCCGTGGTAGCGGAATAGCACTTGTTTATGCTGTTCCAGTTCTGCCAAGGTTTCTGCATCGGCGTAGTAACTGCCCTCACCGTGGGCAATGGGGAGGGTAATGATTTGTTGGGGCGAGTAGGCTTGAGTCCAGGGTAAAGTATTATTTTCGACGCGGAGGGGGACGCGATCGCAGATAAAATGAAGATCTCGGTTGCGGACTAAGGCTCCTGGTAACAATCCGGCTTCAGTTAATACCTGAAAGCCATTACAAATCCCTAGGACAAATTTACCTTGTTGGGCATGGGCGATGGTGGCTTGCATGACGGGAGAAAAGCGAGCGATTGCCCCGCAACGGAGATAGTCGCCGTAACTGAAGCCACCGGGAATAATAATGGTATCTAAACCGGAAATATCGGTTTCTTCGTGCCAAATCATCCGGGTAGGCTGGTGAAGCAAATCGCGAGTAATATAGGCCACATCGCGATCGCAATTAGAACCGGGAAAAACGATCACGCCAAATTTCATGGGTTTAATCCTACCAGATTTGGTTCTAAGATCTGGAGATCGAAGCGATAATTTTCAATGACTGGATTAGCTAAAAGTTGGTCGCAGATTTTATGGAGTTGTTCCTGGGCTTGTAATTCGTTCTCTGCCTTCAGTTTCAATTCAATATACTTGCCAATCCGGATTTGCTCGACATTTTCATACCCTAGATGTTTTAGTCCAGACTGGACTGCTGTGCCAGCGGGGTCTAGCACCGAAGGGCGCAGAGTCACATAGATTCGAGCCTGATATTGTTGATTCACAAGAAAATATGGGATGTTTAAAATCTCAGTCGCTGTCTTCTTATTTTAGAGCCTGCGATCGCCTTTTTGCCCTCTCCTATCCTCCCAGGTGTGATCGCGTTGCCTTTTTAGCTAGCTTCAGCATTGATGCCGAGGGAACGTAGTTTCTCTGTCAATTTTTCGACTTTTTGCCGTTCCTGGGCAATTTGTTCCACTGCCCAAGGTAACATATTACCATCTCGATCCCACCAACGCAACCAGTAACCTGAGCGCCCTTCTTTTTCTCCTTGCCAAACTCCTACAAATAATTCCATATCTGCCAACCAATAGCGATTATTTTGATCTGGGTAATGCAATCTATAACCAATTTCTTGGAGAATATAAATTTCTAATTGACCGCTGGCGGGAGTAAAAACAATATATATGGGTACTTTCAGAAAGCCTTCGTAGAAAAACCATCTCCCATAGGGAAATGTTCGCTTGGATGAGTATTTTCTGGAATTAGGTTCGCACACAAATTCCATCACTACTTGGGGAACTTCTCCATCCAGATGGGGGGTATAACTTCGCCGATCTGCTACGTGGGAAACTGGGGGGGAACTTGGCGCGATCGCTTTGACAAAAAACCAATCAGGGGCTTTGATTATCCACTCACCATTAACTTTAGCACAGAGGTTTAAATGGGAGGCAATTAACATATTTGGCTGAAGATATCCCGCCAATTCTAAACTTTCTCGAAGTGCGCCGGCAATTAATGGTTGAGCCGTATTTTCCGTTGATGATTCTGGGAGATAAAACTCTTTGGGTAATTTTTCCCAGGCGATCGCATATTGCACTGATTTTGGCTCGGTTGGACTGGGAATATCTGTCATTTCGCTAACTCCCCATGATGATTTTCCAGTATGATAACTATACTATTCAGTCGGATTAATGCCAAGCGATCGCAGTTGTTCTATCAACCGTTCCGCCCGTTGACGTTCCTGTTCTGCCCGTTGACGTTCCTGTTCTGCTTGCAGATGTTCCTGTTCTGCCCGTTGACGTTCTTGTTCTGCCCGCAGATGTTCCTGTTCTGCCCGTTGATGTTCCTGTTCCGCCCGTTGATATTCTTGTGCTGCCCACAAACGTTCCTGTGCCGCCCGCAGACGTTCCTGTTCTATTTGCTCTACCGCCCAAGGTAACATATTTCCATCTCGATTCCACCATCGCAACCAGTAACCTCTTCGTCCCTCTTTTTCTCCTCGCCAAAACCCTAAAAACAATTGCATCTCGGCAATCCAATAGCGATCGTTTTCATCTGTGGGCTGTACGCAATATCTTCCATTCTGGATTCGATTAACCTCTAACGCCCCAGTATAAGGATCAAACATAATATAAATTGGGACTTTCAGCGCTTGCTCGTAAAAAAACCATTTCCCAGGGGGAGAGACTTGCTGAGAGGAGTATTCTGTACCATCTGTATCCGAGAGAAATTCCATCACCACTAGAGGAATTTCTCCTTGCAAATAGGGCGTATAACTTTTTCTATCTGTTCCTACAGATAAGGGTAAAACCTCCCGGACATAAAACCAATCTGGAGCTTTAATGACCAAAGTGCCGTCAATTGTGGCACATATCCCTAAATTGGAGGCAATCAACATATTCGGCTGAATATAGCCACTCAGTTCCAGACTTTCTCTGAGCGCCCCTGCAATCAATGGTTGTGCCGTATTTTCCACTGGTTCTTCTTCCAAAACAAAATCTTCTGGCAACGCTTCCCAAGAAATAGTGATTGTTGACTTTGGTTCTACGGTGGAGGTGGGAGTAGCTACCATAACCCTAACTCGCTGTAATGGGATAATTTGATTTTACATTAACAGGCTCGAAATTGTCCTCTTCGTTCTTGTTTAGACGCACTATATAGTATAATGATTGAACCAAACAAATTAATTTTTGGCAATCTTTCTAGAATTCTCAATGTCCTATATTACTTGGTTAATTCTGGGGTGCAGTGGCATCATTACTGGAGTGCTGGCAGGCTTCTTAGGAATTGGTGGGGGAGTGGTTTTAGTTCCCTTGCTAGTATTTTTAGGCTATACCCCCGTGAACGCGGTGGCTACCAGCACTCTAGCGATTTTAATTACCGCCCTTTCCGGTACTTTTCAAAACTGGCGTATGGGTTATATTCAGACAAAGCCAGTCCTTTATTTAGGCATTCCGGCTATCTTAACTGCCCAATTAGGCGTTTATTTAACCACTAAATTTCCACCCTATTTATTACTGGCTTCTTTTGGCTGTTTGCTACTCTTAAATATCTATTTAGTAGAACTGCGAAAGCAAATTGTCAGCCAATCAAAAACCGTTAAAGCTGGTACTTTCAATCCTGTTATTTCTCGTCTTGCTACTGGCGGCGCTGCGGGTATTTTGGCGGGGTTATTTGGTGTTGGTGGCGGGGTAATTATGGTTCCCCTCCAAATGCTACTATTGGGAGAAGCAATTAAGGTGGCGATCCAAACCAGTTTGGGAGTAGTAGTAATTACGGCAGTTTCTGCTTGTATAGGTCATGCAATTAAAGGAAATGTCTTTTTTGTGGAAGGGATAATTTTAGGAACTGGCGGTTTATTGGGCGCACAGTTAGGTACTCGTTTTTTGCCTAAATTATCAGACAGAGTAGTTAGTTTAGCTTTTCGTTCGATGTTAGGGATTTTAGCCATTTCGATGTTTTGGCAAGCTTGGAATAGTTATTCGCAGTTGTCATCCAGGAGATAAAGCTATGTGTGGAAGATTTACTTTAACTCAGTCAGCCGAAATTGTGGCTCAAGTATTTAATCTCAAATCAGTTCCGACTCTCAAACCCCGTTATAATATTGCTCCTACCCAGTCAGTTCCAGCCATTTTACAATTGGCAGGGGCAGAAAGAGAGTTACAGATGTTGTATTGGGGGTTAATTCCTAGCTGGGCAAAGGATAAAAAAATTGGCGTAAAGGCGATTAATGCTAGAGCGGAAACAGTGACGGTTAAACCAACTTTTCGTAGTGCCTTTCAAAAGCGTCGTTGTTTAATTGTTGCCGATGGTTTTTATGAATGGCACGGGGAAAGAAAGCAGAAACAACCCTATTATTGCCACTTGCGGAATGGGGGAGTCTTCGCGCTGGCAGGTTTGTGGGAAATTTGGCAAAGTGAAACTGGGGAAGAAATTCGTTCTTGTACGATTATTACTACTGAACCGAATGAAGTTATGCGCCCCATTCATCACCGAATGCCTGTGATTTTGCATCCCCAGGATTATGATTTGTGGTTAGATTCCCAGGTGCAGAAATCTCATTTATTGCAGCCGTTGTTGCAACCATATTCAGGGGAAGAGATGGAAGCTTATCCGGTGGGAAACCAGGTAAATAAGGCTACGTTCGATCGGGAAGAGTGTAGGCAGAAAGTGGCGATCGCGCATTCACTGTAACACAGTTCTGATCCCAAGTTCATCAAGCGATCGCCCATCTTGAACCTGTTTAACGGTGCGTGGGGGGCGGGTTTATATAAAGCAGGACTTACGCAGTCACTCCAGATATAGGGTTGATGGTGCGTTACGCTGGCGCTTTAGCGTTAGCGAAGCGAAGCCCTTGGCGTTAGCCATGCCGCAGGCTATACAAACCCTACTGATAGGGGCGTTGCGTAAGTCCTATAAAGGATTAAAATTTATCTCCAAACCCGCCCCTAACAGATTCATAATTCAAAGTTATTTTTCAACTTGATTATATAATGTAATCAAGACCCATCTTGAAAAATATGAATCCTAGAAAACTTTTAACCTATTTTCTCGTCGTTTTGGCTTGTTTGGGAATTTGGAACTTTATCTCTCAAGCTCAGTCACAACAACCAACTTGCGATCCTGCTTATCCCACTGTTTGTATTCCACCACCACCACCCGATTTGGATTGTAAGGATATTTCCGATCGCAATTTCAAAGTATTACCACCAGATCCGCACAGATTCGATCGAGATAAGGATGGTATCGGCTGTGAAAAGCGCTGATATAGCGCGTCTGAATCATTGTAGGCTGTTGACTTTGTGCCTTTTTAGGGGCTTTTTGTTCAAGCAGTTTCTGGTCTATTTACTCGTTCCCAGGCTCTGCCTGGGAATGCCTATTGAGAGGCTCTGCCTCGGATGACAAAGCGAGGCAGAGCCT
>CAKZHE010000021.1 GCA_936920195.1 uncultured cyanobacterium | reverse complement strand
ACAGGGAACAGGGAACAGGGGGGAACAGGGAACAGGGAACAGGGAACAGGGAACAGGGAACAGGGAATAAGGGAATAAGGGAATAGGGAATAAGGGAATAGGGAATAAGGGAATAGGGAATAAGGGAATAAGGGAATAAGGGAATAAGGGAATAAGGGAATAATATGGGAGAATAGACTACATTAACAATGACAGGACTTACACAATACCTCTATCATTAGGGTGCGTTACGCTGGCGCTAACGCACCAAGAGACTGTATAGGTCGTAGCTGCGTAATATCATATCCGGGCGATTGCCCACTATAAAAATGCTTTGACTTCTATGTGGGGCAAAAAAATGAATTATGGTCGTTCGACTGGACATGATGTTACCTATTACTTATTTCCGGTATTTAGCTGTTTTTCTAACTGCCGACTAAACAAAGACATGGAATAACAGAAAACCCAGTAAATCAACCCAATAAATAGATAAACTTCGGCATAACGTCCAATAAATAGGGGTTGGGCAACAATTGATTTTGCCATGCCAGTTAATTCTACTAAGGCAAATAAAGACAGCAAGGAAGTATCTTTAAATAAACCGATGAACTGCCCAACAATTGCTGGAATTACCGCTCGTAAAGCTTGGGGTAAAACAATTAAAATCAAGGTAGAAAAGCCATTTAAACCAAGCGATCGCGCGGCTTCCACTTGTCCTCTAGGAATGGTTTGCAACCCACCTCGGACATTTTCTGCCATATAAGCGGCACTGAATAATACTAATCCGGCGATCGCTCTCAAAATGGCATCCAACCTAATTTCTACAGGCAGAAATAAAGGTAGCATCACCTGAGCTAAAAATAAAATCCCAATTAGGGGCAATCCCCGCACCACTTCAATATAGAAAATCGACAGCCAACGGAATACAGGTAACGTGCTTTGTCTGCCTAGGGCTAATAATACTCCCAAGGGAAAAGACAGTACAATGCTAATTCCTGCCATCAATAGGGTAAGCAGCAAACCATTCCAATAGCTACTTTCCACGGTGGACAATCCCAAACCGCCGCCAATTAACCATAGCAAAATTAGGAAAATCCCTCCCCAAGTACCGGGCAAAAAGCGGGTAAATTTATGCTTAGAGCTAATGCCGTACCAAGAAGCACCAACTAACCCAATAATTAGCCCCAAAGCCAGCCAACCGCGCCAATATTCACTTTGGGGAAAGCGCCCAAATAGAAACAAAGGTAAGTTAACGGTAATTACTGCCCATTTAGCTTGAGTAAATGCCCAAATCAGTAAGCTTTGCGCCCCTTGGAAGAGCAACCAGACACAAACTAAAGTCAGTAAAGTGTTGTACCAACTGTTAAATAGGTTCTTTTGCAACCAGACAAGCGGCGTTAATTTGGCGATCGCGCTAGCGCGCACGCAGGGCTTCGCGGGGGGATTTTTCGTCATATTAGGTAATGGATAATAATTAACATCCACCCTACCACCTCATCACCCCACCACCCCATCAACCCATCACCCCATCACCCCACTTCCCCACTTCCCCAGCACTACCTATAAGCAGAACTATCAGTTTAAAATCAGATAGAGGCAAGCTTGTAGGGATGGAAATGCTTAATAAAATTTGGCACTGGATTAAGGGATTTTTTCAGCGGTGGTTTGGCACAGGCGGCAAAACTACTGCAAAACTGTCTTCTCAGGGGAGTGTCACCGCCCCCCCACCAGCCCTAACGGATACAGATTACGAATTCTTATTTACCCAGCTACTCGATGGCGTTGCCCAAGGTTGGGAGCGATCGCGGGTATTAAAATTTTTCCATGCCCTAGGCGATCGCGGCAAGCCGGAATTGTGGACGGAATGGTTGCAGCGCTTTGGCAGCAGAGTCTTAGCATCTTCTGCCCCCAATAATGAACTAGGAGCGCGGATGGTGCAATTGGGAGAAATGCAGATTGGGGCAGTGGGCGATCTTGCCCTGGATTTGGGAATGCAAATTTTAACTAAGTTGCCCAGTAGTAGCGGGATAATTTGGGAGTATGCTGGACCAGATCTTTATGGCTCATCCCTTAATGGTGAAGTAGTGCCTGAGCCAGAGAACTCTGCCAAGCACGTCACCATAGACGAGTTGCGGGTAATGTTAAACCAAGACTCCAATTTAGTTGAACAACTCGCAGGACAAATGGGCGTAGAACCAAATCCCGAAGCCATTATCCAAGTCTTAGTTAATCAGTTTAATGGTGGCAGCGCTACTGCTGTCACTGGGGCAGAAGCATTTTTTAATCAAGCCAATCAGCAATTGCAGCAAGGAGAATTTTCAGGGGCGATCGCTAGTTATGAACAAGTAATTGCTATTGAACCAGATAATCCCGTCGCTTTGCACAATCAGGCAGTTGCTTACGCTCGGTTAGAGCAATGGGAAACTGCCCTAAATTTAATCGAGCGAGCGCTGGCAATTGCGCCCGATGTTTACGATCCTCATTATAATCGAGCCTGCATTCTACACGCTTTGGAACGATTTCCCGAAGCGATCGCTGCCTTTGATGCGGCGATCGCCATCAAAGATGATATTTTTGATCCTTGGGAATATCGCGGCGATGCCTTGCGGGAATTAGGGCGCTATGAAGAAGCTCTCACATCCTACGATCGCGCCCTTTGTTTAACTAAGGACAATACATTAATTTCCCGCATTTCCGAACATCGCCACGAAATCCTCAAAAATCTAGGACGAGAAGCAGATGCGATCGCTGCTTTCGATCGGGTTTCCACCATCAACTCTGATGCTTAATTAGCTCATGATATCATCAGGTAAATTATTGGGGCTTTGGGCAGAATTATCCCATGAATGAACCAAATAATCTCATCTACCCCACAGTTAACTTGTTTCTGTACGACTTGCGCGACGGTTTAGGACAAGAGAATAACAGTATAGAAACCAACCGCCGCAATTTCTGGAAAAAAGTTTTTTCTGATGTTCCCAAAACTGAACTGTTATTAACCGAAAATCCCGAAGCTGACTACTTACGATTAGCTGGCAATACTTTTTATAATGATGCCCCAACCGCCCATTTAGACGGTTATTATTCCGTTAGGCTGTTAGGGGATACCTATGCCCTACAAATCAACTGTTCAGGTAAATATAAAGATCCAAAGAATCAAAAGAAAAACGACCAGAAACAATCTATTGGCAACCTGAAAGATATTAAACAAGAAATTGTTAATTGGCTAAATAAAGATTATAGCCAGCCAGAAGTCCTGTCTGAAAAACGCGGCACAATTGGGCAGACATGGGTAGTCTGGGCGCAAAAAGTTGATAGTCAAGAAGACCGACAAATAGCCGAAAAATGTTGCCAACAACTAATTCCTAACCCCAAGTGGAAGCCCAACTTTCAAGAACACGGACAATGGTTGAGTGCGGGAGTGTTTGAATATTGGCATTTACCCTCAAATTGGTCAAAGGATTGGGATCAATTCAGCCAAGAAAACTATCATATCATTATCATGCTGTTTCCAGCGGGTAAGTCTCTTGATAAAGTTAGAGAAGATATGGCAAATGCCTACAAACACCTAACTCATTTATTATATTATCGGCATAAAGTTTTGTGGTCTTACTGGCAAAGCCGTCGCAAGAAAGTTCAACTTAAAGAGCGCTATGAAATCATTAAAAAACTAATTGATAGAGGGATAGAATATTCTGAAAAATTGCCGTCCCAAAGCTTATTTAAGGATTTAGAAAGCATCCTCAAAGAAGCTTTGAATGTTGCCCCGAAATATTCCTTCGACTTAAATTTTTTGGACGCTCAAAGCTATACAATTAGAGTTAATATAGATAATTATCAGAAACGTTTAAAATATATTGCTCCAGAAGATAGCGGGATTAATCTCAAAAATTTGCAGCAATTTAGCAGCTTTGCAGAAGAAAAATATTGGCAGCAAGTCAAAACAGATTATGCAATTTTGAGTCCAGGTTTGCAACTACTAGAGAATTTAAATAAAACCATAAATGGGATCATTGCGATTGAACAAACTAAGCGCGATCGCTCCCTCAACCAAACTATGATTATTGTTGGCATTGGACTAGGAGCTAGCCAAATTACCACATTAGTAATGATTGCCCAAAATCGACCAGAACCAGAAACACCTTTTTATCAAACTTCAGCCTTTGGGGGGGGAATATCTACTGGAATTTTAACCAGTGCGATCGCTACCCTAATTATTGCAATTCTACCACGAATTTTTCGCAAATAGTTGTATGATAACTTTATAAATCTGGGTCAATGCCCAATTCTCTCAGCCGTTGAGCCAGATATTCTGCTCGTTGTTCGGCGGTGTCTGCTCGTTGTTTTTCTGTATTCGCCTGTTGTTCGGCAACTTGCGCCCGTTGTAGCGCCGCCTCAGCATCAGTTAAAATCAAATTTCCTGTGTCATCATACCAACGCAGCCACAAGCGATTAATCCCTTGATATTCTCCCTGCCATAGCCCTAAACTTAGTGACAGTTCTGGCATGACAATTATTGGTTCTACCAACGACAATTCCTGATATTTTCCAGCCACCAAATGAAATGCTTGCAATTGATTATTATAGCGATTAAACACCACATAATAAGGCACTTGCAAAATTTGTTCGTACACTTCCCACTTAGTCGGTGGTTCCTGACTATCCCTTTCCGTTGCTCCCAAATCTTCTTTTTCCGTTCCCGGTGACAGTAATTCCACAATTACAAAAGGACTAATTCTTTCTTGCCACACTACATAACTTAAACGTAAATCAGTTTGGTCATAAAGTCTAGCTACTCCCACGACTCCAAACCAATCAGGACGCTTGTGCCATAAATGGTTATTTACGTCATAATACAAGTTCATATCTGTGCCACTAAATACCTGGGATGGATAATATTCAGGTGGACGGAAAGTGAATCGTAATAATTCCGGTTGTAGGTCATGAAATTCGTCAGGCAAACCAGGTTCCTCCGGATCTTCACTAGGTAAATCGTACATGGTTGGTAAAGTATCTCTGGGAGCCAGTGAGGGATTCCTTGACTCCGTGAGATCTTTGATCTGAAATACTGGAAGTTCCGATCTCATAGTTTTGGCCTCAATCTTATGATTAGAACTGGTGCTGTTATTATAAAATTCCCAATTACCCACCCCATTACCCAATTATGACTTCTCAAATCAAAAGCATATACACTGATGGAGCTTGTAGCGGCAACCCTGGCCCCGGCGGTTGGGGCGTAGTTGTTTGTTATGCCGACGATTCAGTGCAAGAATTAGGTGGGGCGGTTCCGGCTACTACTAACAACCGGATGGAAATGCAAGCTGCGATCGCTGCCCTCAAACTACTAGCCGAATCCCATCAAAATCAACCTGTTACCCTATACACAGATAGCGAATATCTGATTAATGGCATTACTAAATGGATTAAAGGCTGGAAAAAGAAGAACTGGAAAACCTCCCAAGGCAAACCAGTGATTAATCAAGATCTGTGGGAAACCCTGGATGCTCTCAATTCTCCCCGCATCCAATGGCAGTATGTGCGAGGTCATGCGGGGAACTGGGGTAATGAACGCTGCGATGCGATCGCTCGCGCCTATTCCCTCGGCAAAACCCCATCTTTGACAAAAATAACTTCTAATGGGGCAGGATTTGTCGCCCAGGAGACTGAATCACCAGTTCACAAAACGATACAATTAAGCAATCTATATTCTGACCAGCCTAACCCGGATGCTGAAATGGTTGAGTCTACTACACTGACGATTCTCAATGACGACAATTTACCCCGCGAAACCAGAGTTGCCCAACTGAGCAACCTGATTGAAACTCTCCGCATCGCTGATGAAATTGCCACCAAAGGTTACTTCATTGCTAGTTCGGAGTTAGCAGACCTCATGGACGTGAATGCCAGCGCCGTCACCAGTCGCGGTGAAGAATGGAAATGGCGCAATTGGATTGTTTCGCGGGTACGCCGAGAAGGAAATCAAATCCTGTGGCAGTTGGAACGGGTGGATGCGATTAATTCTCTCGAAGATAATTCCTCCCCCGCCACTGCCTAGGCACAGATACCGAAGAAAGAAAGATTCGCAGCACTGCCAGCGGATCGGCAACAGGAGAAAGGTAAAAGCTCGCAGGTAAAGTTAACAGCTGGCCTAGCCCGCTTTTGCCTTCTTTTGTGGCATAGGAGGGAGCGATCGCCAACAATAAAGCAAACCTAATCGCTAGCATAAATAAATTTAATCCTAAAGCGGCACTAATTGGCAATAGGGAATTACCCCAAATTTGGCTAATCAGTAATAAGCCAGTTGCGGGCAGAGGCAAGCCTTGTACCGCCAGCAGCAGCCACAAATCTCCCCAAACTTGGGCAGGGGTGGAGGCATCTTTGAGGTCAAGCGATCGCCCCCATTCTCGCCAAGTTTCTGCCGCCCCCTCATACATCCGTACCTGAATTACTTTAGCCCCATCCAAAAAGCCCACCTTAAAGCCCTGGGTGGCGGCATAGCGAGCCAAAGTCACATCATCGCAAAAAGAACCTTTGGCAGAGCTATAGCCCCCTAAAGTCACTAAAACTGACCTTCGGCAAAGAAAACATTGACCATTTGCCATCACTCTTTCTGGGGACTGATTCTCGGTTCCCGCCGGATCGAAGCGGTATAACAAAGTCATCAACAAAGCAGGTTGCAGCCACCATTCCCCCGGATATTCCAAGATAAATTGGGGGGAAAGGGAAAGCAAATCATAACCCTCTGTTTCTGCCACTGTTACCAAACCCGCTACCAAACCGGGATGGGGTTGAGTATCGGCATCAATCCCCAAAATCCACTGACTTTGTTCTGAAGTAGCCAGAAAACCATTATGCAATGCCCAAGGACGACCAACCCAACCAGGAGGTAAAGGGTCATCATTAATTAATCGAAATCTTGGGTCTTTTTGTTGGGCTGCCTTAACTAAATCTGGGGTTCCATCCTGGGAGTAACTATCAACTACCACAATTTCCCGGACTTCATAACTTTGGCGAGTTAATCCTGCCAAACAAGGGCTAATTCTCTTGGCCTCATTCAGGGTTGGTACTACTATGCTCACCTTTCCCAAAAGTTCTGGTACAGGAGATAAAGGTTGAATGGGAGGGCGGCGGGTTCTTCCTTTCATCAACCGCGAGAACAGAATTGCCACTGCTGGTAATTGAAAGGAGATCAATCCCAAGGCTAAAGCAGATTGCACTGTTGACCAGTCACTCATAAAACTTCCAATTAAATCAATTCTAAACTTACGCTATAGCGGTTTTCAAATAGATGAAGTACGAAATAGCATATATCTAGTAGGGTGTGTTAGCGGCAGCGTAACTCACCGTTAACTGGTAGGCGGTGCGTTACGCTATCGCTAACACACCCTACTAATTGAATCATATTCTGCCACTAACTCCGGTTTCGTTAATACCAAAAATATGATGAATTACATCAGGATGTTTTTCTCTAGCCATGTTACTTGCTATTTCTTTATCTTGACTGATGAAATAGTCGCCACTATCAGGCTCAATGGCAATATACCAACCATAATATTTATCTAGTAATGTCGGTTTTAAACGCTCAAAAATAGTCCAGGAACGCTCATAAAAAGCCTGCCTTCTAGCTTTTTCCTGAGTTTTTTGTTCTTCTGTCCATTGAATTTCAGGAAATACTCGACCGCGCCGGATAACTCTTTGGGTCATCTTGATTGTTTGAATTAAAGTTTATTTTTGATTCTACTCGTTCCCAGGCTCTGCCTGGGAATGCCCATTGAGAGGCTCTGCCTCGGATGATAAAGCGAGGCAGAGCCTCTC
>CAKZHE010000020.1 GCA_936920195.1 uncultured cyanobacterium | reverse complement strand
TTTTGTTGGACGCTATCCCCGTTGAATCAGGAAGCCAGCGCTGTACCGCTTAGGCGGTCAGCGTCTGGTAGTTCACAGTTCGATGGTTTTGCCTTGGTTGGTAAATTTAACAGTTTTGATGCTCCACTTGGTATTCTTGGTTAAAGTGGAACGCAAACTATCAAATAAGACAAATTTTTCGCAGGAGGAAAGAGAATCGAAGTTGCGTTTGGAATTGGCAGACAGACGGAGATCGATAGCGGCGCTTTTGTTGCCAAAATCTACGGCTATTTCGGGTTTTTCTAAATCTAGATCTTTAATTCTGATCTGGGACACAACTTCGGTAACGGCTCCAGCTACTGGACTTTCTGGCGATACTTTTACTTCCTTGGGAACCATTTTTTGACATTGATCATCTGCCAGAAAAATGGTGACAGAAATAGGTTCTTTCACCGCCGCTGCTGATGGGGTGACTTTGGGAGTTTCTGGAGGCGCAGAAGCACTGACAGATTTGGGCTGAGTGGTGGAAGAGGCAGTGGGGATAGGAGATGGTAAGGGCTGGTTAGTGGGTGTAACTTGGGCTTGGGGAGTGGAATTGGTAGGAGTAGGGGTAGGAGAATTGGTTTCGCTGCTGGGGGGAGTAGAATTACAACTTCCTAGGCAGGCAACAATTGTTCCGAGGACTAAAGTTCTGAAGAGGGGGCGCAACATTTTAAATTTAAAAATAGTCAAGGTTCAGCTTGGTTCGCCATTGCTCATCTAGTTGATAGGTAGAGGGCGATCGCTCTACATCCGATTTTGGCACAATTGAGCCGCGATCGCCTGCTGCTTTAGTTATAAATTAAGTTTCGTGATGAATATTTGCGATTTTCAAAAAAATGATTCGCCCATGTCACAATTCGGGGCGATCGCGCTAATCTGACAACTGGCGATTTGCGTAAAAAATTATTTCAAGTTGGCGATCGCGCTGAATTTTCGGGCTACAAATTAAGACAGCAAATAGAGGAAAAATTTTATGACGGCTATCTCTGGGATTGGATCGAAAAGACCTGGATGGCAAACAACGATTATGTTTGCTTTGGGCTTCTGGTTGAGCGCTAGTCTGATGGTCGATTTGGCAATTATGCCTAGTCTCTATCTGGCGGGGATGATGTCTCAATCAGGGTTTGCCGTTGCTGGGTATATAATTTTTGGGATTTTTAATCGCCTTGAATTGCTGTGTGCAGCGTTAACTGTGACAGGTTTGTTAGTCTTACAACGTTCCCAACCCAATTTTTTCAAAGCTGACTATCGCCCGGTGGCTTTATCGGCAATCTTACTTTCAATCGCCCTCATCTATACCTACATCCTGACTCCAGAAATGAGCGCTCTAGGGTTGCAACTCAACCTGTTTGCGCCAGCTACTACTCCCGCTGCCATGAGTCAAATGCACTGGGCTTATTGGTTGTTAGAAGTTTCAAAATTAGCCATTAGCGGCACTCTCCTAGGATGGTGCTACCGTCGCCAAGGCTAAACCCGCAATTTATACAGATTTACGCAACTCTCCTAGCAGTAGGGGCAACCACGGGGGGATTGCCCCTACAAAACGCTTATATGCCAACAATAGAGGGTGCTTTCGGAACAGAAAGCACCCTCTAGGCTGGATATGTGGTAAATCAATGATGCCAATCCCTCACGTAGAGGTTAGCTTCGGATTACATCGGAACTGAAAGGGATAAAGAACTCTAGCTGAGAATACTACCTGCCTAGCTGAATCAGGGCTAACAATTCCTTAGAACCTAGGAGGGGAGATTCTTTGATACCGCTTCTAGGGGCATTCCCACTTCAACGGCGGCTCTGCCTAGCATTGATTGCTGACGGTTTTTAATCACTTGTTGATGGCGCATCATCAAAGCTCTTGCCTGTTCTTGGGTAGACATACCAGAATCCTCCGTAAAATTTGTAGCCACTTGGACTTCTTTGCCTTATGAATTTAATATAACAGAGAAATTCTGTATCTAAAACTACCGAACGCTATTTTTTACAAATATTTACAATTTTTTTAACTATCGCTGAATACTTCCCGCCGACGCTAGACAGACGGAATGCTTCCATGCCAAGATGCGTTTCTGTCCAGCAGTCGATCGACAACAGCTTATTAGGAACGGAAAAGATGGCTACACCTTGTCACATTCTGGTAGAGGACAACCCTGTAGTAATTTATGCCAGCAGGAATGGCACGCCTAAGAAATTGCTGCCTACTCTAAACCGCTTTATCGAAAAATTTTGGCAGGAGAGAGACATTTCTGGGGAGAATCGGGATACACCTGCTTGTTTAGCCGCCCAAATAGTTGTCCGCTTTGGCTATGAGATTTGCGAAGATGATTTCTCGAACTTGCGGATTAGTCTGACCTATGATCCGGATGTGGAATATATTTACTGGGTGGCCTTGGATAAGACAGTGAGTGTCTGGGTTCCAGAAACAGCCTATCGTCAAGACCCGCAGTTGGGATTAAAAGCTTGTCAGCAATGGACTCCAGAAAGTCTCTAGGGCTACTAAATGTGTTAGAATTTTAGGCAACTGTTGCAATACTGAGCAACGGTTCTAACCCAAAAAGTCTTTTTCGGAATTTGGCAGTTGGCAACTGCCAAATCCTGGTATTAACGGAGTTCCTTTTTACTTATGACCACTTCCCCGGAGCGGATTATCCCCACAGACCTAGGGAATGAAATGTCCCGGTCTTACCTAGAATACGCCATGAGCGTGATTGTAGGCAGGGCGCTACCAGATGCTAGGGATGGGCTGAAACCAGTGCATCGCCGGATTCTCTATGCAATGCACGAACTGGGTTTGATGCCTGACCGACCATTTCGGAAATGCGCCCGGGTGGTGGGGGAAGTGCTAGGGAAATATCACCCCCACGGCGATACGGCGGTTTACGATGCTTTGGTGCGGATGGCGCAGGATTTTTCCATGCGATCGCCTTTAATTAACGGACATGGTAATTTTGGTTCCGTTGATAATGACCCCCCTGCCGCTATGCGGTACACGGAATGTCGCCTGCAAGCTTTGACCAGCGACGCGATGTTGCAGGACATTGAGGCGGAAACGGTTGATTTTGCCGATAACTTTGATGGTTCTCAGCAGGAGCCAACGGTTTTACCCGCCCGGATTCCCCAACTGCTGCTAAATGGTTCTAGCGGGATTGCGGTGGGGATGGCCACGAATATTCCGCCCCACAATCTGGGAGAATTGATTGACGGGTTGGTGGCGCTGATTGAAGACCCGGATATTACCGATGCCCAGTTAATGCGTTATATTCCCGGTCCCGATTTTCCCACCGGAGGACAAATTTTAGGCACGGCTCCGATTAAGGAAGCTTATACCACTGGACGGGGTTCGATTACCATGCGGGGCGTGGCCACGATGGAAACCATTGAACACCGGGGTCGTCCAGACCGAGAAGCAATTATTATTACCGAATTACCCTTCCAAACCAATAAAGCCGCATTAATTGAAAAAATTGCGGATATGGTGAATGAAAAGCGGTTAGAGGGGATTGCGGATATTCGGGATGAAAGCGATCGCGATGGAATGCGAATCGTGATTGAATTGAAACGGGATGCCTATCCCCGCGTTGTCCTCAACAATCTCTACAAGCAAACCCCCCTCCAAGCCAATTTTGGGGCAAATATGTTGGCCTTGGTGAATGGAGAGCCGCAACTCCTCACCCTGAAGCACTTCCTGAATGTCTTTTTGGAATTTCGGATTGAAACGATTACCAAAAGAACTCAGTATGAATTGCGGAAAGCCCAAGAACGGGATCATTTATTGCAGGGTTTGTTAATTGCCCTGACTAATTTAGATGGGATTGTGGCCTTAATTCGTCATGCGGCGGATGCACCGACGGCTCGCCAGGAATTGATTGCGACTTATGGACTGTCAGATCAACAAGCCGATGCGATTTTGCAAATGCAGTTGCGGCGGTTGACAGCCTTGGAAGCGGAAAAAATCCGCCAAGAACACGACGAGTTGCAAATCCGGATTGCGGATTTAAATGATATTTTGGCACGACGGGAACGGGTGCTGGAAATCATTAATACGGAAATTCAACTGCTGAAAACTAAGTTTGCTACCCCGCGTCGGACAACAATTCAACAGGCGGAAGGGGAAATTGACGATACGGATTTAATTGCCAACGAAAAGGCATTAATTCTGTTGACGGAACAAGGTTATATCAAGCGGATGCCTGTCAACACCTTTGAAGCACAAAGTCGCGCCACGCGGGGGAAAGCGGCAACTCGGATGAAAGATGATGACGGGATTGAGCATTTTCTGACTTGTTGCGATCATGACAGCGTACTATTTTTTAGCGATCGCGGTGTCGTTTATTCCCTGCGCGCCTACCAAATTCCTGTCAGTTCTCGCACCGCCAGAGGAACCCCCATTGTCCAAATGCTTCCCATCCCCCGCGAGGAAAAAATCACTTCCATCGTGCCAGTAATTGAATTTAGCAGCGATGAATATTTGGTGATGATGACGAAGGGGGGGTTCATCAAGAAAACCGAACTTTCGGCTTTTAGCAATATCCGCGCCAACGGCTTAATTGCCATTTCCCTCGAAGAAGGCGATCAACTACGCTGGGTGCGTCGCGCTCGCGAAGAAGATAGTATTATTATTGGTTCTCGTCAGGGGATGGCAATTCGTTTCCGCACCAACAGAGATCAACTGCGTCCTTTGGGTAGGGCAACGCGGGGGGTAAAAGCCATGTCTCTCCGCAAAGGTGATGAATTGATTGGGATGGATATTTTGCCTGCGGCAATTATTGCCAATCTGGAATCTGAAAATGTTGATAGTGCTGAAAATGCCGATAATGTGGAACTAGATGGGGAAATCCTAGAAGTAGAAGAATCAGCTCCCAATGAAGAAGGGGCAGAAATCAATCAAGTTGAGGAAGTACCCACCAATTCCCAAGGACCTTGGGTGTTAGTAATTACCATGGGTGGTTACGGAAAGCGAGTTCCAGTTTCCCAATTCCGATTGCAAAATCGGGCGGGAATGGGTTTACTTTCCACCAAATTCCGCAAGAAAAAAGACCAATTAGCGGCTCTGCACATCGTTAATGAAAACGATGAATTGATGATAGTTACTAACCGAGGAATTATCATTCGTCAAGCCGTAAATGCCATTTCCCATCAGTCTCGAATGGCTACAGGAGTGCGCGTTCAAAGATTAGATGAAGATGATGCGATCGCTGCTGTAGCTTTAGTTCCTCCTTCCAATGGAGAAACTGATGAAACTGAAGAATCAGTTGAATAAAATCCTCCCCAGATTGGGGGAATATTCCCCCAATCTGGTTTTTAAAAACCTATAAAAAACAGCTTATGGCGTTTAGTGATTATAAGAATCTGGCTCAAGTTCAGGAAGAATATCAAATTAAATATCAAGAAGAAAATTTTATTGCTGAGAAATTTATAGATATTTCACCAACTTTTAGGGTTGAATTAGACTTCAATCTCGGTTGTATGGATGCTTTTTCATCCGAAGCGGCTCGATGTGAATTGGTAATTTTTCCAATATTGAGAGAAGTTTATAAAAACTACTATTCAAAAACAGCCCTCTGGGTGCAAAAGCCGTTCGCTTTTGATGCTAAACTCAATGGGACTCCCGATTATCTGCTTTCGCAAAAATCTGAACTTGGCAAAACAATTTTAGGATTGCCACTATTAATGTTGGTAGAAGCCAAAAGAAATGATTTTGAACAGGGATGGGGACAATGTTTAGCGGAAATGGTGGCGGCGGATCATCTCAATCAACATCAAAGAGCCGTGTATGGGATTGTCACTGATGGCAAATTGTGGGAGTTTGGGCGCTTGCAAAATCAGGTGTTTACCAAAAATATTGCTAGCTATACAATTACAAATTTAGAGGGATTATTTTGTTGCCTCAATTATTTATTTGACCTTGCTACCTTAAACCTGAATTAATGGTAATGCCTAAGCGATCGCAATGAAAGATTTTCAGGATTATATTATTACTAACTTGTTGGCAATTAAAAATTCCCCATTCAAAGCAGCGGCGCTAGCTTTCCTGGGTGGTATCTTGATGGGATTAACAGTTGCCCCCGTCAATGCTTGGTTTTTAGCTTGGATAGCATTAGCCCCACTTTGGTTTTTAGTAGTTAATCAAAAACCTGCGGGAAAACTCTTTCATTTCCGATCTTTGGTGCTTAATCCTGCCCTGTGGTGGGGCTTAGGATACCACGGGGTAGGATTATTTTGGATGATGGGAATTCGAGCCATGAGTTGGCTAGGAGTGCCGTGGCTAGCTAGTTTAGGAATAGCCCTGTTTTGTTGGACATTTATTACTTTCTGGGGAGCCTTTTTAGTAATTACTTGGGCAATGTTCGCCAGAAGGATTTTTGCCCAAATTCCTCAGCCCATAATTCGGGTTTTAATTGGTACAGCTTTGTGGTGTGGATTGGAAAATTTTTGGAGTTCTGGGATTCTTTGGTGGACTTCTCTAGCTTTTACCCAAAGTCCAGCCGATTTAGCGATTTTACATCTAGGTCAACTTTCTGGAACAACTGCTGTTACGGCAGCAATTGTGGCAGTTAATGGTTTGATTGCCGAAGTTATCCAAATCAAAGTTAATCGCGAACAAGTTGAAAAATATACCATTAATTACAATTATCTAAAAATTGCCACGGGGTTGTTAGTCAGCCTACATTTAATCGGCTTTTTGCTCCTCAGTCATCCCCTGAATGAAGATGAAAATACGGCGTTAAAAGTGGGGATTATCCAAGGCAATATTCCCAATACCATTAAAATGTTTGCCGATAGCCGCCAGGTAGCTTTAGGGAATTACACAGCAGGTTATCTAGATTTGGCAAATCAGGGAGTAGACGCAGTTTTAATTCCTGAAACAGCCTTACCATTTTTTCTGCCAGAATTGGAGCGATCGCCCTTTTATCAAGCTATTTTAGCTAAAGGGGTGGTAGCCTGGACGGGAGCCTATGGCGAGCGGGACTTGAGTTATACCAATAGTTTGTTTACCATTGCTGGGAATGGGCAAGTTCTCAGCCGTTACGACAAAGTGAAATTAGTTGCTTTAGGCGAATACATTCCCTTTAGCGAAATTTTGGGCAAATTTATTAGTAGCCTATCTCCTTTAAATGCCGAGATGATCGCGGGAACCGAAAATCAAGTTTTTGATACTCCCTTTGGTAGGGCAATCGTGGGAATTTGCTACGAATCAGCCTTCTCAGAACATTTTCGCCGACAGACGGCAGCCGGGGGGGAATTTATTCTGACTGCTTCCAATAATGCCCATTTCAGCGCCGCCATGCCTGCTCAACACCACGCTCAAGATGTGATGCGAGCCATTGAAAGCGATCGCTGGGCGGTGCGAGCGACTAATACAGGTTATTCTGGTATTGTAGATCCCCACGGGAGAACTTTATGGATTTCTGGAATTAACACCTATGAAATCCACGCTCAGAAAATTTATCGGCGGCAAAGTCAAACTTTGTATGTTCGTTGGGGAGATTGGCTTGCACCCCTGTTATTGGGTTTAAGTTTCGTTGGTGGATTATGGGCGAAGTTCTATTAAAAGTGCTTTGACTTCTATCTAGGCTGTTAACTTTGGGCTTTTTTAGGGCTTTTCTGTTCATGCAGTTTCTAAGTAGTCATTTTCGAGATTGTCAACTAATATCAAGTCCTTGTAATTAACCGTGGTTGATGTAGGGGCGGGTTTGGGGACAAGCTTTGCTCCT
>CAKZHE010000019.1 GCA_936920195.1 uncultured cyanobacterium | reverse complement strand
GGTTTAGATCATTTGTCGGTGGGCATCAAAGATCTGAGTGTTAGCGAAGCGAAGCCCTTGGCGTTACCCGCCCCTACCCAGATATTAAGGTTAATCTACCGGACACGATATCAAGCAAAATTTGAGGGAATATTAATGCCCGATTGCCCTCTGGTTTCCAAGAGATACTTCTGCATATAGGCATGAATGCAATCTGCCAAATTATCGCGGAAGATTTCCGTCCCAGTAGTTAAATTTCCAGGAGTTTCAATAAACACCGTACTATCCACCATATCCATAGCAAACATCTGAAATAAAATATGGGTGACAGGCACAGAAAATGCAATTACCTGGGGATCGGGCATTTGTTGAAAGCTGCTGGCATCCTTGGGGGTGGGAAAAGCATAAATTACCTTCTTTTCCATTGTCGGTTCTAGGCGGTTGCCCAGAGTAGTTAGCACCCAGGCTTCATCTAGAGTTCGGAAAACATAGTAATTCAGATGGCGCAACTTGAGAGCAAACTCCTTCAATCCCGGCGCGATCGCCTTCATTATCCCCGGAGTAGAGCCATCCTGGGGGGCATTCTCAATCAAAACTTGAATTTGTTGGTCTAAGTCCATAAATATCTCTATTAGTAGGGTGTGTTAGCGCAGCGTAACGCACCATCAAAGCTATATGCGGAGTAAATGCGTAAGTCCTGTTAAAGTCAGTTGAGCTTAGGAACCAGTTTAACAGCCTAAGATGAGGCTAGTGCCTAGCTAGGCGATCGCAAGGCTCTGCTCCAATATAGTTGGTTAAATTCCTGGTTGGGAACTAAACCTATGGGATCTAGGGAGAGATTTTTTTTGATGCCCTTGAACTAATTAATTGCGGTCAAAAATCGATTTATGAATTAACCTAAGAATCATGGATGGATAAAACAGGGAATTCTACCCACAGGATGTTGTTTAGTTAGTTTTTCTTTAGCGGTAAACAATAATGGGGGAAATCTGCCCAAGGGGGAATGGAATTTTTGAGCTATTATTTCACGAATTCCGAGGCGCGACTCGGGCCTCCGAGCAGAATTGTCGAGAGGTGGCGGAACGGTTAGCCAGCGAAGTGGAGCGGATTTGTAACGAAAGCAAGCGGATTCAAGCTTCGGGAGAGGTGGAAATTTGGGCAACAACCCTGGCTCGCCATCGCCTCAAGCAATGCTTGCACTATTACCAATTAGGACGGCAGCGGGGAGGCGTGGAACTGCACAGCACCCTAAGCGCCATTGTCTATCGCTACATTACGCCCCCGCAAATGCCTGCTAGCTATCAGGCGCGGCTGACGATGATTGAGGATTTTTTGCAAGGTTTCTATGTGGAAGCCTTAAATGCTTTTCGTCGGGAAGCTCAAGTCAGCAGCAGCTATCGACCGCATACAATGCTGGAATTGGCAGAGTATATGTCCTTTACCGAACGCTATGGCAAGCGCCGCATCCCCCTACCGGGACACCGCAGCCAGCAGCTGATTATTTTACGCGCCCAAACCTTTTCTCAGCAGCAACCCCCAGAAACTTCGGTGGATATGGATACGGCGGCGGAGGGGGCAGCCCTAGAATCGGATATTTCTTGGAATGATGGGGCGGTGCAGCAGGTACGGGAAATGATGGTTGCCCAAGGTCCAGAACCAGCGGAATCTAGCTTGCGGCAAGCCGTGGTGAAGGAATTAATGGCCTATTTGGAGGAACGAGAGCAAAAAGATTGTGCTGACTACTTTACCCTGCGCTTGCAAGATTTATCTGCCAGCGAAATTGAGTCGATTTTAAACTTAACTCCCCGGCAGCGGGATTATTTGCAGCAGCGGTTCAAATATCATTTGATTAGATTTGCGCTTTCCCAACAATGGGAACTTGTGCATCAATGGTTAGAAGCAGACTTAGAGCGCAATTTGGGCTTAACTCCCCAGCAATGGCAGGAATTGCAAACTCAAATTGGTTCCCAGCAGTGGGAGTTGTTGCAATTAAAGCAAAAAAAGCTAGCTGATGCCGAAATTGCCCAAGCTCTAGGTTGTACTGTCAGTCAAGTGGAGAAACGATGGTTTAAGCTTTTAGAGCTAGCCTGGGAAATTCGCAATCGTTGACTATCCGGAGCGGGTGCATCGAATCATGAATAGTGACCAAGATAACAGTTCAAACGCCCTCTACAACCGCTTGCTGTCCTGGTTGCTAGATGATGCTGCGTCGCTAACCGCCGATGTCAGTAATTTGGGCGAGCCAGATGAGGAAGGCGCAAGGGAGCCTGAAGAGCCAATGGTTGCTTCATCCTTCATTCCTCATCCTTCCGAGGCGGTGGATCTAGAAATGGATGAGTTAGAACCATTGGAATCTGAAGACTTGGACTTTGTTCCTTATAGCCTTGGTGAAGCTGCCTCATGCCGTCAACCACTCGACTTGGGAGAAACACCGACCATGCAAAATCGTTTTCAGCGCTTGATGAAGGCGCGACTACAATTAGAGATTGAAAATCATCCGCCGTTGTTTCCTTGGGAAACAGAAATTAATGAATACAAGTCAGAGGCGGTGGAAGTGCTTCCCCTGCGGATGCCTGCCATCCACCTCTGGATGCCCCAATTGGCTCAACTTAGTTTGCCTGCTCCGATGCCAGAAAAAGTCTTGGCTCAGTTGCTGAAAGCTTGTACGGAAGCGATGCAGTCTTCTTTACAGCAGGGAGCCAAAATGGTGCAGGCGGTGAAAACTTTATTTCCGGAACAGCCAGAGACGGTAAATCAATTGGCGGGTTTGGTGATGATGTATCCTAGCCGCTCGGCTCAGGAGGAGCGATTATTTACCAGTGGTTATGAAGAGGCGACATCGGAGCAACAAATGGCATTATCTTTGCTGGCGGCGCGGGAAATTTTGAATGCGCTGACGTTGGCGGTGTCGAGCGATCGCCCCCAAGTTGAGCGACAATGGCAAACAACTGCTGGTCCCATTACTGTCCAGGCGGAGTATCAGTTTCAGGGGAACTTGCGCCAGGTGCGAGTCCAAAGTAAATTACCCCGTGGGGGCAGTTTGACGCTGCAAACTGCCCAAGCTTCGGCAACGGCACAGCGCGCCTATCCTGGTTACTTGAGCGTGGAATCCTTTGATTTGCTGCCCAATCAGGCTTATCCTTTGGAAATTCGCTTGGCAGAATTGGGACAACAACCGCTGGTATTGGCGATCGCTTTGGAAAATTAAGGCAACTGTTAGATCTAAGGAGCTATATTAGTCTGTAGCTCTTATTGCTAGCAGAATGCGTATGTCTAAATCTTCTGGAATTCGGCAACTGGGTCGTCTACCCCTTTGGAGCCAACTACAACAGCGGCTAGAAGCATTGCCGAAGCCAGAGGTAGAGGAGTCGATTTTACTGCGGGTGCTGGTGCAAGCCCTGGTGATTGTGGGGATTATGGCTACGGATGTGGCAGCGGAAGTTGCACCGGGAGAATTGCCGATTAGTGTTTGGGCAGTTCCCTTAAGTATTGTTGGAGCCACTTGGAGTTGGTATCGACGGCGCGATCGCAATATTCCGGTCAAATTCCTGTTGGCGATGGGGATGTTGTGGTCAATGGCAGTGTTTTTTCAAAATATCTTAGGATCGCTCAATGATACCCGGTTAGTTTTGGCACAACTGTTAATTCAATTACAGGTTCTCCACAGTTTTGATTTGCCCCGGCGGAAAGATTTAGGCTATTCGATGGTAATTGGAATCATTTTATTGGGGGTGGCGGGTACTCTCAGTCAAACTTTAGCTTTTGCGCCGCTATTATTAATATTTTTGGCGATCGCGCTGCCTGTTTTAGTATTAGATTATCGCTCTCGATTAGGGTTTTCTGCCCCTAAAAGTAGTGCGAAGTTAAAAAAAGATCAGTTAATTCCCGGTTTATCTTGGCGACGATTAGGTGTATTTCTATTGGGGATAGTTGTCTTGGGATTGATAGTTTTTGCCTTGGTTCCTAGGGTTCCCGGCTATCAATTACGAACTTTTCCAGTTAGTTTGCCGAGTAGTTTGCAAAACAAGAATTTTGAACCCAATCAACGGGGGGGAATTGTTAATCCCGGCGATCGAACTAATCGACTGGGGACTGGGGAAGATGGCGATGATGGTCGCGGTCCCGGCAAAATGGATGATACCTATTACTACGGTTTCAGTAGTAAGATGAATCAAAATTTGCGGGGGGAAATGAAACCCAAAGAAGTGCTGCGGGTGCGATCGCAAGCTCCGGGATTTTGGCGGGTAATTGCTTTCGATCGTTATACGGGGCAAGGTTGGGAAATTTCCCGCGATGACAAAGTATCTAAAGTGAATCGTCCGGAATGGTCCTATCGGTTTCTCTTACCTGGCACGGGGATTTTCTCGGCTCGCAGTCGGGAGGTAATTCAGAGTTATACGGTGTTATCAGAATTGCCTAATGTGATTCCCTCCCTAGCCGTTCCCAGAGAGCTTTATTTTCCCACGGGACAAATCGAAATTGATCCCGAAGGGGGGTTGCGATCGCCGGGAATTCTGCCGGAAGGATTAACTTATACCACTATTTCTGATGTGGCTTATCGCGATCGCACTCTCCTGGGACAAGCCTCCACCGAATATCCCAAAAGCATCACCAAATACTATCTTGATGTTCCACCCCAAATTGCCGATAAAATTCGCCAAACTACCCAAGAATTTTTAGACCAATACCAAAAAGAAACCATTAGCAGAGCCAAAAACCCTAAAAAGCCTAACTCTGTTTACGAAAAATCCCTTTACCTGGCTCAATATTTAAAACAGCATTATACCATTCCCAAAGACCCCTTGAGCTTACCCTTCTTCGGGGAAAATGAAGATTTAGTTGATGTCTTTCTGTTCAAAAATAAAGGCGGCTATCCTGACCATTTTTCCACAGTTTTAACTATAATGTTGCGCTCGATTGGCATTCCGGCGCGGCTGGTAGTGGGATTTGCTCCCGGACAATTTAATCCTTTTACGGGATATTACGTTATTCGGAATACCGATGCCTATGCCATGACCGAGGTATATTTCCCCAAATATGGTTGGTTTGCCTTCGATCCCATTCCAGGACATGATTTAATTCCCCCATCCTTTGAAGAAGACCAAACTTTTAGCGTTCTCAAAGCTATCTGGAATTGGGTAGCTGGTTGGTTGCCTTCCCCAGTCAGCGCTTGGTTAACCAGAACTTTTGAAATTATTACTAATTGGATTGCGGGAATAGTGATTTGGTTTTGGGAATTAATCTCTAGCGGGTTAGGGGGATTATTTATTGGCTCAATTTTACTGATTGCGATCGCATTTTTAGGCTGGTTGGGATGGAGTTGGTTCCAAAGCTGGCGCTACAAAAGAGCCTTGGCTAAATTACCCCCGATGGAAAGTCTCTACCAACAAATGCTCCGGGTTTTAGCAGGTAAGGGTTTTCGCAAGCATCCAGCCCAAACGCCTTTAGAATATGTGCAATTATTACGAGAACAACAAGTAGCAATGGATGGCGATCCTGTCGAAGAAATTTCTCAAGCCTATGTCCGTTGGCGCTATGGTGGACAGCCCCAAAATTTACCATATCTCCAACACAGGTTGCGAGAGTTAATCAAAGCCCGTCAAGTCGCTTTGCTCCAATTCAAAATTCAAAATTCAAAATTCAAAATTAAAGACAATTAGTGGTGAGTTCAAGCCCCCACTAATTGAAGACCGCCAAATCAAAGACTTCCAATTCAAAAAAGATCAAATTTTCCAGAAGTTTCAACCAAGAGTTTAGACTTTGAATATCTATGCAAATCTTCAACAACTGGAATGTAGTTGCTAAAGGCTGGTATATTGCCTGTCCTAGTGGGGAATTATCCCCAGGCAAAGCGAGATCTGTAGAAATTTGCGGTCAAAGAATTGTCATCTTTCGAGGCGAAGATGGACAAGTCCGCGCTTTAGATGCTTACTGTCCTCATTTGGGAACAGATTTGGGACTTGGTAAAGTTGATGGTAATTGGATTCGTTGTGCATTTCATCATTGGGCTTTCGATCAATCCGGATATTGTCAAAACATTCCCTGTCAACCAGAAATTCCGGCAAAAGCGAAATTAACAGCTTATGCAGCTGAGGAAAAGTATGGCTTTATCTGGATTTATCCTGATGCGATCGCACCTGAAGGTGTGGTTGATTTTGATGAACTGAAGGGTAAATCAATTGTCACCCAACCTGATACTGCATTCGAGCGCACTTGCCACCACCACATCTGCATGATGAATGGGATTGATGCTCAACATTTAAAAACTATTCATCATTTAGATATCAAAATGGATTTGTCACTGCATCAGACAGAATCAGGGAGGCAAATTGATTTTACGATGCGGGGACAGTTTCCTAACACTACTTGGCGAGAAAAGTTAGGACAGCGATTTTTAGGTTCTAGTTATGAGTATTCGATGCGGTATGCAGATGGCTGCATTGGCTTGTTAACCATGATGAAAAATGTGCGACTTTTTCCACCGTTGCACATGATCTATGCTTACACGCCCATTGCCCCTGGCAAAACCCGCATTCAACCCATTTATGTCACTAAAAACCGCCCCGGAATGATGGGATACTGGGTTAGTCAATTTTTACTGTTATGTACTCGGTTAGCCTACTATATGCTGAGAGATGAAGATGGCAAAATTTACGACAATATCCAATTTAATCCAAACATTATTCTCAATATCGATCGCCCATTGGTTCAATATATGTCCTATGTAAACCAGTTAGAACCATCTCAATGGTCTGCTCAAGTAGCAAATATTCAGAATGATTTTCACTCTTCAAATTCTCTCCCAAAGCTAGGGATTATGAATAAATAATTACTGATTTGATATTTGCAGATTGCTAATTTTATCAGTAGACTGAAAAAAACATCGTTCAAATTCAGTCTGGGCAATCAGTAATGAAGAGTTGGCTAGTTTCGATTCAAAAGCTCGCTCCAAGCGATCGCATGGCAATGTATGCCCTCCTAGAAAGTCACTTTCAGGGGATTACTTGGGATGCCTTTCAGGTGGATCTAGAACGGAAAAACTGGGCATTATTGTTGAAAGATGAAACCACCAATGCTCTGAAAGGGTTTTCGACGATGATGTTATCCCAAACAACTTTCTTGGGAGAACAAATTAGTGTGATTTATTCTGGAGATACTATTGTCGATCCTAGTGCTTGGTCAAGTACCACTCTACCACGAGCCTGGATTGCCGCCGTTAACTTTCTGCGCCAACAATACGCCGAAAATAGACTCTATTGGTTATTTATTTGTTCGGGTTTTCGGACTTACCGTTTTCTGCCGATTTTTTGGCAGGAATTTTATCCTCGCTATGATGCGGCAACCCCAGTTCATGTTACCAATTTAACGGCTAGTTTGGCACAGGAATACTATGGCAACTTTTATCAGGCAGAAACTGGCATTGTGCGCTTTCAAAATCCCCAAATTTTACGGGATGGATTAATTGAGATTCCATCGGGGAGAGAAACTAACCCCCATGTCCAGTTTTTTACGGAAAAAAATCCCGGCTATCAGTTAGGAGATGAATTAGTTTGTTTGACTGAAATTAAATATGATAACCTCACCAGTGCGGGGCGACGGATGTGGGAGGCAGAATCCGCCCTATCTATTGTTTCTTGACACTCCCCTGAGAAAAGGCACGGGGATTCCTGATTCAGCGAGACAACTTACCAGCCAGACTTGCATCTAAC
>CAKZHE010000018.1 GCA_936920195.1 uncultured cyanobacterium | reverse complement strand
CAGGGAACAGGGAACAGGGAACAGGGAGGAGAGGGAATAGGGAATAGGGAATAGGGAATAGGGAATAGGGAATAGGGGAGAGAGGGAAGAGGGAAGAGGGAATTGGGAAGAGGGAATTGGGAAGAGGGGAGAGAGGGAATAGGGGAATGGGGAATTTAACTGGTTCCTAGGCTCCCCCTAGGTAAGAAAAAATTAAGCGGCGGTGGGGTGAGAAGTATGAACAACTTCTGCCACGGAAAAATCCCGTTTAATGGCTAAATTGTTGAGATAGGCAATGGGATCTTCCGTATCAAAAGCTATGCCATCAAATAGCTGAATTGGACCGCGAGTATATTTGATATCCATGATGCCTAATTCTCGCGCTGCCGTACTGAAAACACCCACTCGGCATAACCTTTCTAAAATTTCTACCCAATTGCGAGGAAATGGAGTATGTCCCCAACGAGCTAACTGTGTCATCATCCACAATTGTTCGGTACGACTAGGACGATTCACCCCATCTCCATAAAATAAATGGTGAGCATATTCCCGTAAAGGGTGATCTAAATCGCAGAAAGTGACGCTAGGATCGCCTAAGTGAATATAGTCTATGTCGGTGCTGACATATTCCCGTTTGGATAAGATGTGACGAATCTCTTCGGCATGATTAGTATCGGCACAATATCGACAACCTTCTAACAACGCTTTGACTAAAGCAATGTGGGTATTGGGATATTGATTTGCCCAATCTTCTCGCACGCCTAAAACTTTGCCGGGATGTCCATTCCAAATTTCTAAATCTGTGGCAACGGTGACACCAAATCCTTCCATTGAAGCCCGAATATTCCAAGGTTCACCTACACAATAACCGTCAATAGTGGCAGCTTGTAAATCCACTACCATTTGGGCGGGAGGAATTATTTTGAGCGAAACATCGCGATCGGGATCGATACCTCCAGCCGCCAACCAATAACGCAGTAAAAGATTGTGCATGGAGGAAGGATGAACTACGCCTAAAGTGTGCCGTTGTTCTCTGGTGCGTAAGAGAAATTCTTTGAAATCGGAGAGGGTATGTACCCCTTGATCGAAGAAGCGTTTAGCTAGGGTAATTGCGTTGCCATTGCGAGTCATGGTCAGGGATGTCACCGTGGCTACGGGGCGGTCTTCGTGACCCCCCAAGGTCATCCATAGGGGCATTCCAGAGGGCATTTGAGCGGCATCTAAATAACCGCCAGCGATGCCATCGACAATTCCGCGCCAACTGGTTTCTCGGACTAGGGTAACTTCATCCAATCCATGTTTGGCAAATAAGCCTTTTTCTTTGGCAACGGCGATGGGAGCGCAGGCACTGAGGGGGACAAAACCCAGTTCGATATTAACTTTTTCTAAGCCATGACGAGCGATCGCGGTGGTTTTTCGCGCTCGTAATTTTTTGATGCGTTTTTGTTGATTGAGGAAGTAAATCATTTCACTTCGCAGGCTGTAGTAACTGGGGTGTTCAACTACTGCCATCCGCTGTCGAGGGCGGGGAATATCAACTTCCAAAATTTGACCAATTTTCGATTCTGGACCATTGGTAAGCATGACAATGCGATCGCTCAACAATACGGCTTCATCCACATCGTGAGTTACCATAATTGCGGTGACGTTATTTTCATCGCAAATTTTCATCAATTGCTCTTGCAAATTTCCCCGCGTTAACGCATCTAAAGCCCCAAAAGGTTCATCCAACAATAGCAGTTTCGGACGAATCGCTAGGGCGCGAGCGATCGCCACTCGTTGTTTTTGTCCTCCTGATAGCATTCCCGGTTGTTTGTCGGCATGGGGGCGCAATCCTACCATGTCGATATGTTGTTCGATAATGGCACGGCGATCGCCTGCGGGTAAACCTTTCATTACCGAGTTCACGGCGAGGGCAATATTTTCTCTAACTGTCCGCCAAGGTAGAAGAGAATAATTTTGAAATACTACCATTCGATCGGGACCAGGTTGAGCAATTCTTTGGCCTTCTAAGGTAACTACTCCTTCGGTGGGTAAATCCAAACCTGCCACCATATTTAAGAGGGTAGATTTGCCACAACCGGAGTGACCAATTAAGGAAACAAATTCTCCTTTTTTAATTTCCAGATCGATGCCTTTGAGGGCGATATAGGAACCGCCACCAGCCAGAGGAAATATTTTATCAATTTGATCGACAGCAACAAAAACAGACATAGTAATAGGGAATGGGGTAATGGGTAATTTCAAAGATTTATTTTCCCCCCTGTTTAAGGAATTTTAGAGATTTCTTTTCCCCCCTTTTTAAGGGGGGTTAGGGGGGATCGGACTTAACTAAACCATCTGGGAATTTCATGCTTTTTGGGCAATTCCTTGACTATTTTTGCTCTCCTGGCAGGATGAGATGTTGTAAGTAATTCATGCCTTTGTCAAGTAATAAACCCACGGAGCCGATGTAGAGTAAAGCCAGGAAAATATCGCTGACGTAATTGTTTTGGTAGGCATCCCAAATAAAGAAGCCAATCCCGACAATCCCTGACATCACGATTTCGGCGGCGATGATCGCTAACCATGCTAAACCGATGGCAATTCTCAATCCGGTAAAAATGTAAGGCAGTGCCGAGGGAATGAGGATATTAAAGAAATATTCCTGTTTGGAAAGTTGTAACACCTTGGCGACGTTGTTGTAATCTTGGGGAATCTGTTTGACTCCCACGGCAGTGTTGATCAAAATAGGCCAAATGGAGGTAATGAAAATCACGAACAAAGCGGCAGGTTCGTTCTTTTGTAAGGCAGCTAAGGCAATGGGAACCCAGGCTAAAGGTGCAACGGTGCGTAAAAATTGAAAGATGGGATCTAAGGCTTTATCTACAGCGCGAGTTGTGCCAATCCAAATCCCTAAACTAATCCCGACAACGGCGGCGAGGGAGTAACCAATGGCGACTCGTTGCAAGCTCGCTAAAGTTTGCCAAAACATTCCTTTGTCTAAACCGCCTCGGTCTAAGAAAGGATACAATAACAGTTCTCTGGTACGCTGTTCTGTCCACAAACTAATTGGTCCTGGCAGTTTAGTAATCCCTGTACTAGATAATAGCTGCCAGATCGCTAAAAAGATGGCGATCGCAATTAGTGGCGGAATCAATTCTGGGAGTTGTTTTTGGATGTAGGTGGTGAAGGGATTCGCGGAACCATTAGCGGTTGATTTGCGCGATCGCGTGGCTGTCATTAGTCTATGCTCCTTCTAAGTTGGCTAAATTAAAGTGGTTTTAAACTTTGGCTTTTTTGATCTTCAGGCTTTGGAGATAAGCCATAGGATTTTCGGGATCGAACTTAATCCCATCAAAAAACTCTTCGACTCCCCGCGATGTACTGGTAGGAATATCTGCCGCTGGAATTCCTAATTCCTTAGCTGCTTCTTTCCAAATATCTTCGCGATTGACTTTATCAATCATTGTTTTGGCATTAGTTAGGGTATCTGGGGGCAGAAATCCCCAACGAACGCTTTCAGTTAAAAACCATAGATCGTGACTCTTGTAGGGGTAAGATACGCTACCTTTGCTATCTTTCCAATACAAAGCTGCCATGGTTTTATCGTCAATTGTTCGCCCATCTCCGGTGTCATATTTACCCATAAATGGATCGATTAACACGCTGGCTGGAACATTGAAATAACCTCGCCCAGAAAGAATTTTGGCTAACTCTGGACGGTTGTCAAAATTGTCGCACCATTGTTGGGCTTCCATCACAGCTTTTAAAAGCGCTTTAGTTGCCTTGGGATTCTTGTCTACCCAATCGCCTCGGATGGCTAAATATTCTTCTGGATGAGCTTTCCAAATCTCGGCAGTTAAAGCTGACAAAAAGCCAATTTGATCTTTAACAATTCGGGAAGACCAAGGATCGCCAGTGCTGAAAGCATCCATCGTGCCTGTTTTCATATTGGCAACCGTTTGAGCGGCTGGCACGGTGAGTAATTCCACATCCGCATCAGGATCTATACCGCCTGCCGCTAACCAATAACGAATCCAAAAATCTTGATTAACTTGGGGATAGGTATAGGCAGCTTTAAATTTTGTTCCTTCAGATTTCAAACCAGCAAATAAAGACTTGGTACTATCAACTTTTAAGCCTAAGCCTTTTCCGGCGTGTTTGGAGGCGATCGCAATCCCATTTCCCTGAGTATTGAGTTGACACAAGATATACATGGGAATTTTGACATTCCCCTTGGTAATTTTGCCTTCAGAAATCAGATAAGGCATGGGCATTTGCCATTGTCCGCCATCAATACCGCCGCCAGCGGAACCAATTTCTAAGTTATCTCTGGCTGCGCCCCAATTAGCTTGTTTGGCAAGCTTGGCTTCTGTCATGCCGTACTTCGCAAAAAAGCCCTTTTCCTGAGCCACAATCAAAGGTGCGGCTTCAACAATCGGCAAATATCCTAGTTGGACTGTCTTCGTTTCTGGTGCTTGGGCAGGATCGAGACTAGCCAGGGGAGTAGCTTGATTGGTGGACTTGGTATCTCTGGTAGGAGGATTGCCCAAACAGCCTTTTAAAGTCACTCCTAAAGCACTGACTCCGGCAGTAATTAAAAATTGCCGTCGGGAGGATTGAGAAAATTTCACCATTGCCAATTACCTCGTTGTTGTTCTAGATTTGTGGTGTCATGCCCAGAGAATTTTCAAGTTTTTGTGAGGTGGTTTTCTGGAGTAAGTATATTGTTTGTAAAAAATATTTTATAGATGGTTGCGCTCCAAATAAGCAAGCGATATCAAATGGTATCTATAAGAAAATTCAGAATTTTTTTATACTTATAGATTGAATAGGCGATCGCTAATAATTTAGTATGGGCGAGTGGTCTGCCCCTACACTTATTTAGGGGCTTTCTGGTCATGCAGTTTCTGATCGGTCGATTGGCTTTTATGACTACCGTTCTAAGTTTAGATCCCCCTAAATCCCCGCGCTAACGCGCCGCTGCGCTAGAAAAAAGGGGGACTTTGAGAAAATCTCCGGTTCCCCCCTTTTGAAGGGGGGTTAGGGGGGATCAGAC
The DNA here is from genome assembly GCA_936920195.1 of uncultured cyanobacterium. Taxonomy (GTDB): domain Bacteria; phylum Cyanobacteriota; class Cyanobacteriia; order Cyanobacteriales; family FACHB-T130; genus CAKZHE01. The sequence continues at coordinate 5,630 of CAKZHE010000018.1, read as the reverse complement.
ACTGTTGTTGCATGAAATTGCTGAAAAACTGATAAAGTCAACAGCCTAGGCTCTGCCTAGGCTGTTGACTTTGTGCCTTTTTGGGAGTTTTCTACTCATGCAGTTTCTGATCTGTAAATTGGCTTTTATGACTACCGTTCTAAGTTGAGATCCCCCTAAATCCCCCTTAAAAAGGGGGACTTTGAGGAATTTTCCGGTTCCCCCCTTTTTAAGGGGCGGCTCGCAGGGATCGGACACGGTTATTGCATGAAAAATACCGCTGAAAAACTCACAAAGTCAACAGCCTAGGCAGAGCCTCCGGAGGGCATTCCCAGTCAGAGACTGGGAACGAGAACAGAACTTACGCAGAGCCTCTATATATAGCGTTTTGTAGGGGCAATCCCCCCGTGGTTGCCCCTATTGCTAGGATAGTTGCGTAAGTCCTGAGAAAACTACCGATAATCCGCTCCCTGAATATCGCGCAAACGAGCTTCTGGGCGCTTAAAGCGATCTAATTGACTTTCAAAAAAAGCTCGATTTGCCGCTAAATGTTCGGGATTGGGATCGTCTAGAGGATGGCACATTACAGTCCGCAACGCTTGAATTACAGCGGAAGTGACGCAGTACATCGAGCGTTGAAAAGTAATCCCCAACTGAATTAACATATCGTCTTCGCCGCGACAGTGTTGCTTGTAATACTCCACCAAATAGGGCGGCAAAAAGTGCAACATATCCTGCATTAATTGAGTGGGAGGAATACCCGCCGTACCAACTGGAAAGACATCGGCATATAAGATGCCATAGTGGAAATCTTTTTGATCTTCAGGGACTTGTTTCGCCTGAGCATTATAGGATTTGGTTCCCCGGAAAGGAGCGGTGCGATAAAACACTGCTTCTACGTATGGTAATGCCGCTTCATGCAACCAAGTAAAACCGCAGGATTTGGGGATGATTTCGTACATTTCCCCGCGAATATAGACGTGGTGATAAATCGGACGAGAGGCAACGGCAAAGATACCATTAACTAAAAAGTTCATGGCATCAGGAACAGTTTTGATATCGCCAGTGTCATAGCGATCGCTCATTTCAAAAAACACCGGAGCCATCACTTCCCAGAATAATCCTAAGTTGCTGTAATAGGACAATTGGCGCACTTGTTCGATAAACATTTCTGGGAACAATTTATACAGTCCCAGCATGATCGGATTGCCTTTAAAGTAAGCTTTAATGGCTTTATCTGCCGCTGCAATATATTCTGGCGTATCCAAATAGGGGTCAAATTTCCCCCCCATACCGCGATGCCAAAACATGGCTCGCATACAGGCTTCTGCAAACTCCATATTAACGCGATCGTGCCATAAATGATGGAGTAGTTTTGGCAATTTTCCTGTCTCGCCCTTTTCCATAAATGCTAACAATTCTGGGTGAGCAGTTGCCTCACCGCGCCAAACTCTTAAATCCGCATCATCGCCAGCATAATGATTATGCAGTTCCAAATATTCTTTGGGAAGAAAGTATTTAAAAAATGGCAAAGGGTTTAAAAACACTCTTTCGGCAATATACAGTAAATCCCGCCAGTAGAAATCCATTGGTACGGCATAAGCTTTATAAATACCAATGATTTGCATCAAGTTTTCGGGCGTATCCGGTAGCATTGCCCCGCCTGCTTCTAGACGGTGAATAACTTCAGCGAATTCATGTTGAGAAGGCGGTAATTTGGTCGCGGTAGTCATGGTAATTATTCCTGCAAAAAGTGGATTAAATTTGTTTTAGAAATTTCGATTAACCACCAAGTTACAAAGACACAAAGAAAGATATAGTTTTGGGCTTAAATCTATTTTGTGCCTTCGTGTCTTTGTGGTTAATTTCAAATTAATGGTCTAGATTCTGAGCAACTTGTTGATTGCTATGCAGTTGGACTGCTGCCACCATTGCCGTAGTAGTTGGCTCGCTCCACCGCAACAACCAATGAGGTTGTAATCCCAGGATCAAAATCAAGGCAGTTAGAATCAATGCGGGAGTACGTTCTTGCCAATTAACTTTGGGATAATAGGCATGGTCATTATCAAGTCTGCCAAAACAAGTTCGATTGAGCAAAATTACGAAGTAAACCGCTGTTAAACCAGTTCCCACTACACATAAAAGTGTCAGGATGGGAAAGACACTAAAACTGCCTTGGAAAACAATAAATTCGGAAATGAATCCCACCATCCCAGGGATACCTGCACTCGCCATTGCCGCTAAAACTAGCATGGCAGTTGTCAGGGGTAAACCGCGAATCGGGTTCATTAAACCATTGAGTAACTTTAATTCTCGCGTGCCAACTTTGGTTTCAATTACCCCAATCAAATGAAATAGTAAGGCCAAAATTAATCCGTGGGCTACCATTTGGGAAACTGCCCCCACAATGCTGAGAGAATTAGCGGCAGCCCCACCTAATAACACATAGCCCATGTGACCGATGGAACTATAGGCTACCATCCGTTTAATGTCTGTTTGAGCTATGGCTGTTAATGCTCCATACAAGACGCTAACTGTGCCGATAATTGCGAGTCCTGGTGCAACTAACGCCCAAGTTTCAGGAAATAATCCTAAACCAAATCTGATTAAACCGTAGGTTCCTAATTTTGCCAGTACGCCACCGAGGAGAATTGCTACTGGGGGAGAGGCTTCGACATAGGCATCGGGCAACCAAGTATGCAGGGGAACTAGGGGAATTTTAATGCCGAAACCTAGGAGCAGAATGGTTAACAGGATTAACTGGGTTGTTAAAGATAGTCCTTGGGTATTGATGGCTCCGTAATCGAAACTGGTGGAATCGCTTAACCAAGAGATCCCGAAAAATCCGGCAATAATTAAGATGCCAGAAACTGCCGTATAAATCAAAAACTTGGTGGCGGCATAACCCCGTTTTTCCCCTCCCCAAATATTGATTAATAGGTAGAGAGGAATTAATTCCAGTTCATAAAACAGCACGAAAAGTAATAAATTCTGGGCGACAAAGGCTCCGGCAACTCCAGCATTGACTAAAAAGATTAAGGCGTAGTAGAATTGTGGGCGTTGCACTTGTTCATTAGTGCTATAGATGGCAATCCAAGTTAACAAGCTGCTGAGGGCTAGCAGGGGAAAGGATAAACCATCAATTCCCAGTTTATATTCTAAACCTAATTGGGGAATCCAAGGTAAATATTCGGTAAATTGCCATCCGGGAATCAGCAAATTAAACTGAGTACCAATTGCTCCGGTGAGTAGCAGAATAATGGTGGCGATCGCCAGGGCAATTAAACGCACTTGTTTACCGCTGGGTTGGCGTAAAAAGCAAATTAAAATTGCGGCTATTATGGGAATAAAAACCAGTCCACTGAGCATAATCTCGTTCTTCCTTCTAAATATCGATCGTCTAAAGTTCTGATTACAATAAACTGGTGGCAAGCAATCCTAAAAAGATGACAACACCAAGCAAAATTGTGGTGACGTAATATTGAGTTTGACCAGAAGCATTGTATTTCAATGCTTGCCCGCTAAAAATGGTGGCGAAACCAACTAAATTCACTGCTCCATCAACGATGTATTTGTCAAACCAGGCGGTAATTTTTGATAATGAAGCCACTCCCAAGATGATGCTAAAGCGATAAATTTTGGCGGTATAAAAATCGTAGGCGAATAAGTCTTGGAGGGGTTGCCAAGGAAGTTTAACGGGTTTGGCTAAGGCGTTGCCAATGTAGATTATTCCACTCAAACTAATTCCGAAAATGGTAGACCAAATTAGGAGCAGGGACATATCTTTGTTGAGACTTGCCCAATCGGGTAATAAGCCAAAGTTTTGCAAAACTAAAGGCAGGTGTAGAGTGAATCCTAGTAACAGCATCATTGGCACGATCATAGGCCAATGAACTTCTGGCGATCGCTCTGCCATAGGATTGCTTTTTCCCGCAAAAATTAATCCAAAAACGCGAGTTAAACTGAAGGCGGTTAAAGCATTAACTACTACCAATACTCCGACTAACCAGGGTTGGGTTGACCACAAACCATCAGCTAATTTCAGTAATGCCCAAAAACTGCCAAAAGGAGGAAAAGCAATTAATCCTAATGTCCCCACAATTAAGGCTAAACCGGAGATGGGACGACGGGACCACAAGCCACCTAATTGGGTGATATCTTGAGTAATGCTGTTCCAGATAATTCCCCCAATACTCATCACTAATAGGGAGATGGCGATCGCATGACTCAAAACTAATAAAAGTCCAGCTTCGGCATGATGAGTACCAACGGCAATAAACACCAATCCCATGTAAGCGCTTACAGTATAAGATAAGGTGCGCTTGACATCAATTTGGGCGATCGCAATCAAACTAGCGCCAACGGCTGTCACTGCTCCCACCAGGATTGCTATTTCTAAAACCAGGGGGGAAAGGGATAATACTGGTTCTAATTTCACCAACAACCATGCGCCAGTGGCAACTACCACCGAATTCCGTAAAATGGTACTGGGAACGGGTCCTTCCATCGCTTCATCTAACCAGAGATGCAATGGAAATTGAGCGCATTTCCCCATTGGTCCGGCTAGTAAAACTAAACCTAATAAAGTGGCAATTTGGGGATCTAAATGGGCGGTTTGCGCCCAAGTTGCTAATTCGGCAAAATTCCAAGTTCCGGCTAAAGGATAAAGTGCCAAAACGCCCATTAACAGCAATAAATCTGCTACCCGTTTAGTTAGGAAGGCATCTCTAGCACCTGTGACTACTAAAGGTTGACTAAACCACAATCCCACTAAGAGATAGGTTCCGAGAGTCAAAATTTCTAGAATGATGTAGCTGAAAAACAATGAATCGCAGAGGGCTAAAGCGGACATTCCACCTTCAAACAGGGCGAGCAATCCATAAAACCGCGCCCATCCCCAATCCATTTCCATATACCCCACGGCATAAATCTGAGTCAGCAGATTTAAACCAGTCACCAAGGCAATAATCCCGACAGTGAGAGAAGAAATTTCCAGGGGCAAAGATAAATCCAAATTGGCAACTTGTAGCCAATGCAAAACTATTCTTTCGGTCGGTCGATTCCAAGTAGCTTGGAGAGCAATTAAACTGTGAATAAAAGAACACAAAGTCATCAATAAATTGATGTAACCAGCGGGGCGGGGTCCGCTGCGGCGAATGATTCCTGGCGACCAAGGAATAGTCAAAATAGCGCCAAGAAAGGAATAGCAAGGTATCAGCCATACAGTCTGGAGAAACTGATCCATCAAAGGTTTCCTCTGAATTTTCCAAAAGATTTAGTGACTAATTAACCAGTCACTGAAGATATTGCCCCAGAGCAAATTAATATTTGCTTAAGGTTGTTAAATTTAAGATTAACCGTAGATTGGGGAAAAGTAAATTTCTAAACCAGATAATTAATAGATGCTAACCTTCATTTTTTTTTATAGAAGCAACTATCAAAATAATCGATGGTAACTATAGATATAGTAGAGACGTTCCGGTGGAACGTCTCCGGGACTTCAGATGGTGACAGGCATTACCCCGATTGTTCTATCAGTAGGGTGTGTTAGCGCAGCGTAACGCACCATCAACGCTATAGCGCGTCTGAATCATTTATGTAAATCTGTAGGGGTAGCGCCCCCGTGCCTACCCCTACACATCGGGGCAACC
>CAKZHE010000017.1 GCA_936920195.1 uncultured cyanobacterium | reverse complement strand
TTTCTTTTCCAGGTTCGGGGCGCTGCTTTCGGCCTTCGCTTTCGCTCGTCCTCTTTCACCGCTTTATCACTATAACAGGTTTTTTCTGCGCTCAAATGGTGCAGACCGAACTTTTAAAGTCGTATATTACTACTTGCAATAATTTTATTATTGTGCATAAGGCGACGATCGCGGAGATTTCTGGGCTTTTCAAGACGGAGACAGTTAATCTTATTTGCAGGGAAAAGACCTGTTGGTAAGGCTTTAAAACTATCTAGGGTGAAAATGTGGAAGTATATTGCGAGGCGGCTATTGGGTCTGTTGCCAGTTTTATTTGGGATTACATTGTTGGTTTTTACGCTTTTACGTCTGATTCCGGGAGATCCAGCGATCGCTTTATTAGGAGAACGAGCGACAACGGAACAAGTGGTAGCGCTCAAACAGCAGTTAGGGTTAAATCAGCCGCTGCCGTGGCAATACTTGGCTTTTTTGGGCAGTTTATGCCAATTTGATTTGGGAAAAAGCATGATTAGCGGGATTCCCATTGCAGAGGAAATTAGTCAGCGCTGGCCTGCTACCTTTGAATTAGCGATCGCCGCTATCTCCATTGCTCTGTTGCTGGGAATTCCGGCTGGGGTGTTGGCAGCAGCACGGAAAAACAGTTGGCTGGATAATCTCACTATGACTGGTTCATTAATTGGGGTTTCGCTGCCTGTATATTGGTTGGGATTGTTACTGATCTATTTATTTGCGGTAAATTGGCAATGGTTGCCGCCTAGCGGACGGTTGAGCGCGATCGCCGGATTGACTTTTCAGCCGATTACGGGCTTCTATCTATTAGATGCGGTGCTAAAAATGGATGGCGGGGTATTTCAGGATGCGATCGCCCATCTCTGTCTGCCAGCTTTAACTTTAAGTACAATTCCTTTGGCAGTGGTGGCGCGAATTGTCCGCAGTGCTATGTTAGAGGTGCTATCCCAGGACTATATCCGTACTGCTAGAGCAAAGGGATTGGGAGAAAATCTGGTAATTTTCCGCCACGCCCTGAAAAATGCTTTACTGCCAATTATGACTACTATTGGCTTGCAATTCGGTAGTCTTTTAGGTGGAGCCATCCTGACAGAAACAATTTTCTCTTGGCCTGGGATTGGTTCGTGGATTTATGAAGGGATTCTGACGCGAGATTATCCAGTTGTTCAGGGAGGCGTGGTTTTTGTGGCGATAACTTTTGTAGCGATCAATTTGTTAGTGGATATTTCCTACGCTTTTATTGACCCTAGAATTCAATACCGATAATCCATTTACTGGTCTGGAATTTTATAAATTAATGTTTAATAACTTGCCTTTCAAAGTCAGTTTATCTAATAACAGAGCTTTTCGGAGGTTTTGGCAATCTACTTCGGGGAGGATTGGTTTAGGATTGGCGATCGCCTTAATTTTAACTGCATTGCTGGCTCCGATCCTGCATCCTTATGACCCAACTACGGATCGCAATTATTTGATGCGGTTGAAACCGCCTAGTAGCGATCGCTGGTTTGGTACTGATGGGTTGGGAAGAGATATTCTAGTTTTGGTATGGTATGGGATGCAAACTTCCCTATCTGTAGGATTGGTTTCAGTGAGTGTTGGTTTGGCAATTGGTCTAGGATTAGGATTAGTTGCAGGGTACTTTCGAGGTTGGGCAGATTTAGTTATTGGTTGGATGGCAGATATTCTGCTAGCATTTCCTTCAATTCTACTGGCGATCGCGCTGGTAACTGTAACTAAGCCTAGTCTGCCAAGTGTGATGTTGGCAGTAGGGATAGTCCAAATTCCTGTTTATCTGCGTTTAACTCGAAGCGTTGTACTATCCCTCAGAGAGCAGGAATTTGTATTGGCAGTTAGAGCCTTGGGAGCTAGTCCAACCCGGATTATTTTTAATCATATTTTACCTAGCACCCTTTCGCCTTTAGCAGTGCAGGCAACTCTTTCTACAGGTACGGCAACTTTAGAAGCGGCGGGATTAGGGTTTTTAGGATTAGGCGCTCAACCACCCACTCCAGAATTAGGAACAATGTTAGCTGATGCCTTTAAAGGTGGTTATTCTTTATCTGCTCCTTGGACAGCAATTTTTCCAGGTTTAGCCATTTTATTAATTGTATTAGCTTTTAACCTTTTGGGCGATGGGTTGCGGGATGCACTAGATCCTCGTTCTGTAGATACTTTCCAACCATAGAGTAGGAGAGATTTTTAACTCCTAGTAACTCTATAGTTTTAGAAGTAGTGGTGCATACCGCACCACTACCAAATATTTAGTATTCTGGAACTGAAGGATCGACTTCCCGACTCCAGGCTGCGATACCGCCTTTGACGTTCGTGCCTTCAATACCAGCTTGCTTGAGAATTGCTAGGGCTTTTGCCGATCTGCCACCCATTTTACAATGGGCAATTAAGCGATGACCATTGAGTAATTCCTTGACTTTAGCCACCCCACTACCATTTTCAATTTCCGGTAAAGGAACTAAAACCGAACCGGGAATTTTGGCAATGTCGTATTCATTGGGGTTGCGAACATCGATCAAAACAAAATCGCGATCGCTACTATCCAATAATTGCTTGAGTTCCTTTACCGTTATTTCTGCCATTTCCATTTGTTGTTTTGCCTCTTCTGCTTTGGCTTGAGTAATTCCACAAAATTGTTCGTAATCAATCAGCTTCTCGATTACTGGGCGCACTGGGTTAGGGCGCAATTTCAGTTCCCGGAACTTCATTTCTAGGGCGTTAAATAGCAGCAATCTTCCGCTCAACGTATTACCTTGACCAAGGATAATTTTGATGGTTTCAGTAGCTTGAATAACGCCAATAATTCCAGGTAAAATGCCTAATACACCACCTTCAGCGCAGGAAGGAACCATTCCCGGTGGTGGTGGTTCGGGATATAAATCTCGGTAATTGGGGCCATCTTGATAGTTAAAGACGGTAGCTTGACCTTCAAACCGGAAAATTGAGCCATAAACGTTAGGCTTATTCAGCAACACGCAGGCATCATTGACTAAATAGCGAGTTTGAAAATTATCAGTGCCATCTACCACTAAATCGTAGGGTTTGATAATTTCCAGGGCATTTTCGGAAGTTAGGAAAGTTGCATAGAGATCTACTTGACAGTTGGGATTAATTTCCCAAATCCGGTTTTTGGCAGATTCAATTTTGGGCTTACCTACCCAGGAAGTGCCGTGAATTACCTGGCGCTGGAGGTTGGAACTATCAACGATATCAAAATCTACAATGCCGATTCGTCCCACGCCAGCAGCCGCGAGATAAAGTAGTAGTGGGGAGCCTAGTCCGCCCGTACCTACGCAGAGGACGCTAGCGGCTTTGAGGCGTTTCTGCCCTTCTAATCCTACTTCTGGCAAGATCAGGTGGCGAGAGTAACGTTCGTATTCTTCTTTGGTTAACTGGATTTCATCCAGATTGGGATTGAACATGGCAGTTTTATGAGCAGGTGCGGATCAACATCCTATCCAAAAAGGATATAACTTGTATTGTGAACCCGATTAGTCTTTAGAATTAGTTTCTAATTGAGCGTCGGTGGGACGGGAATAATTTCTTCTGGCTGGAATTGGCGGCTGCTGTCAAGGCTCCAACTGCGGATATCGCTAGCTTTTCCTTGCAGCACTGAGATAATGATATATGAATATTGAGGCCAAGCTAGGGCTAGGTCGAAGGATGAGGGGATGGCAGGGTTATCGGTGTGGGAATGATAGATGCCGATAATATTGAGATGTCTATCCCTGGCTTCTCGCTGGGCTTTTAGCATCACTTCTGGGGCAATGGAGTAGCGGCGCTGTTTGGGATTGTCTAGGGGAGGCGTTGGGGGAAGATCCTGCAAATCGGTTTCTGAGTTAGTCCCCCAACTATTCAATACAGGCAAAACTTCTACTACCATTTTCCCTGCATCCAGATTACCAGAGAGTAGCAAATCTCGATCCATAAGACCGAGTAGCAATCCGCAGCACTCTTCAGGATAGATGCTCTCGGCATGGGATTGCATAAGGTGGAGATGTTGGGGCAGTAGTTGAATAGTGGGCAATGTGGGGAATGGGGTAATGGGAAATAGCTTTGAGAAATTATACTGGCAGGACTGACAGAAATCGCATATATCTAGTAAGGGCGAATAGCCATTAGCTCCTACTTGTTGAGAGTAAGAATATGTCAAAAAAACAAAAACGCGGTCGTAAAATTGCTCCGGCTCCAATGACTGGAGATGTGGGAGTGGTGGAACTGATTGATAATTACTTTACTGCCTACAATGGGGCGCGGTTGCGGGAAATCTGCCACTTACTCACCCAGAAGATTTTTCAGCGGGGAGTAACTGTAGGGGTAAGCCTTTCTGGGGCAATGACACCAGCAGGTTTTGGCATCAGTATTTTAGCTCCGCTGATCCGCCACGGCTTTATTGACTTTATCATCAGCACTGGAGCGAATCTTTACCACGATCTTCATTATGGGTTAGGGTACGAACTTTTCTCTAACACTATTTATGTCGATGATGTGGAGTTGCGAAAAGAAGGCACGATTCGGATTTACGATATTGTCTTTGACTATGAGGTATTGCTAGAAACTGATGCCTTTATTAGAAAAGTGCTGCAAGCGGAACCTTTCCAAAAGCGGATGGGTACGGCAGAATTTCACCACTTGTTAGGTAAGTGCGTGCGGGAGGTGGAAATTCAACTAGGGGCAAAACATTCTTGTTTGTTGGCGACGGCTTACGATTGTGGCGTGCCAGTTTATACTTCTTCACCAGGAGATAGTTCTATTGGGATGAATGTGGCAGCTTTGTCTTTGGAGGGTTCTAAGTTAATTTTAGACCCTTCTCTGGATGTGAGTGAAACGACGGCGATCGCCTATGGTGCGCGGGATTCTGGTATTGATGGAGTAGAAGGGAAAAGTGCGGCAATTATGATTGGCGGCGGGAGTCCAAAAAACTTTCTGCTGCAAACTCAACCCCAAATCCACGAAGTTTTAGGTTTGGAAGAACGAGGACACGATTACTTTCTGCAAGTTACTGATGCTCGCCCCGATACTGGTGGTTTATCTGGGGCAACTCCGGCAGAAGCTGTTAGCTGGGGAAAAATCGATCCGGATGAGTTACCGAATGCGATCGTTTGTTACACTGACAGCACGATTGCTTTACCAATTATTGCTGCTTACACGATCAATAAGTGCGCTCCTCGTCCGCTGAAGCGATTATACGATCGCCGCGAACAGTTGCTGGCCACTTTGCAAGGGGATTATTTGGCTCAAAAAGCTAAGGCAGATAAGTAGGGGCTTAGGTAGTCGATTCAAGTCAATTCTGGGACAGGACTTACGCAACTATCCTAGAGACAGGGGCAACCACGGGGGGATTGCCCCTACAACAGCCTAGGCTTAAGCTAGTATGAGCCTATTACCCATTCCCTAAAATAGTAATGCTAGAAAAAGAGTCTTTGCTAGAAGCGATCGCAGGCAAGAATCGCGGCTTATTGACTACAGATAATGATAAAATTGCCATTTTATCCATCATTGCTAGATTAGAAGACCGGAATCCCACCCCTCGTCCCCTCGAAGCCCGCGAACTTTTAGACGGCGATTGGCGCTTGCTCTACACTAGCAGCCGCAGCTTATTAAACATTGACCAAATACCCTTACTGAAATTGGGGCAAATCTACCAATCTATCCGGATTGCCGAAGCGAAAATTTATAATATCGCCGAAGTTTATGGTTTACCATATTTAGAAGGATTGATCGGTGTGACAGCTCGATTTGAAGCTGTTTCAGAGCGGCGCGTCCAAGTCAAATTCGAGCGGTCAATTTTGGGCTTACAGCGCCTAATTGGGTATCAGTCTCCCGCTAATCTGATTGAGCAAATTGCTAGCGGTAAAAAGTTTACTGCCATTGACTTACAAATCAACAATCCCAACCAACAAGGCTGGCTAGATATCACCTATTTAGACCGAGATATGCGAATTGGCAGAGGCAATGAAGGCAATGTTTTCGTCCTAACCAAAACCTAAAATCACCCCATCACCCCATCTCCCCATCTCCCAAAAATGCCCCCAACTTCTCAGCTTCTGCGCCTTTCCCAAGGACAGCTAAATCTTCTAGAAACTTGCCCCCGCAAATTTCAATATATCTACATTGAACAACTAAACTCTCTGGTAACTCCAGAACAACAAGAACGGCAAATTTGGGGCAGTCGCTTTCACCTTTTGATGCAACAAAGAGAGATGGGTTTACCGATTGATTTGTTGGTAAAGGAAGATCCCCAATTGCAACGCTGGGTCACAGCATTATGTCAAGCTGCTCCAGAAATTCTCGCCCCCCAGCCGCAGACAGAAAGGAATAGCGAACACTGCCGTACTCTCAGTTTTCAAGGTTATTTGCTGACAGTCATTTATGATTTGTTAATTGTCGATGCTCAACAAGCCCAAATTTTAGATTGGAAAACCTATCAACAACCAAAAAAGCGTCAAACTCTAGCCGATGATTGGCAAACTCGCTTGTATCTCTATGTTTTGGCAGAAACTAGCGATTATTTACCCGAACAAATTTCGATGACTTATTGGTTTGTGCAATCTGAACCAGAACCCCAAGGTCTCAAGTTTGTTTATGATCGACAGCAGCACGAACAAACTCGCCAAGATTTAACGGAACTTTTAGCTAGATTGAGTAATTGGTTGGAGAGCGATCGCCCAGAAAAATCCTTTCCCCCAGTAAAATTAGAATTAGGCCGCTGTCGGACTTGTCATTTTTCCCCCCGCTGCTACGGTACTGCCGACAATAGTTCATCAATAGTGGGGAAAGATTGGTTATTCAATATTGCCGCTATGCAAGAAGTCTCTATTTAGGAGAGCCAGAGAAAGAACACTGCGATCGCATTAAAGAACGCTATCTTTATCATCGCGATCGCGGTAATATCGGCGAAGGGCTAGTTAATCAAACGGTTCTCAAGTAGATGAAGTACACCTAACGGTAGATAAAGAAGTGCTTTCAAGATTATCGGTGTACCTCACCAAATCGAGAACCGCTATACACAAGGAATAACCACATCTAGAAATCGTCCACTGGTAGCTGGCAATTTCGTCAATGCTGCCTAAATCCTGGCAATACACCATTAGTTGTCGTAGCAGCTAATAAATTCTCTAATCACCCAACCCCAGATTCTGTATTCCCCATTGTAGTAACCTCCAACTTTAGCCCAAGAGCGGCCTTGACTGTCATTAGCTGTTTCATGAATATGAACTTCTCTGCCATTTCTGAGTGCATTAATCACCTTACCATTAGGTCGATTCCGAACATTCAGTGGAGTTCCAGTAGGATCTGTTACTTTGCACACTTGCTCTGCTTTAGAAAATGAAGACAAAGATATAGTTGCCAGAGAAGTCACTAAAGTTAGCACAAGTAAGAAAAAACCAGATTTTTTCATGACTATATTCCTTACATTCTTGATTGGATTAACGAGGGACAAAATTAATTCTAAATTCAAAATGACCATCTCCCTGTCCCGCAGTTGATGATAGTCCCCGGAGATCGTTAGGTCCCAGGTAAACCACGATTTGATAGTTTGTGCGGTTCAGCGTAATTCCCTCCCCTGGTTTCACCGGGATTTGCGATTCGGCGGTAGTGCCTGAATTTGTGGTGACTGGGAATTTTAGCTGATTAAACTTGTTGATTGTTGGTGCTGTCAAGTTCTCACCAGTTTTGAGGGGAATAGTTTTTGTGGCTGGTTCTGCCCTTACTGTGGCAGACACCCCAGCCAGTAGAGTCGCTATTCCTAAGGCGGTGATGTTTCTAAAGATGGTTTTCATTTGGGTCAGTAAATGTAATGGGGGATCAACCTATATTTAAATTACCCTATTCCTTGCTCACAATCAATACTGTGTCAAATCGCACAAAAAAGTTTACCTAAATATTTGCAAATGTTAATAAATTCAAGGTTGGTTGTTATATTAACAAGGCGATCGCCTTGTTAGGCAGCTTTTGTGCGTCAGGGTGAGTGGCAGGAATTATATATTTTTGTAAAATAGCATTTTACTTTTTATGAAATCGAGGTTACACTTTCGAGTAGTGCTTTGGTGGCATACTTTTATATATGCTGAGGAGCAGAACTCTAACAACCCTTGGTGATTCAGATACTTAATGAAACTGAGTTTGGGTCGCCAGCAAGTCAAATCAGGAATTGGCAACAGCGATCGCGGGGAAATGAGCGCGATCGCCCATTCCCGATCTATTCTTGGTTATAGCCTTGCAAACTTTCTGGCTTAAACTCTTGCAAAATCTTTGTAGCTTTATTGGTCAAAACCGGAGTCCCCGTCACCACCAGCAAATATTTCCCTGCATTCAGGCGATTGCGGTAGGGCAAGGCATCCCCACCACCCACTGCCAAACCCACTCCCCCGCCGATAAAGATACTGCCCAACTTGCCCCCAGCCGCGCCCAATAACCCGCCAATCAAGTGATTGCCAACAGTTCCAGCCCAAGCAAAGGTATGTAAATCAGTCAACAAACTAAAGGCAACTCCAGAGAAAAAGCCGAAGGGAACTAACCAAAAAGACATCAACCTAGACTGCTGACGCGCTTCTTGGTTAGGATCGATCAAGCCAAATTCGTCCGCAGTCTGGTATCCTTTTCCTAAAATCGTCACTCGATCTAGGGGTAAACCTGCCGTTTCTAAAGCAGTGTAGGCAGCTTCTGCCTGAATTCGGTCTGGCAGAACAGCAATCAAATAGTTCATAACTGGATGGTAAATTTAAGGTACGGCGCAAAACACGGATAATATGCGATGGGGTATCCCGCGTTTTCTTAACGATAGCTGTCCCAGTCCAATCGCAGACGCTCAAGTAGGATCTACCCCCTGCATCCAGATTAATATTTTCAACCTCCCAGCACACCATGTCAAAGGTTCTTGTTTCCGATCCCATAGATCAAGTTGGAATTGATATTTTGTCCCAAGTTGCCCAGGTGGATATCAAAACCGGGTTGCCCCCAGAGGAACTGGTACGGATTATTCCAGAGTATGATGCCCTGATGATTCGTTCGGGAACCCGCGTTACTCAGGCAATCATCGATGCTGGCACGCAATTAAAAATTATTGGTCGTGCGGGAGTAGGTGTTGATAATGTTGATGTCCCCGCCGCGACTAAGCGGGGGATTGTCGTTGTCAATTCTCCCGAAGGCAATACCATTGCGGCGGCAGAACACGCGATCGCCATGATGTTATCCTTATCTCGCCACATTCCGGATGCCAATCAATCGGTAAAAAGTGGCAAATGGGACCGTAAAAGCTTTACTGGCTCTGAAGTTTACAAAAAAACTCTTGGTGTCGTCGGTTTGGGGAAAATTGGTTCCCATGTCGCTACAGTCGCGAAGGCGATGGGGATGAAGTTGATCGCCTACGATCCTTTCATTTCGGTAGAAAGAGCCGATCAAATGGGTTGTCGGCTAGTAGAATTGGATCTACTCTTCCAGCAAGCCGATTATATTACCCTGCACCTGCCCAAAACCCCAGAAACTACCCATTTGATTAATCGGTCATCCTTGGCGAAAATGAAGCCAACCACCAAGATTATCAACTGTGCTAGGGGCGGGATTATTGATGAAGCGGCTTTGGCAGAGGCGATCGCCTCTGGTAAAATTGGTGGTGCAGCCCTAGATGTATTTGAGAATGAACCCCTAGGAGAATCCCCCCTCCTCTCGATTGGGCAAAATCTCGTCCTCACGCCCCATTTAGGCGCTTCTACCGCTGAAGCTCAAGTAAATGTTGCCATTGATGTCGCCGAACAAATTCGCGATGTCCTCCTCGGTTTACCCGCAAGATCGGCGGTAAACATTCCTGGCTTGTCTCCCGACGTAATGGAAAAATTCAAACCCTATATGCAGCTAGCCGAAACCCTCGGCAAGCTCGTTGCCCAATTGGTGGGGGGTAGAATTGAGTCTTTAACCATCCGGTTGCAAGGGGAATTGGCAACTAATACCAGTCAACCCTTAGTAATTGCCGCCTTGAAGGGATTGCTCTCCCAAGCCTTGCAAGAGCGCGTCAACTACGTCAATGCTGCCATTGAAGCCAAGACGCGAGGCATCCATGTGATTGAAACCAGAGATGCGGCAATCCGGGATTATTCTGGCTCCTTACAACTCTCTGCCAAAGGTTCTTTAGGCGAGCATTCCGTCAATGGAGCGCTGTTAGGAGACGGGGAAATTCGGATTACCAGTATTGATGATTTCCCGATCAATGTCCCTCCTAGCCCCTATATGCTATTTACTCTGCACCGGGATATGCCGGGAATTATTGGCACTATTGGTTCCCTGTTGGGAAACTTTAATGTCAATATTGCGAGTATGCAAGTGGGGCGGAAAATTGTCCGGGGCGATGCAGTCATGGCACTAAGTCTAGACGATCCTCTGCCGGAAGGGATTGTGGCTGAGATTGCCAAAGTGCAAGGTATCCGGGATGCTTACACGGTGACGCTTTAAAAGGGAATAGGGAACGAATAAGCAACTATCCTAGGAATGGGGGCAACCCCCCTCGTGGTTGCCCCTACAAAATGCTATATATAGGCTCTCCGTAGGCGGTTGACTTTGTGCCTTTTTAGGGGTTTTCTGTGATTTATGTAGCGACTGTCTTGAATGTCAAGCGATCGCGCTAGTAATTTAAGAAATGCAGAAGATGTGTTAAAAGTCAAGCCAAAATAGATTCTGATTGCGCTAGCACAATGAGAATCAGGAAGAAAAAGCGAA
>CAKZHE010000016.1 GCA_936920195.1 uncultured cyanobacterium | reverse complement strand
ACCTCATCACCGAAAAAGCGACGTATTTATTGTATGAATAATATCACTCAAAAAGGCACAAAGTCAACAGCCTAGGCGCTACCCCTACAGATTTTTACAAATGATTTAGACGCAATATAGGACTTCTGCTATCAAACCCTCAATCCATTATGTCTTTGACAGAAAAATTCAGCTTAACTCAATATCCCTATCCTTCCCAACGGCAAATAGTTTTAGGCAATCAAAGGGCGGTGGCAACTAGCCAACCCCTTGCCACTTTAGCAGGGATGGAAATGTTTTGGGCAGGCGGTAATGCGGTGGATGCTGCTCTGGCAATGGCGATCGCTTTAACTATAGTCGAACCTACCTCCAATGGCATCGGTGGAGATGCTTTTGCCCTGGTTTGGGATGGCAAATTGCACGGTTTAAACGCCTCTGGATGCAGCCCCCAAAATTTAACTTTAGCAACATTGGCAGGGCGCAATCGCCTTCCTAAGTGGGGTTGGTTGCCTGTGACAGTACCGGGAGCCGTATCCGCTTGGCGCACTTTGTGGTCGCGTTGGGGTAAATTACCCTTTGAACAATTGTTTGCGCCTGCCATCCGCTATGCCGAGTCAGGTTTTCCGGTTTCTCCCGTCACCGCCGCTGCTTGGCAGCGCATGGAAAAAATTTATTTGCCACTACAGGGGAGAGAGTTTCAAGCCTTTCAAGAAGTCTTTTTTCCCGGCAATCGTTCCCCCAAAGTAGGGGAAATTTGGCGCAGTCAAGCACACGCAGAAACGCTGAAAGCGATCGCATCTACTGGCGGCGAAAGTTTTTACCAAGGCAAATTAGCCGCCCAGATTGCCCAATTTGCAGCTGATACGGGGGGATTATTAACCACCGCCGATCTTGCCCAACATCAACCTATCTGGGTAGAACCCATTGCCACCAACTATCGCGGTTTAACAGTTTGGGAACTTCCCCCCAATACCCAAGGCATCGCTACTTTGATGGCTTTGAATATCCTGGAAAATTACGATTTATCCCAATATCCCCGCGATTCTGCCGAAAGCTATCACCTACAAATTGAAGCGATGAAATTGGCTTTTGCAGACGTTCATCGCTATGTTGCCGATGCGCGATTTATGGACAGATCGACAGTAGAACTATTAGATCGCAATTATGGCAGATCTCGACAACAATTGATCGGTGATACTGCCATTCCCCTTGCCCAACCCGGACTTCCCCAAGGTGGTACTGTCTATCTTACCGCTGCTGATTCAGATTTGATGGTTTCTTTCATTCAATCTAATTATATGGGGTTTGGCAGCGGCATTCTGGTTCCGGGTACGGGGATTGCCCTACAAAATCGCGCTGTTGGTTTCAGTCTAGAATCAGGACATCCCAATCAACTCGCTCCCGGCAAGCGTCCTTTCCATACCATTATTCCCGGTTTTCTGACCGAAGGCGATCGCCCTTTAGGTGCATTTGGCGTGATGGGTGGAGCGATGCAACCCCAAGGACATTTGCAAGTGATTGTGAATTTAGCTGATTATCATCTCAATCCCCAAGCTGCTTTAGATGCCCCGCGCTGGCAATTTATCGCAGACAATCAAATCTGGTTAGAGCCAACGGTTGCCCCAGGAATTATTCAGGGATTAGCTAATCGCGGACACCAAATTCAAATCAGTTCTCCCACAGAATTTGGCAAAGGGCAAATCATCCTGCGTCACCAAGGAGCATTGATAGCCGCTTCCGAACCCCGCGCCGATGGTTTAGCCTTAGCTCAGTAGTAGTAAATACTTATGGGATACGAAATAAATAGTTTTTTAATTTGACTTTCCAGATAATCCGTGTATTATAAAAAAGCCAAATTGCTCCTCCATGAGGGCAGTTGCAGGCGATCGCCCCAACTTTTTTAACAAAACTTTACTTGATTGAACTGACAACAAGTTTTATGAAACATTTTGCCGATGAATGGGTCAGGGAATGGTGTCACGATAATGGCTGGACAGATTTAATTGTCGAGCGTTGTAGTTATTGGGCTTTTCCCCCAGGAGCGGTAATGCCAGAACCAATTCCTAGCCGAGTGCTAAAACTCATTAAATTTGAAAAAGGTTTAACTAAAGATGAAATCCTGTGGTCAACTGCCGCTGTGTTGGTAGTGGCGATCGCTGCCATTTTAACCTATTGGCTGCAATCTCCCCTGCCGATCTTGCTCGCTTTTGCCTTTAGCGCTGTGACAGTGGCAAAGCTGGAAGTTGAATATTACTAGGTTTAGGAGCATGGGAGAAGTTAATGGCGATCGCGCCAGCACATATCCCTTGGGCTGCGCTGTTCAACTATGAATAAAAAATAAACAGAGAAAAATGCTGGGGTCAACTTTTTCCTCCGTATATTTTCTTAGTTATTTACACCGAAGGAAGATTCAAACCTTGTCCTACTGACCTAGATATTAAAGTTCTTCATTAACTGGGGCAACCGGAGTGCCACTATCCGCCTTACTAGGCGAGAATCCTGCAATGTTTCTTTCTGTTCTAGAGCGAATAATTTGTCTTGAAAACCCTTGCCTTCCTTTTGGTTGGCGCTCTCTTCTATTTGCTTTAGTAGTTTTTCTAGGTCGCGCATAGGATTTGCTCTTCCGGGTGTTAATTAGAGGTTTTTTTACCTGTCTTTATTATTGACTTAGCTCTTTGTGGTTGCAGGTGATTTTCAACTATATTTCCATTGATTGATATCTGCAATTTAAAAGATATAGATCATTGCGCTATTGCTCATTTTGTGGTATATAGTCTTCGGACAGATGGGGAGGTGATGGGGTGATGGGGTGATGGGGAGTATTAGCCAGTAGTGGCGCGGCAAGCCTAAAATGTTGCAATAGGATCTCGATAAATCTCTTGATTTCGTGGGCTTTGCCCACGAATGCTAATGCACTACTTTAGGCTTGCCACGCCAGTAGGGTGCGTTAGCGATAGCGTAACGCACCACCTACCAGTTAACGGTGCGTTACGCTGCCGCTAACGCACCCTACTGGATACAGAACTGAGTTGTTAAAATCTCAAGTAGTGCATCAACTGGGCGGTTAAATTACCTGGCAAGGACAGCCGTTTTTGAAAATCAACTAAATTGCGATATTTGCCCGCTACCAACCGATTGCGGACAATGGCTTGGGCAAGATTGATGTCAATGGCTGAAATTTGCAATAGTTGTTCAACGGTAGCAGTATTGGGATGAACGACTGGGGCAGTATAAATACTTTCTTCATCATAAAAACAAAATCGCAGCACGGTGGCGAGGGGTTTTAAACGCTCCACTGGTAAACTTAAGGCCGCAGCCAAGTCCTCTAGACAGTAAAACTTTACCCCAGCTTGACTTAGTTCTACCAGCGATCGCGCCTGATGAATCGAAATTCCCGGCAATCTTAACCAATCATCCACCACTGCCTGATTAGCATCAATCTTAAACCCCAATTCTGCCGCCACAGCAATTTCTGTTGCTGACTGCATTCGATAATAGGGGTCATTCAGCAACTTTTTCCGAATGGCTTGGTTTTGGGAGCGGTGAGGGTTCACGGTTGAAAGGGAACAGGGAACAGGGAACAGGGAACAGGGAACAGGGAATTGGGAACAGGGAATTGGGAACAGGGGGGAGAGGAGAGAGGGAACTAGGGAATTGGGAATATAGGGGATGGGGAGATAGGGTGAAAATTTAAATCATGCGGTCGAGCCACTGCCGCCGCTTTTGTTCAAACTCGTATTCCGAGATTAACCCATCTTGCCGCAATTGTTCCAATTGGCGCAAGGCTTCGGCGATCGCACTCACCTGTGTCGGATCGATTCCCGGTTCAGCGGTTCTCTTTTCACCTAAAGTAAAATTACGCCCAAACTCATCTTCATCCTGCACCAAATACCACACCAATTCCATCGCACTGGCAACATGGGGAATCGGAGTCCACGAGAGCAGCAAGTAAACAATTCCCCAAAATGGCTGTCCCAAATAAAATTTATGCCATCCTGAAATTGGGATAAGTATCCCAGTCAAAGCTAGCACAGCAGCGATTTTGCGACTTTTGGACTTACTGAACATCTTCAATAGCGAGTAGAGCGGAGCAAATTGGGGAAAATACGGTAAACCGAATTGTACTGCCCTCCAGGACTGGACTACAATGTAACTGCGAACACCGAGAATTGCAAAATATCGGCTCTGAGCAGGTAACTGAAAATTAGCAAGCGGTAAGAAAATGGGTTTTTTTGATTCAGAAATTATCCAACAAGAAGCCAAACATTTGTTTGAAGATTATCAGTCTCTAGTCCAACTAGGGGGCAGCTACGGTAAATTTGACCGGGAAGGCAAAAAACTGTTTATCGAACAAATGGAAGCCATGATGGAGCGCTACCGCATTTTTATGAAGCGCTTCGAGTTATCCGATGACTTTATGGCGCAGATGACGGTACAGCAGATGAAGACACAGCTAAATCAATTTGGCATTACCCCCCACCAAATGTTTGAGCAAATGAACGCTACTCTAGAGCGGATGAAATCGGAATTAGAACAACAGATCTAGCTTCGATCTTAGCATTGGGTTTTTAAGGCTTGTCAAATTTGGAAGGTGAGGGGAAGTTTTCCACGGGTACGCCATCTAAAGCTTTTTGCATAAAACCGCGCCAGATGGGAGCCACGTTATTACCCCCGGTGACACCGTATCCTAGAGGTCGATAATCATCATTTCCTACCCAAACCGCAACAGACAGTTGCGGTACATAGCCGACGAACCAAATATCCCGTTCCGAAGAAGTAGTGCCAGTCTTGCCAGCAGCGGGACGACCAATATAGGCTGACTTAGCAGTTCCATTATTAATTACCCCTTGCAAAACGTTAGTCAAAGAGGCTACCGCCCACGGGTCTAACACCTGTCGGGGTTTAGGTGTATTGTCCAGTAATACATTACCGCTGCTATCGGTAACTCGGACAATGGCGGTGATTTCCGAATACCAACCATTGCTGGCAAAGGTGGCAAAGGCTCCTGCCATTTCTAGGGGAGTCATGCCTACGGAACCTAAAGGTAAAGAAATTACTGGTTCCAAGGGACTTTTAACTCCAATATTTTTGCAAGTTTCAATTACTTTATCTAAACCCACCACCCGACCAATTTTCACTGCTGGCACGTTGGAGGAAACTTCAATGGCGTGGCGAATGGTTGTTGGTCCGGAGTAACCGCCGCCGTAATTTTTGGGGGTATAATAACCGTTGCCTTCTCGGTAGCGGACGGGGCTATCGTCAACTACTGTCTCTGGGCTATATTTACCTGTGGCAAAGGCGGTGTAGTAAACAAAGGGCTTAAAGGAAGAACCGGGTTGTCTGCGGGATTGAATCGCTCGGTTAAATTGACTTTTTTTGTAATTTACTCCCCCAACTAGGGCTTTGACAAAATGGGTGCGGGGGTCAACCGCAGCCAGGGCAATCTGATCGGCGTATAATCCATAACTGTGGATGCGATCGTGCCAATCGGTAATGGTTTGCTCTGCCATCCGCTGAAATTTATAGTCGATGGTGGTTTGAACGCGCATTCCACCTTTGAGAATGGCATCTTTGCCAAAACGTTCGGTTAATTCTTGGACAACCGCTTCAGTAACGTAGGGAATATCGCTGGTTTGCCAAGAAGTGATTTCTCCCAATTTAATAGTTTGGGCGCGAGCAGCTTTCTCTTGCTCCAAAGAGATCCATTTTAATTCTCTCATCCGCCGGAGAACAGTAGCTTGGCGATCGCAGCTTTTTAACGGTGCATCTTTATCGGTACAGCGAAACTGATGTTTATTCGCTTTCACGTGTAGAAACGGACTATATTCCTCCGGCGCTTGAATTAATCCTGCCAGCATCGCCGCTTCACCCATCGTCAAATTATTGGCAGCCTTGCCAAAATAACTCTCCGCAGCCGTTTGGACTCCGTAGGTATTATGACCCCAATAAACTTGATTCAGGTACATTTCCAAAACTTGCTCTTTGGTAAACACCTGTTCGACGCGAATTGCCAAGACTGCTTCAGCTAGTTTGCGGCTCACTGTGCGTTTGCGAGACAGAAACAGATTTTTCACCAACTGCATCGTTAGGGTAGAACCCCCTTCCACAATCTCTTTCCGTTCCCAGTTAACTTTCAAGGCTCGCCCCAAACTGTTGGGATTTACCCCTTGGTGAATGAAAAAATGACTATCTTCAATTGCCAAAACTGCTCGCTTCAGGTTGGGGGAAATTTTACTTAAGGGGACAATTTCTCGGTTGGCTTCCCCATGCAGGCTCGCCAGTTGCTTGCCTTTGATATCGTAAATATAGGTAGTTTCCGTGGGAACATAGCTGCGAAGAACGCGCACATCTGGCAGGTTGCGGAAACTGAGGGCTAAACCCACTAAACCCCCAGCTACCACCGAACTAGCCAACATAGTGATGCCGAGGATTGTCCCGCCAGTGACTTTGCCCACGCCTTGGACAAATTGCCCAATCACTGTTGAGGCTTTGACTTTCGGTTGTTTCGTTTTGATCGAAGTTTCCACGCTGCTATAATCCTTGTTCCATCTGGCTTTGGGAATTTTGGGGGTAAGTTCCGATGAGCATAACCCCAGAATCCTAATTATGTTTATGGTTTGCTCTATTATGCAGTATGGGTCAGGAAGTATTGATTTTCCATATCGAAAGCTTTATTCAAGTGCTGGAGAATTAACCCTTGCTCCACCGCCCACCGAGTTGTGAACTCAGGAGGTTTTCTATTGGCTATCAATAGTAGATTTCTGGTAGAGTGAAGCTAAAAATTGCCCCGCTTTATTCTAGGATTATTTGGACTTAAGTATGACTGTGAAACAGCGATCGCTCCACCAAGGATTAACTTCAGCAGTTCTGGCTCTTAGTTGGCTGGCGATGGGCAGTACCACCAGCCTAGCTGATAACCGTCCCGCTCAGGGCAAAATCGGTTTTTGGTGCGATACTTCTGACGATAAACTACCGATTACCGCTTACCAAAATGCCGCTGGCGGCGTGGAAAACTGGATTGAATGGAGATCTACCAACGCTAGCGATTTAGGTTTTGACCCCCTGACGCGCTGCCAGCAAGTCAGCCAGCAATTTGAAACCCAACGTCGCGCCGGGAGATTGAAGTACCTGACGCACGCTAAGAGAAATGGCCTGAATGTGATTTGTCCAGCTAAGGCTGAGGGGGAATGTAATGGAATTTTATTTACCCTCAATCCGGGGCAAGATCCTGTCAAAGTTCTCAGTCAATTGCTCGCTTTGCGGGAAGGCACAAAGGGTACGCCCCCGATTAGAATGTAATTTATTTAGGGTGCATTCACAATTCTAGTTGAAGTTAGGATACTTAAAAATGAATTTGATTTTGACTTGGTTGGCGATCGCTCGCCAAAAAATCAGTTTTAAACTAATGGGGAAATTATTGGCGATCGCCTTTTGTAGTACCATCTTCTTCCTAGGGGCGCTCCCTGTCCAAGCCGCCGTGAAAATTAGTCCGCGCTTGGAAGAACAGATTTTACAAGTGATTCGCCAACACCCAGATACCATTCTGGAATCGGTGCAAGCCTATCAACAGCAACAACAGCAGCAGTTACAGCGAACTCAGCAAGCATTTTTGCAGGAACTGAAAGCCAATCCTGCCAAAGTGATTGGTTCTTCTCCCACCTTGGGGGCAAAAAATGCCAAAATCGTGCTAGTGGAATTTTCTGACTTTGAATGTCCCTATTGTTCCGAAGCTCGGAAAACAGTCCAAGAGTTCATTGAGAAACATGGTAAGGAAGTCAAATTAGTTTACAAGCACTTCCCCCTGGTTGCCATTCATAATCAAGCCTTCCCCGCCGCCAAAGCAGCTTGGGCAGCCCAACAACAAGGGAAATTCTGGGAATATCACGATGCTTTATTTACCAACCAAGGTAAATTAAGCGAAGAGTTTTATCTGCAAACAGCGGCCAAGTTGAATCTGGATGTGGAAAAATTTAAAAGCGATCGCCTAGTGGCAGAAGCGGCTATTACTCAGGATATGGTGCTGGCCACCCAATTAGGGCTATCGGGTACGCCCTTCTTTGTGATGAACGGCGAAACCTTCTCTGGTGCTATCCCCCTAGTTGAATTGGAAAAAGTTCTAGAGCGAGTCAGTTAACTTTGAGGTGAATTATGCCGTCGCTGCCCTTTTTGACGAAGACAATTGCCAGCTTGCCCATCATTTTGGGGGCAAGCACCATCTCCCTGGCAATGATTTCCCC
The DNA here is from genome assembly GCA_936920195.1 of uncultured cyanobacterium. Lineage (GTDB taxonomy): Bacteria > Cyanobacteriota > Cyanobacteriia > Cyanobacteriales > FACHB-T130 > CAKZHE01. The sequence continues at coordinate 2,727 of CAKZHE010000016.1, read as the reverse complement.
AGTTCTCTCCCAATCCATCCAAGTAGCCCAGAGAGAAGAATTTAATCAGCCGGGAAATGGCAACTCCAACAACTCGCCCCCGCGACAAGCTCCGAACACCACTGCTGTCAACACTTCTCTTTCTGGAATTTGGCACTACGATGAGAACGGTCAGCGGATGTCTGATGTCAAAATGGAGCAAGATGGCGATCGCATTACCATGATTCTCTCCTACGAAAGCGGTCCCATCACCCTCAAAGGCACTCGCACTGGCAATAAATTTCGCGTTCCTTTCCGCAAAAGCAGCCATGTCTACAAGGGAACCATTAGTAGCGATGGCAATCGGGTGGAAGGGACATTTATCCTGCGGGGAGAAGAAATTCCCTTTGTTCTCCAAAGAGTAACTACCCAGACTAACACGACATCATCTGCTCCCGCCCCAGTCAGTACCGCTGTGGCTGCTCCCCAAAAAGTTTTGTCCATGAACACTGCCACCCCCGTCACTAACTCCGCTGCCCAACTAGGCAGAGCCTCTGCTCCCGCTATCCCCTCCCTGAGCGGAATGTGGTTGTTTCAAAAATTAGGCAATGCTAGTATTGAGACTTTGGGAAATGTTAAATTGCAACAACTAGGCGATCGCTTGCAGATCTTCACCTATGTGACTGACAATTTAGATGGAGATGGCACTATCTTTGGCAATCAAATCCAAATCCCGGATTTTGCCTGTAATACCAGCCCCCTAGGAACCAAAGTCTGCGGGACTTTTCTCGGCACAGTCACTTCTGATGGCAACAAGATTGAGGGCTATTGTAGCGATTGCGGCAGTGCGGAAGGAGAAGCGATTTTAGTCCGGGTTAAATTAGATACTTCGCCCTAAATGCCAATTAAAAATTAAATCCGGAAAGATCTATTTTCCACCAGAATTCCTTGACATTCTCCTGGGAAAAGCGAACTGGTTCCTAGGCTTCCGTCTGGGAACAAGTAGAATACCAGAGTATATTATCAAAGGAAAATAAAGCGGCATTAGTTCCTGGGGATACTTGGCTACCTAGTGCTGAAAAGATGAGGCAACCAAGTATCCCGAATTTATTAAGTGTGTGTGGAGTGTTCGGTTTTATGGTTACATCTCCTCTCTGGACTTCATTATCCAGTTTGGCTCAATCACCTCTGTCTTTGGTAGAGTCGGTGGCTACCGCCAAACTTAGTTTAGTGCGATCGCTGTGGCAACCGGATAATTTACCTGCAACTCCCCTGTTTGGTACCGATGGGATTCGGGGAAAAGTGGGAGAACTGCTAACTGCACCTTTGGCCATGCAAGTCGGCTTTTGGGCAGGACAAGTATTGCGGCAAAATGCCCAAAATTCCGGTGTGGTAATTTTGGGACAAGATAGCCGCAACTCCGGCGATATGCTGGCAATGGCTTTGACGGCGGGATTAACCGCAGCAGGTTTGGAAGTGTGGAATTTAGGGTTGTGTCCCACTCCCTGCGTCGCCTATTTAACTAGCATTTCCGGCGCTATTGGGGGAGCGATGATTTCTGCCAGCCACAATCCCCCAGAAGATAATGGGATTAAGTTTTTTGGGGCAGCCGGGGCAAAATTGCCTGTGGCACTACAAGAAAGAATTGAGGCTGGTTTGCGGGGAAAAACTGATTTTACTGCCTTAAACGGTCACTGGGGACGCAGCTATCACCGTTCGGAATTGATATCCGAGTATGTGGCATCGCTCCAAAAACCACTCGAATCGAAAGCCAATTGGCAAGGTTTGCGAGTAGTCCTAGATTTGGCTTGGGGAGCAGCGGTAGATTTGGCTCCAGCCGCTTTTCGAGCTATGGGAGCAGAGGTAATTTGTTTGCATGAAGCTCCGGATGGCGATCGCATTAATGTTAACTGCGGTTCAACTCATCTAGAATCTTTGCAAGCCGCTGTGCAAGAGCATTCCGCTGACCTGGGTTTTGCCTTTGATGGCGATGCTGACCGGGTTTTGGCAGTAGATGCCCAAGGTAGGGTAGTAGATGGAGACTACATTCTTTATTTTTGGGGTCAAACCCTCAAGAATAGTCAACAACTACCGGAAAATTTAATTATTTCCACGGTGATGGCGAATTTGGGCTTTGAAAAAGCTTGGCAAAAATTGGGCGGCAATCTCATCCGCACCGCCGTGGGAGATCAATACGTCCAAGCCGAAATGCAACGCACTGGGGGAGTCCTAGGCGGGGAACAGTCCGGACACATCCTCTGTAGCCACTACAGCATCTCTGGGGATGGTTTGCTGACAGCTTTGCATTTATCCGCTTTGGTGCAAGAAGCTGGGGTTTCTCTGGCAGAATTAGTCGATCGCAGTTTTCAAACCTATCCCCAAGTATTGAAAAATGTCCGTGTCGAAGATCGCGATCGCCGGGTAAACTGGAAGAATTGCGATCCGGTACAAGAAGCGATCGCTCAAGCCGAAGCCGCGATGGGAGAACAAGGACGAATTTTAGTTCGCGCTTCTGGCACAGAGCCATTAATTCGGGTGATGGTGGAAGCGGCGAGCGAGGAACTGACTTACCATTGGAGCGAGAAATTAGCCTCAGTCGTCCAACAACATCTTGCCGCTTAATCGTCGCTATATTTAGCGACAGTCTTAAATTGTCAAGTGCTAACGCTTGACAATTTAAGACTGTCTGATGCAGTCCAGTAGTGGACTGTTTCAGCTAATTTGATGCAATCGAAAACCGCAGCAAGTCAGATAATCAGAGCTTGTGGG
>CAKZHE010000015.1 GCA_936920195.1 uncultured cyanobacterium | reverse complement strand
CCTATTCCCTATTCCCTATTCCCTATTCCCTATTCCCTATTCCCTATTCCCTATTCCCTATTCCCTGTTCCCTGTTCCCTGTTCCCTGTTCCCTATTCCCTTCTCACCCCCCACTATGTCCCAAAGCTAATCCCGCTACCAACATCCCCAAAACTAGGAAAGGTTGGGCGCTCGCCTGGTATTTAACATCATTTTTTAAGGGGTCGCGCAGAAAATACATATCCTGAAAAGTAATTTGGGGAATTATTAGCAAAATCAGGATGGTGGCATAGAGATTTTCTTTGATGCCAATCAGATAGGCGGCAATTCCGGCTTGGAAGATATCAATCATTAACACGCAAATCCAGGCTGCCGTGCCAATCCCAAACATGACTGGTAAAGATTTTAAACCGAGTTGGCGATCGCCCTCCACGCTCTTAAAATCATTTACAATGGCAATCCCCAACCCTGCCAAACTATAAAACAGCGTTAAGGCAATAATTGTAGGCGTTAATTGTCCAAACAAAGCATGACCCGCCCACCACGGTAAAGCAATATAACTCGCTCCCAGGGCATAATTCCCCAACCAACCATTTTGTTTTAACTTCAGTGGCGGAGCCGAATAAATGTAAGATAGTAAGGAACCAAAAGCTGCTAAAAAAGCAATAATTGGGAAACTGTGACCAGCAGACAAATCCAGCAGATAAGCTACCCCAATCCCTCCCAATAACAAAACGATAAACTGCGTCACCACTTGGGGAATCGAAATCGCTCCAGAGGGAATCGGACGATAGGGTTCATTAATAGCGTCAATTTCTCGGTCGTAAAAGTCATTAATAGTTTGGGTATATCCCGTCAACAAGGGACCAGACATTAACATACAGGCAGCAGCCTTTAAGACATTTTCTAAAGTCCAAGTAAATTCCCCAGAAGAAGCTGCCCCGCAAACTACGCCCCAAATTAAAGGAATCCAAGTAATCGGTTTCATCAACTGGAGGCGAATTTTCCAAATCGATGTTTCCCCAGTCGATGCCCCTTTCATACCCAACATCTGCCTGGTTTTGGCATTCTGGGATTCTAGGTTGTCCTTGGTCATGGTTCCTTCCTTTTGCCTACTGAATTCTAATTGAAAAATGATAGCTGCCGACAAACATCCGCTTGCGAAAAAAGAACCGATGGGCGTTGATTCGCTGCACGCCACAGTCCAGTTCTAATTGATTGCAATCGTTCTGTTTAGCATATTCTACTAGCCAATCAAACAAGATGCTGCTGTAACCTTGGGAGCGATCGCTAATATCTGTCACCAAATCTTCCAGATACAGAAATCGCCCTTTGGACAGCATTTCCGTAATTCTAAATCCTGCCACCGCCTTAACTTCATCTGCATCTTCTAGGAAAGCCAATCGATAGCCCGATTGTTGGGCTTGCCGCTTCACCATAGTCATAAAAGTAGCACTGGTCAGATGCGATCGCAGCTGTACCATGACGGCAAAGCACTGCTGAATATCGGCATCTGAATTGGCTAGCCGGACAAGCATTCTAGAATGAAATGATGAGATAACCGTTTTGAAATTTTGCCCCTTTGACAGGTTGACCGCTAAGTTGGGGTGGAACCATAATATTCCGCCGTTGGTCGCCAGCTTCAATGGTAACTTCTGGTCCGTATTGGGTGAGTTTTACCTGTTTTTTCTCAAATCCTGGTAAAAATAGTTTCACTTGACGGTTAGCCAGGTCAATTTCCATCGAACGGGGAGCGCTGGTGGCTTGCCGGAAGTCTGGCAAAGCATCCATCAGAGGTTGCCAATCGGCGGAACTGGGTAGGGCGCTGACAGACAAAGGGCTAAACTCTTCTGGAGATGAGATAGTACCTTGATTGCAAATCACTCCCCCCACCGTCAAGCCAACTTGTTGGGCGCTGCCCCAGAGATATTTAGCAGTGGCGATCGCTGCTGTATCCTGAGTAGTAACCAACCAAGCTGCCATCCGTTGGGGATTGGAAATTGCGGCTTTCCCCTGTTCCAACAAGCTATTAACTTGTTCCGTCGGTTGGGCAGCAAAAGTTTCTCCATTCCATGTCACATTAAGTACCGCACTGGTGACAGGTTGAATAAACGGCGATACCGCCTTCCACATCTCCGACTCCCCTAACACCTGCCGAAATCGGCGGACATACCAGCTAAAAGTTTCTGGCATCCCCAGTATTCGCAGTGTGGCTTGATCTCCCGAACCGTCATAAACGATCGCATCATACTTGCCACTGGCATCGTATTCCCGAATCGCATTCAAAGTCAGGGCGCTATCCATTCCTGGCAAAACGCCCAATTCCTGACCATAAACATTTTTCAGCAGCGGACTGCGTAAATATTGCGCTTCCAACTGCTTCACTTCTTCCCAGCCGCGCTCTAACAGTGCCGCCGCTGACAATTGCACCACCTGTAAATTAGCAGAAAGCTCCTGGGGGTCAGAACCAGGTTCTACCCCCAGAAGGATACCAAAGGCCGGACCGGGATTTTGACCCACCAGCAAGACCCGCTGACCTTGACTGGCGAGACGTTTAGCAGCAGCGATCGCTACTGTAGTCCTTCCCGTCCCGCCTTTGCCCAAAAACGTGAGAATTAGAGACATTTCCGCATCCGGTGAACTATTCGACGGCCTTTAGTTCGTCTTCAAAAAACCAGGTACTAGATTTGTCGTCAAACTGAACGACCAGGCCAACCCCGCTGCCATCCGTCATTTTGAAGTCTTTGACGGTGCCAACCTTACCCAGTTTATTCGCGATGACCGGAGATACTCGGTCTCTGATCCGATAGATTTTGACTTTTTGACCAATATTCATTGTGCGCTTGTGCTGACTGATATTCCGATACAACCAACCATCCCACAGTTTAGCCGAATACCGGAACCTGACAATGGTCTTAACGGTCTTTCTCCGGATAAAGCGACGGAAAAGACGATCTCAGCAATTATGCTGCCAAAAATCTCCATCAGCTGTACTCAGCACGCTAATGGTTGTACAATTCCTGTTTGGACTGCTTTACCCAATGTCAGCGCTACGCTAAATTGCCATTTTTATGAACTTTTCTGTAAATGCCAGACCAGAACTCTCCCAAACTCGTCGCTATTGGGAGTTGCTGCAAGTATTGGTGGAGCGCAATCTCAAAATTCGGTATCGAGGATCGTTCTTAGGGGTCTATTGGTCGCTGCTCAATCCTCTGATTATGACCATGCTCTACAGCGCCATTTTTGGTACTACTTTTGCCATTCATTATCAAAACTCTATTACTAACTATATTCTAGCTGTCTTTACTGGATTGGTAATTCTGAATTTTTTTTCAGCTTCCACCATGCAAGCACTATCAAGCGTGGTAGCAAATGGGGGATTGCTGAATAAAATTAGTTTGCCAGTCAGTGTTTTTCCTGTATCAATGGTCATGGCGAATATCTTCCAATTTGTTGTGGGAGTTTTACCCCTACTAGCAGTTGTGACATTAATTAAGTCCCAAAGTCTAATTAATGTTTTAGCTCTGTTCTTACCATTAATTTCTTTATCGTTAGTTTGTGCTGGTATTGGGTTTCTAGTCAGTGCCTTATATGTATTTTTTAGAGACTTACCCTATTTCTATGAATTATTCACTTTTGTGATTTGGGTTAGCACTCCAATTTTTTATCCCGCAGCAATTGTCCCTGAGAAAGTGAGATCTATTTTGCATTTAAATCCCCTATCGCCGATCATTGAAAGTTTGCGCCAAATTTCCCTATCAGGAACACTACCAAATTTGAACTTAATTGGAGGTTCTTTACTAAGTGGTATAATTATTTTGATGTTGGGATGGCTGTGCTTTCAAAGATGGCGGCCTAATTTTATGGATTTGTTGTAGATGGAAGTTATTCGCTTAGACCAAGTTTCACTTTGGCGACGCACTCAGGAAGAGTTTTCTTACGATTTAAAGCAAACTATTTTTTCTGTTGTCAAAGGCAAGTATCGCCAACCTGTTAAAAAATTAGTTCTCGATCGGGTTGATTTGACCGTTAATTCTGGAGAAAAGTTAGGAATTATTGGTTCCAATGGCGCGGGCAAATCCACGCTTTTAAAAGTGATTTGCGGCATCTTGGCACCAACTAAGGGGTTGGCACGAGTGAAAGGGAATATTGCGCCTTTAATTGAATTAGGGGCGGGGTTTGATCCCGAAATTTCGGTGTCAAAAAATATTCTTCTCTACGGAATTATGCTAGGCTTTTCTAAAGCAGAGATGATCGAGAGAACTGAATCAATTTTGCACTTTGCCGATCTGGAAGATTATGCCCACGCTCCGGTGAAGGCGCTATCATCAGGAATGGTGGCAAGATTGGGGTTTGCGATCGCCACTGATGTCCAACCGGATATTTTGATTTTGGATGAAGTGCTATCGGTGGGAGATGAAAGTTTTAAAAACAAGTGCAAGCGCCGAATGGATAGCTTTTGGGAAGGCAACGTCACTATTTTAGTGGTTTCCCATTCCCTCGATTTTGTGCAAGAATACTGCGAAAATGCTGTTTGGCTAGACAGAGGTCGAGTGCGATTTTTTGGTAGTTCTAAGGATGCTGTATCTCTGTATTTGCAAGCGGTGACAGAAGGGGCAGATATTGGCTTGCATCATAATGTTTAGAAAGTTGGCGGTACATGGATAATTCTGGGAAAAAGATTGTTGTAGTGGGCGGCGGGATTGTGGGATTGGCAACTGCCTATCAGTTGGGCAAATTCCAACCCCATGCCCAAATTACGGTGCTAGAAAAAGAGCCGACTGTTGGCTGCCACCAAACAGGCAATAATAGCGGAGTGCTACACGCGGGATTATACTACCAACCAGGATCGGCAAAGGCAAGGTTGGCGGTGAAAGGCGTGCAGGAGATGATTCGGTTTTGCCAAGAAAATGCCATTGCTCACGAGATTTGTGGCAAGTTAGTCGTGGCTACGGATGAAAGTGAAATTGACCGTTTAAATAATTTATACGAACGGGGACAAAAGAATGGCTTGCTCGGTTTGCGGAAGCTAAATCTAGAGCAAATGCGAGAAATTGAACCCCACATCCAGGGAATTGCCGGAATTCATGTTCCCCAGGAAGGAATTGTGGATTATAAACAGGTTTGTCGGGTAATTGCCGACAAAATTACCGAGAGTGGGGGAAAAATTGTCACTTCGGCGCGGGTACTACGCCTGGAAAGTTTGACAGGGGATAGCTGGCGGATTGAAACTAGCATTGGGGAGTTTGAGGCGGATATTCTGGTGAACTGCGCTGGGTTATATTGCGATCGCATCAGCGAATTAGCCGGAGAAAAGCGAGAGATGCGAATAATTCCCTTTCGGGGGGAATACTATAAAATTAAGCCGGAACGCCAATTTTTAGTCAAAAACTTGATTTACCCAGTTCCCGATCCCAAATTTCCCTTCCTGGGCGTTCATTTTACCCGCTTAGTTACCGGGGGGATAGAAGCTGGACCAAATGCAGTTTTAGCTTGGGCAAGGGAAGGCTACCGTAAATCTCAAGTCAATTTGGGAGACTTATACGATGTCTTTTCCTATCCTGGTTTTTGGCAATTATTCCGCAAGTATTGGCGTACTGGGGTAGAAGAGTTAGTTCGTTCCTTTAGTAAAGAACTATTTTGTCAATCTTTGCAAAAGCTAGTACCAGAAATCCGTCCAGAAGATTTAGAAGTGGGTGGAGCGGGAGTCAGAGCGCAAGCGATCGCGCCTAATGGGGAATTAGTCCAGGATTTCCATTTTATCAGTCGCCGGGGCGCAGTTCATGTTTTAAATGCTCCCAGTCCCGCCGCCACTGCCTCTTTAGCCATTGGGGAAGAAATTGCCCATTATATTATTGCGAATACCTAGGAGTTCATGGTTCCCAAAGACGAATTACCACCAGTTTTAATTCTCGCCGGAGGTAAAGGTACTCGCCTCCAAAGTGTAGTATCAGATCGTCCTAAACCGATGGCAGAGGTAGCAGGAAAACCATTTTTGGAATGGTTGGTACTGGCGCTGAAAGCTCAAAAAGTTCAGCGAATCGTATTTTGTACAGGATACATGAACGAAGCGATCGCTGCTTATTTTGGCGATGGCAGTCCTTGGGGAATAAAAATTGAGCATTCCCCAGAATCCCAACCCTTGGGAACTGGTGGCGCAGTCCGATTAGCTTTAGATTTGGTAGAATCAGAGCAGTTTTTTGTCCTGAATGGCGATTCCTACTGTCGGGCTAACTTACAAGCTTTAATCGCCTTTCATCAACAAAAACAAGCGATCGCCACTCTATTATTAGCATCGATTGAAGACTGTCGGCGTTACGGTTCAGTTATCGTTGATAATCAAGGGCAAATTCAAGCCTTTCAAGAAAAGTCCTCGGAGCAACGCTCCGGATTAGTGAATGCAGGTATTTATGTCCTCAAACGCAGCGCCATTGCCGCCCTACCCCCAGAACAAGCCATTTCTTTAGAAACTGAGTTTTTTCCCCAACTAATCAACCAAGGACTTTACGGTACTGTAGGAACAGGCGCTTTACTTGACATCGGCACACCTGAATCCTATGCTACATCGGAGCAGTTTTTGGCCTCGGAGAACCTACTATGAACAGGCGTAGATTTGCCATCTTAGACCGAGATGGGACAATTATCTTCGATCGTCATTATCTCTCCGATCCGGCACAAGTGGAATTACTCCCCGGTGCAGTGGAGGGAATGCGGCAACTTGCCCAAATGGGTTTAGGATTAATTGCCGTCACCAATCAATCTGGGGTAGGAAGAGGTTATTTCGATGAGGTGCGGCTGGCAGAAATTCATCATCGCTTGGAAGAATTGCTTGCCGCCGAAGGAATTTATTTAGATGATATTTATTATTGTCCCCACTTACCGCAAGATAATTGCCACTGTCGCAAACCTCTCTCAGGTTTAATTACCAAAGCAGCACAAGATTGGCAATTTCATCCCCCAGATAGTTTTGTGATTGGGGATAAACCCTGCGATATTGATTTGGGTAAAAATGTTGGAGCGACTACCATATTAGTAAAAACGGGCTATGGGGCTGAAGTAGCACTATCAGGGGAAGTTACCCCAAATTATATTGTCGAAGATTTGCTTTCAGCGGCCCAAGCAATTCAACAACAGCTAACTGCTGATATAGGAGTTAAAGATGCCATCAGAAGTTGATTTTTTGTCGGAAAAAGTGCGATCGCATTTACTTGCCAGTGCCGAAATTAAACAGCAAGTGGCAACTCATTGTTTAAAGGATATGTTGGCAGCGGCAGAATTGATGGCAACATCCTTGCGAGGCGGCGGCAAAGTATTATTATGCGGCAATGGTGGTAGTGCGGCGGATTGCCAGCACATTGCTGGAGAGTTAATTAACTGGTTAAATAAGGATTTTCAACGTCCGGGGTTGCCTGCGATCGCTCTTACCACCGATACTTCGGTTTTAACTGCCATTGCCAATGATAGCAGTTTTGATACCATTTTTGCCCGTCAAGTCCAAGCCTTGGGCAAACCGGGAGATATCTTAATCGGGATTAGCACCAGCGGTAATTCTAAAAATATTGTTTTGGCAGTTCAGGCCGCCCAAGCTGCTAATATAGGAACAATCGCCTTGACTGGTAGTGGGGGATGTTTAGGGGCGATGGCAGATGTAGCGATCGCGGTTCCCAGTCAGCATACCCAATACATTCAAGAAGCCCATTTAGCCATTGAACACATTATTTGTGAATTGGTCGAATGCCATCTATTCCCAAAAGATAAGAGCAAAACTACTAAAAGTTCGTAGTTGGGCTTCAGCCCTATCTTGATTGGGGCTAAAGCCCAACTACAAACTTTATTTTATTTTTACTTTATAAAGTCTAACCTTATTTTGTTACTCTAACCAGAGTAACAAAATATAATTATCGAGGATATTAAAAAATGATTCTAGGCGAGATAAATAATGCTCTGAGCATACCATGTAAAATCTGCGGTCAGACAATTAACGAAATATCACAAATCTTTCGTGTTCCCATTTTTGATCCTTATTTTTTAACAAAAGATCCAGAAAAAGTAAAAAAAATGATTTCATATATTGGCGCTCAAACACATCGTAGTTGCTGGTCTAATTGGTCTAATCGAGAATTAATTTGTTCTTCAGTTATCCAAGAACTAAAGCATGAATTCAGAAGATCTATATGTATTGCAAAAAGCAATCAAGTTATAGCGTGTACAACAAAGCATGAAAATCCTGAATTTACACCAGGAGTTCTTTTTCTTCCTAGAAGTTCACTAATATCTCGGCATCTTTTCGGAATAAATTTTGGAGATCCTGTTGTAAGAGAACGAAGTAAATGTGTGGAGTATATCGTCGATATTTTAACCAAAGAAGATTTTTTAAGTGGATTTAGTTCTAAAGTTTCAATACGAACAAAAAATGGAATAGATTACTCAATTTATTTGAAATTTTATGAAGAATCTGATGATGTTATAAAAATTGACTTCATATCTTCTAAAAATGATCTTTACGGAGTATATTTTTTATACAAGCCTGATATTGAAATCTTAAAGCAATCAATTATACATTCCTATGATATGTGAGATTTAGATTAAAATCTTACTTAAATATTGTAAATTTTTAAGGCATAGACAGCCTCGCCTCAAGTCCAGGCATATTCATTTTTGGCAAAACAGAGTAGAATTAGAATCATTATCGGAAAGCCCGTGTCAATCAAAATATGAATGTTGATATTTGCCATTCTTTCCACGAAAACCCTGCCCCTATTTTGAAAGTAGAGGGATTGACAGTTTACCAAGGCGACTATTTAGCCTTGCGCGAAGTTTCTTTTGAATTATTACCAGGCACAGATATCGCCATCGTTGGTCCCAATGGCGCGGGGAAAAGTACCTTAGTCCAAGCAATTTTAGGATTAATTCCCAGCAGTGCGGGGAATGTGGAAATTTTTGGTCTTCCCCAAGCCCATTTAGGCAGCCTTTGTCACCAAATTGGCTATATGCCTCAAAACTTTATTTTTGATCGCAGTTTTCCGATTTCCGTCGCGGAATTAGTCGGGTTAGGTTGGGTAAAACCAGAAAAAAGTAAAGGGTTAAAAACAGCTTTTTGGCAGCAAAACCGGATTAAATCAGCCGCCATTACCCAAGCATTACAAAGAGTAGGTGCTTACCGCCTTCGCGATAGAGCTATTGGCAATCTCAGCGGCGGCGAATTGCGACGAGTGCTGCTCGCCTATTGCTTAGTTATGCCGAGAAAATTATTAGTTCTTGATGAAGCCTTTGCCGGAGTAGATGCTCAAGGAGCCGCCGATTTTTATAACTTGCTTAATGAACTAAAACGGGAAGAAAATTGGGCAGTATTGCAAGTTTCCCACGATATTGATATGGTTAGTCGTCATTGCGATCGCGTTCTTTGTCTCAATCAAACCCTAGTTTGCACTGGTACGCCAGATACTGCCCTTTCTCCCCAAAACTTGCTTGCCACCTATGGACCAGCTTTCAGTCGCTATCAGCATAAACATTAGTAGTTAATTTGATGCTTTTCCTCGCCACCGCCAGCAATGACTTATTTTCCCTACTGCAATTTCCTTTTATGCAGCGAGCGATCGCTGGTGGTATCCTGATGGGATTATTAGGAGGATTATTAGGCAGTTTTGTCACCCTCCGGCAACTCTCCTTTTTTAGCCATGCCGTTGGACACGCTGCCTTAGTGGGCATTGTCATGGGAGAATTATTACAACTCGATCCGACTTGGGTATTACTCCCCTTTACCCTACTCTTTGGTTTAATAGTCCTCTATTTTATCGATCAAACTAATTTAGCTAGCGATAGTATTCTCAGTATTGTTCTTTCTGGGGCTTTAGCTATTGGGGTAATTATGAGCAGTTGGCTCAAAAATTATCGCGGCAACCTCATGGGTGTTCTATTTGGCGATATTCTTGCCATTAACTATCTCGATTTAATCCTAATTTTTCTGCTGTTGGTAGGCAGCAGCATCTTTTTATTCTCCACCCTGCGGCAGCAAATTTTGTTAACTCTTAATCCCGCTGTTGCCCAAGTCCAAGGTATTCCCGCCCTACTCTATCGCTACCTATTTGTCGTTTTGCTATCTTTAGCCGTCGCGGTTTCCATCAAAGCCGTGGGAATTTTGTTAGTCAATGCCTTTCTAGTTATTCCTGCCTCCACTGCCAAATTATTGAGCCATAATTTCATCCGCTTTCTCTCCCTTTCCATTATTTTGGGAGCCAGTAGCAGTATTATGGGAATGGTAATTTCAGCTATGCTGCAATGGGCTTCTGGTCCAAGTATAGTTTTAGTCCAATTCTTACTATTTATAGGTATTTTTGGCTTAAGTAAATTGAAATTTTAACCAAATACGGTTCAGTTAAGTCCCAATACAGTTCAGTAAGTAGGTGGTCATAAATAAAAGAACGCAAAAGTTCGTAGTAGTAGTAGGGTGCGTTAGCGATAGCGTAACGCACCGCGTACCAGTTAACGGTGCGTTACGCTGCCGCTAACGCACCCTA
>CAKZHE010000014.1 GCA_936920195.1 uncultured cyanobacterium | reverse complement strand
TGGCTTGACTTTTAACACATCTTCTGCATTTCTTAAATTACTAGCGCGATCGCTTGACATTCAAGACAGTCGCTACAAATTAGCCGCAAACATTGCTTGTTCGCGGAACGTAACTTGATTCTTGGCAATGCTGCGAGCCGTCTTTTCAATTCCGTTCAGCAAATCTCGCATCATTGCTAAATCTGGGGCATCGGTCTGGGCAAAAGCCAATTGCACTGATTCACCATTGGCAGAGATTTTTGCCAACTTCTGACCAACAGACTCAATTTCTTTCAGCAGGGCGATCGCCTGACTTTTATCCACCGTTCCTGCATCAAACAGACTCATCTGAGCAACTAGCTGCTTATCGGCCTCTGAATTTAGCGCTGCGGTGGCAGCTTCTAGCTGAACGTGCGACTTACACTTGCCGGAGCGAATCAAGGCGAACAATTTACGCTGCATCTCTGAAGTTTTGCACCAGGCGAGGTGGCAGATCTCATTCGCGGACAGTTCGCCTTTGTCTGCACAAATCTGAATTTCCGGCTCCAGGAACAGAGTGTCTAATCGCCAATCAACATAAGTTCCAGACTTGCCCAGGCGTTTCGCGGCAGCTTGGCGGTCTTTCTGGATTTTCGGGTCTAAACCAATTTTCTGCATCCAATCAGCGATCGCCCGCGCTTCTTCCAAAAAGCCCACCTCCTCCCGCTGCATATTTTCCAGCAGGGCGACGGTGGCAACCTGCACCTCAGTCATACCGCTAGAGATCAAGGCGGGAATGTCTGACTGCTCTGCGACGATACTGCCTCGCCAACGGCGTTCGCCAAACACAATCATGTGAACTTGGGCTTGACCATCCCAGGCGTTCAGGAAGGCGATCGCTTTCTCAAAAAACGGGTCGCCTACCAAATCTTGCTCTAAGCATTGGCCGAATCTGCTCTGGCAATAAGCCACTTTTTCGGCGCTTAACGGCACAACCTCTATCGGCTGCCGCACTCCATCCTGGAGAATGGATGCCGCCATCTCTGCAATTGATTCCGGCTTGAAGGTTTTGCGAGGCTGATCCGGGTTCGGGATCACTAGGGCGATCGGCAGTCTCGCAACTTTAATTTCTGCTGTCGGCATATTTAGTTCGGGATAATTCACATCTGTGGAGCGAAGCCCCGTTTCTGGGGCTTCAATACTTGCTTATGCAGCCAATTTGCGGTCTTGAGCGGCTTGGAGAACGATTTGCCAGTGTTCCTTGTAGCAGAGGTCAACTGTCAATCCTTGCCGTTTCGCCCATTTTGCGGCGGCTTTAGCATCAGGCAGTTGCAGCAATTCGAGGACTGCTGCTTTCAATTCTTTCTTGCTGGCAGGGGCGATAACTGCTGCGGGGGCTTTCGGCTGGCGAGCAACCGGAAACTGGGCGATCTTTGGCGATACTGGGGCAACTTTCTTAGGCGACTTCTTAGCGGGTGCTGGCGTTTCTAACCATTGGGGGCGGAGTTTCACGATCTTCCAGGGCTTATCGGCTGCCAGGAACTGGCGGTACGGGATGGCTTCAATTACTTCGAGCTTGACTCGGTTCCGTTTCGCCCAATTCTGGCGACTTTCTACGAGGGCGATCGCATCTTCTTTCGTCATTGGCGAGGCGTTTCTGACATCGGTGTACAGCAGCGCTGCCTGCTTCTCAACCCAACCATCTTCAGTCGGTTCTGTCCAGTTAAAATTCCAATACCTGGTGACGGGTTTCGCATTCTGGGGTTCGTAGTGGACTGCGACTACGAAGTACGGGACCCAAATATCGAGTTGCATTTGCCGGAACATTTTCGTTTTTCTCCTGGTTTCGAGGTTCTATTTTTGGTCTATACCTTGATCGTCTTCGATTGCGTGCTGCTGTCAACCTTTTGCATCTCAATTTTCTATCTAAATTTCAACTCGAATCTAAGCGATTCTATCTAGTGCATTTATCGATCCATATCCGCAATTGAGCGGTTAAAAGCAACACCTGAATCAGTCAATGATGGGCTGTATTGACAATTCAAATTAGCGACTTTACCGCTCAACTGCGGAACTATCAATTCAACAAACAACAAGCGAGACGGTTGCAACCGCCTCGCTTTCTATCTTCTGACCTTTCTATCTTCAACCTGCCAGTTCGTCGAGTAACCGACTCAAG
>CAKZHE010000013.1 GCA_936920195.1 uncultured cyanobacterium | reverse complement strand
AAGGATAACGGCTCTATGCAGGAAGGTTGGTATCACAAGTACACAGCCGCACAAGAAGAGTCAATTATCAAAACTTTCTTGTGGTACAAATGGGCAGATCCCACAGATCGGTTCAGTTTTGATAAAGTTCTTGGTCACGATGAAGCCTGCGAGCAAGCAGGACAACCAGGACGTAAGAACGATCCTGGCGGCGCACTGAGTATGACTATGCCTGAGTTCCGCGAATTGCTTCAGCAGCGCTGGACGGAGCTAACGGCTAAACCTCGTCCTGAACAACTGGCATATTTCGGTTACGAGCCGAACTCGCAATGAAGCTTGAACCGACTCCATAAACCAAAACAATTCTGTGCCAATAACCCAATAAAAAACAGTCCTTGAAAATTCCTGATAGTTTAGTGCCAGCAAAAGGCACAGTTTCCTAGGAGAAAATTAAATGGTCGCCAATCTACAATCGCCCAATTCCCCAGTATTTCAATCAGAAATTAAAAGCACAGTTCATGAAACCCTCCTGACTCCGAGATTTTATACCACCGATTTCGAGAAGACTGCCAATCTGGATATATCGGCGCAGGATGAAGAACTGAGGACGATGTTGGAGGAAATGCGGACTGATTATAATCGGCACCATTTTGTCCGCAATGAGGAATTTGAGCGCTCCTGGGATCACATTACGGGTGCAGAACGGAAAGCTTTTATTGATTATTTAGAACGCTCCTGCATCTCGGAGTTTTCGGGGTTTCTGCTGTTTAAGGAATTATCCCGCAAACTGAAAGGGCGCAGTCCCCTATTGTCAGAAATTTTTCATCTGATGGCACGGGATGAAGCTCGCCATGCAGGATTTCTCAATAAAGCAATGGGAGATTTCAAGGTTTCTCTTGATTTGGGGAAATTGACTAAAAAACGCACCTATACTTTTTTCCCAATTGAGTGGGTAATCTATACGGTTTATCTCTCCGAAAAAATTGGTTACTGGCGGTATATTCTGATTTATCGGCATTTAGAACAGAATCCCGAAAATCGTTTCTATCCAATTTTTCGGATGTTTGAAAGCTGGTGTCAGGATGAAAACCGTCACGGGGATATTTTCAAGGCACTGTTGCGATCGCAGCCCCAATTATGGGATACTTGGCAATCTCGCCTTTGGAGTCGCTTCTTTCTATTGTCAGTCTTTGCTACCCATACCCTCACCGTCCACGAGCGATCCAAGTTCTACGATATGTTAGGACTAGATGCCACCAACTTTGACCATGATGTGATTCGGGAAACCAATGCTACCGCAGGGCGAGCTTTCCCAGTCATGTTAGATACCGATCATCCGGAATTTTACGATCGCTTAGATCGTTGCTCCGATCTCAACTTGAAAATCAGCGAGATCAATAATAGCAATCAGCCCCAGATTGTCAAATCCTTCCGCAAACTGCCCTTAATCCTGGGAATTTTGGGGCATCTTCTCCGGCTGTTTCTGATTAAACCCATTGATGCCGAAGCCTTGCGGGGAACAGTGCTTTAAACGATGAAGCTATTGAAAGCGATCGCGACAATTAACCTAATCGAGCGATCGCTGGTATTTTTCCAACAATTTCGGCAGATGATCGTAACCGTCAACGCCAATCACAGCAATGATTTGGGGACGATTTTGGGCTAGGAGTTTTTGCCAGGTTTCAGTTCCCAATTGTCCTTGTAAAATGCCCAGCAACCCTGCTGATTGTTGCCATTCCTTCGCCCCAATTTGCTCTAATAAATACATGGCAAGGGCGGCAGTACCAATGGTTTTTTCAGGATTTTGTAGGTGGTGATAGGCTTCTGCCATGTAAGCTAAATTCAACCCCTGAAGATACAAATCTCCGGAAAATTGTGCGGCTTGCCAACCTCTTTCTAAATAGGCGATCGCCCGCAAAGGATCTCCTAAAACAACCTTGGCAATGCCCAAACTACTTAAGCATAAAGCTTGACTTTGGCGATCGCCTAATTTTTCTGACAGTTGTAAACCTTGTTCCAAATAGTTAATCGCACTTTCATAAACTTCTGGTTCCATCTGTTCCAACTGTTGAGCTTGAAACACTTCGCTATAACCTAAATTAGCTAAGGCATTGGCTTCTCCCAAGGAGTCTCCCCCTTGCCGACTCAGAATTACCGCTCGCTGACTATAATTAATCGCTTCGGTATATTTCTTTTCAGCTAAATATGTCCGACTGAGATGATTGAGATTGGCAATTTCACAGGGGCGATCGCCTGCGGTTCTGGCAATTTCTAAAGCTTGTTGATGCCACTCATAAGCTTGTTCGTAACGCCCCTGAACTCGGAAAGAATAGCCCAACAAAGTTAAAATTCTCGCCTTGGCTTGCGTGCCTTCTACCCGTCGCAAAGGAGTATCTAAATAGTTGAGAGCTTCCCGGAGATAATCGCCAGCAAAGGAGGCGAAAATTCCCCCATACATGGGAAAATATTCCTGTTGGGAAAAGGTTCGCAGAATTTGTAAAGTGATTTGAAAACAAGCATCGGCGTAAACTTGTTTTTCTCTGCCATTAAATCCATTTGCCAGTTGCGACCAAATGGCAGCAAAGGTTAAAAAAGTAGAAATCGATAACTTTGCCCCAACTTTGGCATCATAAATTAGTTTGTCAAACCATTCCACCAACCCGCGCTGCAAACATTGTAAAACTACCGCTAATTCCACCATTGCGGCGAAATTTATCCCGGTTTGATTTGCCACTGTCGCACTCAAGGATTGATTTTGAGCAATGGTTTGAAAAACCGCTTCGGGAAAATAACTTTTTACCTCTTTCGCCCATAATACCCAAGGTCCCCGCTGCCCCGGCGCACCGGCAAATCCTAGTGTAGGACGACTTTGATCGTAAATCCAACTAACTAAATGGGGGGAAAGTCGCTGCCATGCCCCTAATCCTTGAGCCAGTCCCTGTCCTAATAGTTGCACTTCTGGGGTTAGGGTTTGCAAAGTTTTGGCAAGTTGCTGAATTTGCTCTAGGGTGAGGGCGGGAGTTTGATTGGCATCAATAGCGCTGAGTAATATTGATAGGCGATCGCCTTCCTCTGCCTGAGTAATTTGGTTTACAATTGAGGCGATCGCTGCCGAAACCTGATTTTCTTGCTGCCAGCGTCCATATTCCCCCACAATGGTTTGGGTGGCTCTCAATACCCGGTTGGCCTTGGCTAGTTTCAATTCATCCTGTAAGCTGGCAATTTGGGCTTGTACTTCCTGTACTCGCTGCTCCAAGCACCGCTCAAAGATTTCTCCCGTGCCTGCACTCACCTGTTGCACCAGCATTTGATAAACCTGCTCTTTGGAGCGGATTTTGCCCTGAAGGGTGATAGCAACAATTTGATCGATTAATTCTAGGTAGCGATCGCGCAGTGGCACAGGTTCAGGCATAGGACTTGCGGGTAATCGGGGTGTCTTTACATTTTGCCACTTCTGTTCCCGTTAGGAATGAAAAATCAATAACTTGGTGATAATCGTAGGTTGGGTTGAAACGACAGTGGAAACCCAACATTCACCTGTTATGAAAATATTCTGAGAGACGTTCCAGCGGAACGTCTCTACTAATTTGGGTAAGCTTTAATATTCGTCAACTACCCACACTGAGCGGAGTACCGCTACAGTGAGGGCTTGTATCTGAACTCCACCGCAATTCTGAAAACCTG
>CAKZHE010000012.1 GCA_936920195.1 uncultured cyanobacterium | reverse complement strand
GCCCGGTCTCCTCTTGAGCTACTGCGATTCCAGTTGTTTTGCTTCCTGGGTCAATTTTGATTCGATGGGGATGAGTTACAGATTCTTCAAGCGTTCTATCCTGCAAAACTATAGTAAATGGATAGTGCTTAAAGATTTTTGCCCTCCCTTTGGTAAGTAGTTCTCTCGCTCTTGCCGGATGACAAGGGTCAAGAGGTTGCAAGTTTTTATCTAGGACGAAAATACGCATTACTGCATCTCTCAATAAATTGGTAAAGTTGGCCTCGACAATGTTATTCAGTCTTGTTAGGTACAACTCACTGGCTTAACTCGTTAGACCTGTTTAAAGCTGTACGAAAGAGCGACAAACTGGCACGCATTTGTAGGTTTCGTGAACTGAATAACGTAGTTCTCAAAAAACTTAGTCTGGTCAAGTTAAAGCGCTCGATCAAGCTCCCGTCATACCCGTTAGGGTTGACGGCGAGTTCTTGACCCTAAAATAGTAGAGACGTTCCAGCGGAACGTCTCTATTTTAATGATTAAATCTTTCTAAATATCTGCGAAATGTGGGTTGAAGGCCAAAAACCATACTAGATTTTGCTGAACAACTAATGAACTAATAGAAGTCCCTTTGGATTTGGGGTTCGGGCATCTCAAAGTTAGAACCATCGTATAGATAGCGAGTTACTTCCTCTTCTAAACGGTGAATCAGATAGGGTTCCATTGCATTTGAGTGCCGCAGTGCGGCTAAATAACCGTCTAAAAACATCCGCTGGTCGTCAAAACGATAGCCCCGATTCCACAATTCAACTAGCGTATCGGTGAGTTTTTGGTAGTAGCGGATTGTTTGCGTATCCTGAAGCATATATCGATTGGGGGTAGGTGACTTGATTAACTTGGGTAAAACAATTTAGCTTAATTTACCGATGCTGTTGGCGGCAAGTGACCATCGATCTCGATTTAAGCAACCCGAAGGTGAATTCGACAAGTGGACAATTTCAGTGCGAATTAGCTGATGAGGTGGGGTTGCTGATGGAACTGATATTGGATAACTTCACTACTCCCAAATAAATTTCCGGTTTTTTCTACCCCAGGGGGGAGTTACTCCGGTTGGTTTTGATCTTTCCTAGAATTCCTCGCTGTTTGTCAAGAAAAGTAGATCTGGCTGAAAAGCCTCCTATAATGGCATTAGGAATTGTATTTAATCTTACAGAATGCGAGGAATGAAGAATAGTTAACCTTCATTAACTTTATTTTACATAATTTGGTCAAAATTTCCTAATTATTCTGGATGGCGATCGCCATCCCCCCCAAAAATCTGAATTTTGCCATTCTGTAACTCTGGGTAACAATTGTTACAAAATCTTGACATTAGCTCTGTTAGCCTACAATACACCAGCTGCAAGGGAAAAAGCTAACGTGGGATCGATTTGCATTCAAATCATCGAGGGCAATCCTCACTTGCGATCGCTACTAGGCTGGCATTTACAGCAAGCAGGTTATTGGGTGTGTCAGTCCGCTGGCCTTCATCCTGCCAGAGAAATGTTTCACAGCCGCCAACCCACCCTCGTCATCATTGATTCCGATTTACCCGATGGCGACGGTGTAGAATTCTGTCGCTGGCTCCAAGAACAGCGGCACTGTCTAATTTTGATGCTATCAGCACGCAGTACCGAATCTGATATTGTTACTGGCCTCAAGGCTGGTGCTGACGACTATTTAAAGAAACCTTTTGGAATGCAAGAATTTTTGGCGCGAGTGGAAGCACTTATTCGCCGAATTCGCGTTGCCGCTACACCCATATCCCTAGATTATGGGGACTTAAAAATCGATTTGGTTCAGCGCCGAGTTCGGTTAAAAAACGAATTTGTTGATTTAACCCCCCAAGAATTTAGCTTACTCTATGTCTTGGCTCATGCTGGGGGCTTACCTTTAAGTCGCTCAGAACTATTGCGCCGTGCATGGCCTGATGCCATTGACAATCCGCGCACGATTGATACTCACGTCCTTTCTCTTCGCAAAAAAGTTGAAATTGACCCCCGACAACCGAGTTTAATTCAAACTGTCCGGAATGTCGGCTATCGGTTTAATCCCGAAATTATCAACGATAGTTTTCCCGCAGTAGCCACCAATAATTCTCGCCGAGTTGCCCCTCATCTGACTGTAGCGGCTGGGCAAAGACAGCAAAATTAAAATAGAGGGCAATACGGTTCAGTTAAGTAGGTGGTCATAAATCAAAGAACGCAAAAGTTCGTAGTTGGGCTTTAGCCCTAAATCCGGAGAGGGCTGAAGCCCAACTACGAACTTAGTTAACTGAACTGTATTGAAATAGAGGGAGGACATAAATTATGCTCTCCCTCTATTTTAATTTTGGGTTAAGTCCTAATCAAATTGCCACTCTAGTTAGATTGAGGATGTTCGCCGCGTGGAGGATGATTTTGTTGGTGTTGTTGGCGCAATTCTTGTAACTTTTGCTTTTGTTCTGGGGTGAGAACTGCCTCGATTTGACTTTCGGTATCTTGGCGAATCGCTTGAAGTTTAGCTTTTTGGTCTTCGGTTAAACTCAGGTTTGGTCTTTGA
The DNA here is from genome assembly GCA_936920195.1 of uncultured cyanobacterium. Lineage (GTDB taxonomy): Bacteria > Cyanobacteriota > Cyanobacteriia > Cyanobacteriales > FACHB-T130 > CAKZHE01. Next base: position 1,093 of record CAKZHE010000012.1, on the reverse strand, counting down.
CGTTGCTCTCTGGCAGTGCGGAGTTGCTCTTTCTGTTCTGGGGTAAAAACAGCATCCATTTGTTGTTTGGCAGATTCCTGAATTTCCTTAATTTGGGCTTTTTGGTCGTCAGTCAAATTTAATTGCTCGAATGGACCTCTACCTCGACCTTCACCTCGGCCTTCATGGGTAGGTTGAGCAACAGCAGGATTAGTAAATACAGGAATAATTGGTGAGGCGACGAGCATTAAGGCAATTGCTCCAGGTAAAAATGACCAAGCTTTGATCTTCATAGTTGTAAAAAATTCAGAATTGGAGGTTTCAGGTAACGCTGGATTGAACGGTTGTATTAATTGGGACTGAACCAGAATTAAAATGGTTCACTGGCTAGACAGTCAATTTTGAATTTTGACTGTGTTGGAAAAATCTAGTTAGATTGCGGACGCTAATGGCGTGAAGGATGATTTTGCCGCCATTGTTGGCGCAATTCCTGTAGTTTTTGCTTTTGTTCGGGGGTGAGAACTGCTTCGATTTGCGCCTTACTATCTTGGCGAATCGCCTTAATTTTGGCTTTTTGATCTTCAGTCAAATTCAGCCTGGTTTTTTTATGTTGCTCTCTGGCAACGCGGCGTTGTTCTTTCTGTTCTGCGGTGAGAAGAGCATCAATTTGTTGTTTGGTAGCTTCGCGAATCTGCTTAATTTTTGCTTTTTGGTCGTCAGTCAAATTTAATTGATCGAATTTTTTGACTCCTCGACCTTCGTGGGTAGATTCAGCTACAGCGGGATTGGTAAAAACAGGAATTATGGGCGATGCCACAATCATTAGAGCAATGGCTCCGGACAAAAATGACCAGACTTTGATATTCATAGTTATTGTCAGTTTCAGGTAACGTTGCATTAGCTGCTTGTGTTAATTGAGACTGAGGCACAATTGAAATGGTTCACTATTTCAATTACGGGGATTTACCTACTTCCCATTCCCCATTCCCCATTCCCTCTCTTCCCTCTCTTCCCTCTCTTCCCTGTTCCCTGTTCCCTGTTCCGTGAACAGTATTCCTATTCCGTGAACCCGATTCCGTTTGACCACAACATAAGACAGGGGGCGACTGGCAGC
>CAKZHE010000011.1 GCA_936920195.1 uncultured cyanobacterium | reverse complement strand
CCGACCTCTTCCCATTTCGATGTCCTCAGCTTGGCTGATCTATTGCACTATTTTAGCTGAAACAGTCCAGTAGGGTGCGTTAGCGATAGCGTAACGCACCGTTAACTGATATGTGGTGCGTTACGCTGCCGCTAACACACCCTACTGGCTGCCGCTTGGTTTTCGTCGAGGCAGAGCCTCTCGATGGGCATTCCCAGGCAGAGCCTGGGAACGAGTAAAGACCATAACAATATCTCAAATCCAAGATCTTTAAAAATCAACCTAGACGGGCTTGCGCCTTAATTTTATCAGTCACCCGCCGCAGCACGCCATTAATAAATCTGTGACCTTCCTCATCACTATACCGTTTTGCCAGTTCCACCGCCTCATTAATTGCCACCCGATCGGGAACGCCTAAAAATGATATCTCCGCCACTGCCAACCGCAAAATATCCCGATCAATTCTGGGCAAGCGATTTAACTGCCAATCTAATAAAGCTTCCGTGATGGCTTCATCAATGTCCACCCGCCGCCGACTCACTGTCCCCAAAAGTTCCAAAGCATAGTTACGAACTTCCTGCTGATTGGCCAGATGAATCAATTCTGGCATTTCTAAAGCGTGTCCTAAACGGTTAATCGCTTTTTCTGTCAGTTCAATCGCCTCGCTCACCATTGCTTTGGCACTTTGTACGTCAGCAGCGCGGGTTTCGCTGTGCAGCAGGCGCTCATTACCCCGCTTGAGTTCCACCACCGCATTTTCGATGGTTTCTTGTACTTCTCCCGTTAGGGTACGAATGGCAGCCAAAAGGACATTAGAAAGTTGCTGAGTCTCCAGTTTTTCCAAAGTGGTAGGTAGCTGGCTCAGGCTCAAAAGTGCTAGTTCGCGGGAAATTCGGCGGGGTTGCATGGCGGATAGTAGGTAATGGGTAGTGAGCAAGACAACAGAATTTTTCCAGATCTTGCCCAAAACCAAAATTGGTGTAGGTTCAATCCAAAATTGATGGACTGGCGATCAATCTTCTTCGACTGGGAGGGGTTGGCGAGCAGTTTCTGGTAATAATTGGCCTAGTTTTTTCTCTTTTGGTTGCAGGAGCTTGGAAACTGAAGGGTTAGGGCTGACTATTCCTCCCGAAACTACTACCTTAAAGGCATCTTCAATGGATAATTCAACATCTACCACCTCTTCCTCCGGGACAATAGCATACCATCCCGTGGTCGGATTGGGGGTAGTAGGAATAAAAATGCTCAACATGGGGCGAGATAAATGGGATTGAATGTCGCCGCTAATGGTTCCGGTGACAAAAGCTAGCGCCCAAATTCCCCGCCGGGGATACTCCACCAAAATTACCCGCCGGAATTTTTCTTTGGAATCCTTTAAAAGGGTTTGGAGCAGTTGTTTGAGGGTTTTATATACTGCTCCAGCGAGGGGGATGGCTTGCAAAACCTGTTCCCCAATGTCCAGCAACCATTTACCCGCAATGTTGCGAGCCATTAAGCCGATTAACAAAATAAAGATCAGCGGCACTGCTAGCCCGATGACTAGGTTAACGAAAGTGAGTAAAATCGGGTGCAGATCGTCAAAGGGATTTAGCTGCTTGGGGATGCGGGTGAGAAAATTAATTGCCCAGCTAGCAATGGTAAATGTCAACCAGATGGTAGTCGCCAAAGGAATGACTACCAACAGACCTGCAATTAGGTCATTTTTTAAGTCCTGTTTGAACCGTTGCAACACGGATAGCCAACTCTCCTGAAAAAGGCTTGAGCAAGTAGCGTTCTATATTCCTATTGTTAACATACCAGTCTCAGGGTCTTAGTTTGAAAGGGAATAGGGAATAGGGAACAGGGAACGGGGAACAGGGAACAGGGAATAGGGAACAGGGAATAGGGAATAGGGAATAAGAGGGAATAAGGAAGATAGGGAATAGGAGGGAATAAGGAAGATAGGGAATAGGGAATGAACAGACTCTGTTTAGTACCACCTTTAGTCTAAAATTTTAGGGTATCCCAGTAGAGATGTTCCGGTAGAACGTCTCCAACTACATCTCCCAAAGAAAACGAATTAGCCTAAATGCGCTACCAGGAAAAGCGAATCGAGAATTGCTAAACTCCACTATTCCCGATTCCCGATTCCCGATTCCCGATTCCCTATCTTCCCTGTTCCCTGTTCCCTGTTCCCTGTTCCCTTCAAAGCGATCGCGACTGGGGGGGAATTTTGCAATTCCCAAGCTTTCAACAAGATCAAATACTCATAAAAAGTTTGGAGGGTACACCAGGCTAATCCAGCTTGTCCATCCAGAAAGCCTCCCAGCAGGACATACATATAAATAAACCGCACTAGGGGACGCAAAGGCAAGCGCAGAGACAGGTCTTTTAAGGCGCGTCGTCTGGCAACTTCGGAGGAGCCGAAAAATAAGTCTTGCCAGTTAACTTCACCTGCCTGCAATTGGCGGATGGTTTCTAGGGCTTCATCGCTGGAATAGCGGTTGTGTTTGTCAATCCAACGACTAAATCCTTTACTACAAGTATAGTGGGGATAGGTTTCTTTGAGAAATCCGGCTGCGCCGTCACAAACTTCTCTTTCGGTATGTCCGTAGTCGTCAAACCAAACTTTGTCGGGGCGAAATAGCCGCAATTGATAGCGAGGATATTGGGTAGAGCGGCGAATCCAGGTATTCATAAAGATGACGCGCTCTGCCACATAGTAGGCGACAAATTCCGATGACTGAATGGCTTGCAGGCATTCCTGAAATAGTTCGGGAGTCATTCTCTCGTCAGCTTCGAGAATATACACCCATTCATATTTGGCGGGAATTGATTGTAGCATCCAAGTCCGCTGTTTGCCATGACTTTCAAACTTGTGCTGGACAACTTGGGCGGGATAGCTGCGGGCAATTTCGATCGTGCGATCGCTGCTAAAGGAATCTACCACAATTATATTATCCGATAGCATCGCCGATTCAATACAAGCGGCAATATCAATTTCTTCGTTATAGGTCAAGATATAAATTGAGAACATAGTCACCGCTGATTACCAATTTTATCCTATTTTTGATTGCACTTCAAGTTTGTAGTTGGGCTTGAGCCACTATCCGGAGGGGCTAAAGCCCAACTACAAACTTTATTATGAACACCGACTTATCTCCCTACTTCCCTGTTTGTTACCGGGCAGATGCTTTCCGACGACCAACAGATAAACCGCCCATACTCCTGAAACCTAATCCACCAATGGCAATGTATCCGATGGCTAACAAGAAACTACTTAAACCAGTCCGAATGCTAGATTTCACTGATTCCCGTTTAGCTTGATTTTCGGCTTTGAGTTTTTCTGCCCGCACCTTGGTTTGAGCTTCATCAATTTGTTTTTGCAGTGCTTTCGGGTCTTCTTTTAAACTTTGCAGTTTTTGTTGAATGCTCTGGAGTTGCTTGAGTTGATCGCCTTGAATTTTTCCGCTCTTAATAGCATCGTTGAGCTTATTTAATTCCTGCTCGTTTTTCAACAAGGCGCTCACCTGTTGGGATTGTTTTTGGATTTGACTTTCCAATTGCTCGGCGCGTTCGCCAATTTGCTTAATTGCCTGTTCGCTGGCAAAACTAATGTTGTTGAGGTGAATGGGAACTAGGAGTAAAAACATTAATCCTAGGAGACTAGACAGTACCATTGCCCAGGTTCTTAAGTCTAACCACGGCGCTCTTTGTTCGCTGGGAGAACTGCCGATAATATTGCCAAAGGCATAACCAGCGAACAGGAAGGCAATCCCCACCATCGGAATTACGCCTCTATCGACCAACTGTCCGGTAACGGCTAGCTGCCAAGCTCGTTCTTGGACGTTAAAGGGATAGAGTAGCACTAAATAATCAAGTAGAGAGGAGACAACTAGAATAAACCCTACCAGCTTGAGGGTTAGGGTAACGAAGGGGAGGAAGGCAGGGCTATTACTTGCTTTCATTGGAATTGTGACAAACACAACTAATGTATTTTATCTGATTTTAGAACAAAATGACCATTAGGGATAGGTTTTCCAAAATGGCGATCGCCATTTTGGTCAATTCAGCTACCTAGCCATCTTTTAAAACAGGATATCAACCCCCATATTAAGTCCTGTCTGTATTTGACTGGTAAATTTCCCTATTCCCTGTTCCCAATTCCACTATTCCCAATTCCCTGTTCCCAATTCCACTATTCCTGTTCCCTGTTCCCAATTCCCAATTCCACTGTTCCCAATTTCCTGCTCCCTATTCCCTATTCCACTATTCCCAATTCCTGTTCCCTGTTCCCTGTTCCCTGTTCCCTGTTCCCTGTTCCCTATTCCCTGTTATTTGTAAATAGAGTATGTCTAGGGGAGTGCTGAGTCCTTTCAGGGACAAGTTACGGCGCACAGAGCTATAATTTTGAGCGATCGCCGCTACTTTGGGATCGTCCAGAACTGCTTCTGTACAAGCAATATTTTGCCCTTGGCTAGTCGCCTGTACCCGTGCCGCCGTGTTGACAGTTGTGCCAAAGTAATCCAGCCGTTCATTTAGGGTAACGCTGATGCAAGGGCCAACATCAATCCCAATTTTTAAGATTAGTTGATCTTCTGAGGGCAATTGTAAAGTTTGGTTGAAGCGGGCAATTTCTTGGTGCATGGCGATCGCTGCCTGCAAAGCTTGCTCTGGTTCGGTAAATGCTGCCATAATCGCATCGCCGATAGTTTTGATCGCCGCTCCTTGATACTGGTCTACTAACCGAAAGAGAATATCAAAATGCTGCCGCACTAAAGTATAGGCTTGGGAATCTCCCCGACGGGAATACAGCGCCGTCGAACCAGTAAGATCGGTAAATAAAATTGCGACTCGCCGGATAATTAAACTTTCATTGGGGGGAATAGTTTCGCGGGGGAATAAATCCCGGAACATTTGCAGAGTCAGCAACCGATGTCCAGAAACAACTCCATACTTGGCATCAACTTCGGAGCGAAATTTGATATCGTCAGGTTTGGGGTTGAGTTTCCGCAAGCGTTCATCAATACTAAAAGTGACTCGGACTTGCTCATCAGCATCAACGGCGTGTCGATGGCGGCAATAGCTACAAGCATGAAAAGTTCGCATTTCCCCCAATTTTTTCATATTACAGTCAATGCCACCGCACCCAGGACATTTCAGATCCCAATGGAGCGTGACTAATCCTTCCTTGAGGGCAACTGTCAGCAAGCGGAGAGTTTCAATTTCACTGATTTGCAAGCGCTCGGCAATTAGGCGGGGGTTGGCATGATAAAGTTCTCGGCTATCTCCTTCTTGGAAAAAAGCGCTCAACCGTTGGCGCAGAGCTGGTTTAATGTCATATTTTTCCAAGGCGGCTACCTGGGTGGCAATTTGGCGGTGACGACTTCTAAAAAAATTAAACACAGTCGGGTTGCGCTCCTGTATGGGGGGATGGAATGACAAGTAGAACAACACCCTAGAAAAATTTAATCCTCAATCCTAGTTTAGCGACTCCAGCCGGACTTACGCCGGACAGATTAATTACCACCAATAAAATCTGATAAAATTCATTTTTAGGAAAGGACTGCGATCGCGCTAAGAACTTTGCCCTTAGCACTGGAGTTTCACCTAAATCACGACTGATGACTAGACTTATTCACGATCGCTTTGCCAAAGATTATCTGGAAGAAATTCTTTCGCCTTCTGGGGTAGTTAATCTCAGTTATGAGGTTAGTTCAGAAACACAGTTGATCGATGTCTATTTTACGCCCCATCCCACAGCACCAGATTACCTAGAAATGTTGGGAATTTTAGGCAAAATGGCAATATCTCCCGCCATTTTTGAACCATTTCGCAATCCAGTCAGTATTGGGGAAGTGTGCAGTTGCCTCAGTAAATCCTTGGATGTTCGGGCAAATTTACAACGCAGAGCTAGACGGGAAAATACTCGCTGGCATGAAAATGCTGCCCCTAGGTTGTGGATTTTAACTCCAACAGCTTCAACAGCTTTGTTAGATGGATTCCATGCCACCCCGGATGAAAATCAATGGTTGCCAGGAATCTATTTTTTAGGGGAATATTTGAGAATGGCAATTGTGGTTATTCACCAGCTACCAACAATACCAGAAACTTTATGGTTAAGGCTCTTGGGTAGGGGGAAAGTCCAACAACAGGCGATCGCGGAATTGACTGCGTTGCCAGCCGATCGTCCAGGGAGAGCAAATACGCTAGAATTACTTTATCAATTGCAGTCGAGTTTAGCAACCAATCAACAGCCAGAAGTAGAAGACCAGGAGTTGGTTATGGCGATCGCACCAATTTTTCAACAAAAGCTAGAAGCAGCAGAACAAAAAGGGCGGCAGGAAGGTAGACAGGAAGAACAACGCGCGATCTTAGAAAACTTTCTCCAAATGCGGTTTGGAAAATTAACCCCTCAAGTAGTAGTGGCGCTGAACGATTTTTCAGTTGTACCTGCGGCTGAATTTGGGATATTGTTAGGACAGTTATCAGCAATTCCTACTGATGAAGCAGGACAGGAACAAGCGCTAAGAGCGATCGCAGAAATACAGGGAACAGGGAACAGGAATAGGGAACAGGGAACAGGGAACAGGGAACAGGGAATGGGGAATAGCACCCTAGAAAAATTCAATCCTCAATCTTAGTTTAGCGACTTCAACAGGATTTACGCGGACCCTCTATACATAGCGTTTTGTAGGGGCAATCCCCCCGTGGTTGCCCCTATTCCAATGCACTACTTTAGGCTTGCCACGCCACTACTAAAATTTTTTCTGCGTAATTCCTGGAAAAGTTCGGAATAAGTGACCGAGAAACAGTAGAACAAATCAGTTGATGCTGCGAAAAATCTATGGAACCTGTGACGCTGACGGCTGCTGCGATCGCTACTCTAGCATTCACTAAGTCAATTGAGACGGTGACAGAGGAGCGGTTAGGAAAAGAGCATCCAAATACTATAACTGTGCGGGAAAATCTGGAACGTTGCCGCGCTCAAGGTGGGGAAGGGCAACGGATGGGGGAATGGTTTTTTTGATAGGTTAATGGGAAGGGGAACGGATGGGTTATTGGTAGGAGTTGGGAAGATTTTTAACGCAAAGTCCGCAAAGGGGGCGCAAAGGACGCAAAGTGAAGAATTTCCTTTGCGTTCTTTGCGTTCAACTTTGCGCCCTTTGCGTTGAAAAATATTAACTTGGGGATCAAAAGATTATGAAGACTGAGGCAGCAATTTTACAAGCGTTTGAAAAAATGCCAGAAAATCTCAAACAGGAACTTTTGCATTATGCAGAATATTTGGTGCAAAATCAATCGCTAGAGAATTTTCAAGAACAGCTTGGAGAATCTCATGGCTATGGTAGTTGGGCTGGTAAAATCATTATGTCTGATGATTTTGATGCTTATCCAGTGGAGAGATTATGGTGATAATTCAATACGGTTCAGTTAATAGGTGGTCATAAATGAAAGAACGCAAAGGTTCGTAGTTGGGCTTTAGCCCTCTCCGGA
>CAKZHE010000010.1 GCA_936920195.1 uncultured cyanobacterium | reverse complement strand
TTCTGGAGCTAGATGGAGACACAGAAACTGCATGAACAAAAAGCCCCTAAAAAGGCACAAAGTCAACAGCCTAGGCTGAAGCCCAACTACGAACTTTTAAACTGGTTCCTAGGCTCTGCCTGGGAACCGAGATCAAGAGGCTCTGCCTCGCTTGATTTCCTAGAGGCAGAGCCTCTCGATGGGCATTCCCAGGCAGAGCCTGGGAACGAGTAAAAGCCCAACTACAAACTTTTAGTTTTTGATTTGACTTATGACAAGAAAAGTTGTTGGCGCAATTACTAGCTATGCTGCCATTACCCAAAGCGATTGGTTATGGCAACAAACCCCTCATCCCTTCGGCACTTGGGGAAATATCCAAATGTTAGCGCGATCGCCTGCGCCTGACTTTCTGTTAATGTACAATTTTCACGACTTTCCCCAACCACCAGCCAAAGGTACTTGGTGGTTAAAATATCAGCGGCAACAAATCAGATATCAGCAACAAGTTGCCGCCATGCCTGCTAAACTGAGAAATGTACCTAGGGAAAGAACAATTTTTTTATGGCGCGAACCTCCCCTCACAGAAATTGTCCATAAAACCATTGCTTTCTACCAGCAAGCACAACCCTATTGCCGCTATATTTCTGGACCAGATGATTATGCTCCTACACCTAATTATATGCCTGCAATTTGGTATCACAATAACTCCTTTCGGGATTTAAATGAGATGCCAACTCCGGAAAAAGTCAAGCTTTGTAGTTGGATTACTTCCGGGATTAGTCGCACCGCCAACCATCGCCAACGGCTAGACTTTATGCAGCAATTACAGGAGAATAATATCAACTGCGATTTCTATGGGCGCAATTTACCTACATGGGCGCAAAGTGGGGGAGAATTGAGTAATAAATGGTATGCGATGGCTCCCTATTATTACAACTTGGCAATTGAAAATTATGCCGAAAATGATTGGTATGTCAGCGAAAAATTATGGGATGCCTTACTTGCTTGGTGCTTGCCGATTTATTACGGCGGTGCTGCCGCCGAGCGCCTGCTCCCGCCGGGAAGCTTCTTAAAGTTGCCTAGTTTGGATCGCCAGGGGTTATCCTATATTCAAGAGGTAACGGCGACTCCTGATGCTTGGCAGGCAGCCAGAAATGCGATCGCGGAAGCTCGACAAATCATTCTTCACAAGCTTAATTTACTCAATTGGTTATCAGAATTTATCGCCCAATATGATTAAAATTAGCTGCTAATATGGATTGAGCATAATTGATGTCGGGGCGGGTTCAGATCATTTGTTGTTAGTAGGTGGTCACAAATAAAAGAACGCAAAAGTTCGTAGTTGGGCTTCAGCCATAATCCGGAGAGGGCTAAAGCCCAACTACGAACTTAGTTAACTGAACTGTATTGGGTTATGCGTAAGTTCTGTTTAATTAACTTGCCCCCATATCTTGCTCAAAATCTGTATCTGCTTCTCCACCAAAAGCAGAACTATCTGCCTCAGTAAAATCTACATCGCTACTATCTGAACTGCTAGTTGATTGATAGTTCTGGCGTTGGGAATAATGTCTGCTCCCCCAAGAACTACCACTATAGTTTCCATATCCCTGATAATAGGAATGTTCGGTAAAATAGGGGTCATTATTCTGCCCACCATTGCAGTAATTACAACCAATATTGGAAGTTCGTCCACAACGATGCTTAAACAAAAATCCTACCATGCGATCGCATTCTTGCGTGCCGCTACTCCCCCCAATATTACCGCTACTGGGATTAAAGTTAACCAAAATTTCATAAATGCCAATTTGCAGGCGATCGCCATCAATTAATCTAGTATTAGATAGGCGCATTCCGTTGACTAATGTGCCGATATTTTGGTCTTGATTAATTACCATTAATTCGCCGCCTACCCAATCAATTGTGGCATGGTATTCTGCTACTTGACTGTCTGGTAAAGTTACCCGCGAAACTCGATTGCCATTCAAGGTTCCCGGCATACTATTAAAGTCTCTGCCCAAAGCTACAGGAGTTTCTAGGAAAGGCTGTTGTTGCTGCCCCGTATTGGGATCTGTCCAAGTTAACTGAATTTGCATTTATTTGCCTCCAGAACGATTGACAGCATAGGCTAAAGCGGCTTTTTGTTCTTTACTTAAAACGTCAAATCCAAAACAAGCGATCGCTATTGGTGTAATTTGAGACTTGGTATAAATCACGGTGCGATCGCTAGCATTCCGAAGAGATGTTTTGCCATCTTTAATTTTTACCTTATAAAGGGACTTTTTGCTAGGGCTTTCAATTTCCAAACCATAATCGCGGACTTTAATCCGATAAATTTCTTGATTGCTACCATCTTCTAATTTATAGTCACCATCGGGTTGATGTCGCAAAATAAATAGTTCTTGCTTTTGTTCAGCATTTTCTAGTTTCCAATCACCATTTTTGGTAACGACATATCCCAAAACTTGGTCTTTACTATCTTTGATTTTAATTTTTTGCCGATCGTCTAAATTAAACTTGGCTAGTTCTTGATCGGTTTTATCAACTAACTTCGCGCCATCTGGACGAGATTTTAATTCAAAGGCTTCGCCGCCGCCTTCTTGTTTAAATTTAATGCTGTCGGTTTTGTTCGCTACTGGGGAACTTGGAGGCGAAACGGTGGTACTTGGTTGGGAATTTTTAGTTGGGGGTGTTTTCGCAGTTTCGCTGTTACTACCACATCCCAAAATGGCAGTAGTAGCTAAAAGTAACAGGCTAAAAACAACTTTCTGGAAATTGATAACGCGCATTTTCATACCTCGGCTGTTTTGGAAATAGTTCGAGCTAAATTCAAGATTTGGTAGCAACTTAAAAACATCATAGTGGTGACTTCAGCCAATCCGACTGAGTTAGTCGCAATTGTTGGTGAAGCGGTGACTGACAACTCTAAATTTTTACCATTAACTTTGATTTCGTTCAAAACTGCGAAATCGGGTAATTGGATGGCAGCTTGCACTTCGTTTTGCAGTAACTTAATGCCAGCATACTTGCGAGACGAGTATTTTAATTCTAAGTTGATATCTACACCTTTGCCCTTAGTTTTGGATTTATACTTAAATTTACCACGGGGCGATCGCTTCCATCCAGATATGATATGATTGACTTCCACTATTGTCAGTTTAAACTCGGTTTTATCCAGCAATTTCCCCCTAGCTTGCAGCCAGCTATCCTGAAATTTTTTCAATTCCCAGCCAGAGCGTTGAGGGTGGGGAATTTTGGCAACAATCTTATGCTTGTGAGTTGGATGGTTAAAATCCAATTTTAAACTAATCGGGGCATTTTCGTCCATATCCCGGCTGATAATTTCCAAGATCTTCTGGGGTAATTCGTAGCGATAGGCTGGAATACTAAGTTTTCCTTGCCGCCAGGATTGGATGTAGTTAAAAAGGGCGATCGCGAATACAATCGGAATTATCAACCAAATTAATATTGTCACTTCTGGAACAATAAAAATCATAATTAAACTGATAAAAACCAAGCCAAATAGTATTTTCATATACTTCCAGCCAATTTTAATCAAGCCAGCTTGCCTCTCGCCAATCACTTGATTGATATTTTTAATTTCGTTTAACTCACGATCAATTACCTGCCTAGGAGCGATCGCATCATAAATCAATGATTTTCGCAAATTTTCTAGATTAATCGTCATTAACCATTCTCCTGTTTGACCTTAACTCTTTTTAGAGAGAATTCTAGCTAAATTCAAAATTTGGTAACAACTTAAAAACATCATCATAATAATTTTATACAAGCTTTCTAAGTTGGCAGCGATCGCTGGCGATGCCTTGACGGATAGGGCAATATTCTTATCGGTAATTCGGACTTGTTTTAGGGTAGCTATCTGGGGTAACTGAATGGCAGCATTAACATCATCTTGTAACAGTTTAATGGCAGCATATTTCCGGGGCGAGTATTTTAAGATTAGGTTAATATCGACACCTTTGCCTTTAGTTTTTGATTTATATTTAGATTTGCCACTGGCAGATCGCTTGTATCCATCAACTACCTGATTTGATTCAGTCACGGTTAGCTTAAATGCCGTTTTGTCTAGCAGTTCTCCCCCGAATTGTAGCCAGCAGTCTTGAAATTTCTTGATTTTCCATCCAGAGCGGCGGGGATGAGCCAGTGTTTGCACAACTTTCCTTTTTTGCATACCTGAATTAAAATCCACACTTAAACTTGCCGTCAAACTTTTATCCATATCCCGACTAAGCATCAGTACAACTTTTCTGGCTAACTCGTAGCGATAATCAGGAAGATTTAAACGTCCATGTGTTTCCGATTGTATCCAATAATAAATAGCAAATAAGCCTAAAATTAAGGTTATTATTAATATTACGGGTCTAATTAATACGAAGAATGCTAGATAGGAATTACTTATAATAAGCCACAACAATCCCAAAAGAATTCCACCCACGCAGTATTGCCAGCCTAGTTTACCAAAATGATCTTGTTCTTTTTGCGCCTGTTGATCTATTTTTCTAATTTCATTCAGATCGCTGTAAATTTTCCTAATGTTTGCGCTGAGTTGATAAACTAGCGTTTTACGAAACTTTTTTAAGTCAATCGCCATTGGTTTGGCTCCTAGGAGAGAATTTATCTAACTCAAGTGCTTTGTATCATTTTTATTACCTCTGATGGCAAATTTATTTACAAAAATTGATAATCTAGTCAAACCAACTCTATACTCTATTTTCATGGTTCATCCCAAAATAGCCTATATTTCCTTCGATGTCATTCCTGCCCCCAAGGGTGCGGGGGTACATATTGCCGCATTTGTCCAAGCCTTGGCTACCCACTTTGGGGAAATTCAATTGGTGACAGTTTCGCCGACTGCTAGCGCGATTGCGGAACAGGAAATTTGGCCTAATGTGTTTCAAGTGCAATTGCCCGCATTAGGAGATACAGTAATTGAGCGATCGCTCTATTTTCGAGCTATGCTGGGTAATTGGTGGCAAGATCGGAAATTTGCAGTAGTTCATTTTCGGTCAATTTACGAAGGTTTCCCTCTTGCCTTGTACAAAGAGAAAGTAGGCGATCGCTTAATCTTTGAAGTCAACGGATTACCCTCCATTGAACTAAAATATCGTTATCCCGCGATCGCCGATGACCGAGAACTACTCCATAAATTACAAGCACAGGAACAAATCTGTTTAAATGCTGCCGATCTAATTGTGACCCCAAGCCACGTCACTGGCAAGTATTTACAAACCAAAGGGGTGGCAGAAAACAAAATTCGGATTATTCCCAACGGGGTAGATTTAGAAATATTTACCTGTAAAGATCTATCTATTAATATCACAACTACCACTCCCTTTAAGTTGCTCTATTTTGGTACTTTAGCCGCTTGGCAAGGAGTAAATTTAGCCGTGGAAGCTCTAGGATTACTTTGTCGAGATCTGCCAGTAGAATTAACGGTAATTGGACCAATCCGCGCTCGACAAGATGAAAATTTGCAAGCACTAGCAGCCAAATTAGGAGTTGCCAACCAACTTACTTTATTACCTCCCCTACCGCAAGCAGAACTGATTGCCTATATTCATGCTGCTGATGCCATAGTTGCTCCTCTTACTCCCAACGATCGTAATTTAGTGCAGGGTTGTTGTCCCCTGAAAGTTTTAGAAAGTATGGCAACGGGAACCCCAGTAATTACCAGCGACTTACCCGCAGTCAGAGAATTGGGAGAGGATGAACGGGAGTTATTGTTAGTCAAACCAGGTTCGGCAAAAGCGATTAAAGATGCCGTTTTGAAATTACACGCCAACCCGGAATTGAAAAGGCAAATAGCCATCAACGCTCGCCAACGGATTGTAAGTAGTTATAATTGGCAACAGGCGGGTAAAATGTTGGCAAGTGCCTATGGTGAATTGGGAATCAGCATTAATTGACCTTTTTTGAATTCAAAATTCAAAATTATCAATTCAAAATTAAAGACAATTTTATTTTGAATTGGAGCGCAGCGACTTGAATTTAACGTTAGGCGGGTGCTGGTTTATTTAAGTTAACAGTCGTTACAAATTCGATCAAATTCATTTATTTTCAGGAAAAATATGCAGCGCCGCAAATTTATGCAATATTCTGCCCTGGGGAGCGCTTCTTTCTTCGCCAGCTTAAACTTCTCCCCGGATAGCCAAACCAACTTACCAGCCTTGGCGAGCGATCGCCCAATTTATGATTGGATGTTTTTATACTGGATGCCCTACGATAACAATCTCTGGGAATTTGGCAAACCGATTTTGAAAATGCTTCAAAATGGCGTGCAAAGCGATAATATTGCCGTGGCGGTGCAAGGCAAACTCAGCGGCGAATTGCAACTTTCTCGCCATCTGATTTTTAAAAACCGTCTGGATACCCAAAAGCTCGCTGCCACCGACAGCGCCAGCGAAACCGTATTTGCCGAATATCTTCAGTGGGCAAAATCTCAGTTTAACGTCAAAAAATGGGCAATTGTTATTTTAGGTCATGGGGGAAAGTTAGATCAAATTAGTCCAGACGAACATCCCGTACCTGGAACTTCCTCTGATACCAAATGGATGAATATTTATCAACTGAGCCAAGTCACCGAAAAATTTAACCGTGCCGTTGGCGGTAAGGTGGAACTATTTTTCTTTCAAAACTGCAACAAAGGCACGTTGGAAGCCTATTACACTTTGCGCCATGCCGCTAAATATACCTTGGCTTCCCAACTGTTATTGGGCGCACCGAATTATTATTATGAACCGCTACTGCAATTTTTAGGGAATAATCCGGAAATTGATGGTGGAGAATTGGCAGAAAAAATCATCCAATTTGAGCGGCAAAATATGTATCACAGTTACACGGTGGTTAATAATAGTGCTTTGCAAAAACTGCCCAAAAAAATCCAACCTTTAGTCGATTCCGTACTATCTGCCAATTTGAAAGGGATTAAATTTAAAGATATTAGCAGTTATCTGTATCAAGGCGATCGCTATGCCGATGCGATCAATTTTTGGCAAGTGGTTGTCAAGAGTTCTGGAGCAGATGCAGCCAAATACGATCGGTTTGTGGATTTTCTCAAAAATGATACTATTCGCGCTTTCAATCGGGAAGGTACGCTGTTAGGTTGGCGCAGAAAACAATATTACGATCTATCTGGTTTAGGGATATTTTTTGCCGCCAATCAACCAGAATTCGATCGATATCGCTATTTACCCTTTTTCGCCGATCTCAAGTTAATCAATTTTTTTGATGCTTTTTACCGTCAGAAGGAGTAAAATGCCTATACCGAGGAAAATCCAGTAGGGTAGGTTAACCAAGTTGAACAACATAAGTTTTCTACTGCAATCTCTGAAACTGGTGGCGAAGCCCTGGGCGATCGCGCTAACTTTAGAGTAGCCAAGATTTACCCAAATTGTAGGGGCAATCCCCCGTGGTTGCCCAGTTGAATCGGGGTAGGCACGGGGGCGCTACCTAGGCTGTTGACTTTGCGAGTTTTTGAGCAATTTTATTCATGCAATAACCGTGTTCGATATTCTCACTCCCCTTG
>CAKZHE010000009.1 GCA_936920195.1 uncultured cyanobacterium | reverse complement strand
TAAAAATATTTTAGCCGCTGGACTAGCGGTATTAGTCTGTGGAGCGACCATAAGACCAGAACAGAGTAAATCTGTTCAGGCGGGTGCGAAATCCCTTTTGGGGAAGAAACAGAAACCTAAATCGTGAGGTTTAGGAATCCCCGTGCTTTTAGGCCGGGGAGGATGTCAAGGCATTTAAACTAAATTGAGGAATTGGTGATGTCTCAAATCCTAGATCAATTAATTGCCGAAGGCTATACGCACCCTACAAAAACTAACACACCCTACAAAAACTCATTAAAAAGGGGTATTTTTCGATTTTTGGCGATGGGCTGATTGCAATATTTTCATTCGATAGGGATCGGTATCTTTGCGCCAACCAACTCGATGACCGCGAATTTCAGCACAGTTGGTAGCCAGACATTTTTCCCAACCTTTGCGAGTCCCAATGGTACGAGTTTCATCTAATAAACCCCATTTTTCTTCCTGTTGAGTAAGTTTGGCAAATTTGTCGTACAGGGGATATTCTGGAGTAACAAAAGTTTCTTTGCGATGCAAAATGGGCGGGTTGGGAGAATTATCGTAATCTTGATAGGTGACGTGCAAATCTTGTAAATCGATCTGCATACTGGTATGTAGGGCGGGATGGGGATCGCTGTCAAAGTCGGGATAGAATAGATAGGAAATTTTGGGTTTGTGGGCGTGAAATTTAATTAAAGTGGCTTCTTCCATCCGCCCAATGGTACGACTGGCACAGGCTTCATAGAGACGCAATAAAGGGTGAAGTCGATCTAAACAACTGATGTGAACGTAGAGGGCATTAGGCAGTTTTTTGCCGATGGGACTTTGTTGACAATATTTGGCGATCGCGCCGGGATCTCCTAAACTAAAGAGCATATCTTCGGCTTCATCGCAGGCATTTTGATAGTTGTCGCAGAGAGCTTTAATATCTTGGCGTAAGGTGGGGGATAAATCTTTGTATTTGGGACGTTGGCTAAATTCATGGAAGGCTAAATAAACCAGAATTTCTTGGCGACGTTTTTGGGCGATCGCCTCCCATTCTTCTCTGTCCGTAGCCTGTAAAATGACTTTAAAGGCGCGGCGGTAACTGCGAAATTCCGCCAGCAATTCAGCCTCTTGGATTAATTCGCCTTTAACTGGCAATCTTCCCCGTTCGGTAATAAATGCCATTAAGGGGGTGAGTAATTCTTGATAGTCTTCAAACCGCTGGCTGGGAGTACGAATTCTGGGGGTAGTAGCGCGGGAACGAAAACGGGAAGCGCGAAAGGTTTCTCGCTGTTCATCATCCCGAAAAACGAAGTAAATACCCAAGCTGACAGGAATGGCATCAACATTCAGAACTTGATCGATGTAGGTTTTTAGTTCTTCCTGTTCGTAGTATTTTTGAAAGGTATTTCGACAAGTAACAATCCCATCACTATATGCTAGTTGCAAACTGCCTCGATTGCGAATAATTACTTGGGCAGCTACAATTAATACTTGCCGAGTCAGTTCCCAAGCAGCTATTAAAGCAGTGCGGCGCTCGGCAGGATTTTCAATCACATTAATTACATAGCCGAGATTAACAATATCGGCGGGAATAGGCTCAGTATTAGGACGATAATAGGGGTCCCATCCAGCACTGAGGAAAGATTTTTCTGTTAGCCGTTGTACGTCGCCACCGTAACCGCAACCGTAGTCAAAAAAGGTGGTATCTGGACTGAAAAAGCCAGCTTCCAAAGCCAAACGTACCGGGCGGGATAATTCAGTCCGCGCGATCGCTGCCCGATGACGTTCAATAGCTAATGCTGGCAATGCCGAACTAGATGCGACCATAACCCAGCGAGAACATTTTTGCTACTATACCGAATTCAAGTCCCAAGTTTCGCTAATCGTCGCAAAAGTTAAGAATTTTTAGTTTAATTTTGCGTTTCTTTGCGAGAGTTTACAATCTCGATGAGGTGGGAAATTTTTTTCAGATTAGGATCTCCAGCTAAATAACCAATGCCGCGATGGAGATGGAGGCGAAATTGGCTAGCGAGGGTATGGCGATCGCATCCTAAATTATCGTTATGGCAGCGCTGTTTTAGGGCAATAATTAGAATATCAGAATACGATCCGCCAAAAACATTCCAACTCATTTCTAAGTTGCTATCAGCCGGAATGGGAATGGGGGAAGGGATAGCAGGTTCAGCTAAGGAACGACAAAATGCCCAACGACAAAGTACATTCCAATGATCGATTTTGGTTTGACGTTTCAGTTTAGTGAGTTGATCTTTAGCTGCTTGGGAAAGGTGAATGCGAACTACTGGCGGTTCCATAGGAGATATATTTATTTGAGTGCTATGATATCATGTCTGGCTAATCACTTAAAAAACTCTCCTAATCACCTTGATTCCATTTATCCCCTTTCCCATCGCTCAAGTAACCCCTGCGCCAGAAGTGGTGCAAATCCAAGAAGTGCGATCGCTGCCTGGAGAACTAGATCGCGTCCCAGTGTTTAATAGTAATAGTCCCGAATTAGTTTTAAAACCGGGAATTTTACTTTCTACCTTTCCTCCCGCCGGGAAAAAAGTTGCCAGCGCCCATTTAAATTACCCCCTGTCAGGCAGATTTGATATTTTTGCCCATCACATTGCTAAAGCACCTGCACCAGAAGATTTGCGAACCCTTTATTTAGGAGTAATCTTACACAATCCTGGAGATAAAACCTTAACTGTTGATGTATTGCAAGCAGCTAGTTATCTCAGTCAACCAGATGCCCCTTTTATTGATTTACCAGCCTATTTAGAAAATCCGGCTGGGAAGATTTTTGCAGGTCCTGGCGATCGCGTAATGAATGATATTTTACGCGGAATTCGGCAATCTGACTTTCCTGCCCAAATTATGATTCCCCCTGGGGAAAGTCGAATGTTGCTGAATTTACCAATTCCCGTCAGCACTTTAACTCCTCCTGTTAATGGACGTTCAGTGTTGGCGCGGTTGCGAAGTAGCGATCAAGTTTATGTAGCAAGTTTAGCCATGTTTGCCCCGCTTAATGACGATGGGAAAGAGCGATCGCCTACCTTGACAGAATGGCAAACTTTACTAGAAAATTCTGATTTAGCATCGCCGCGCGATCGCCTGCCAACTCCTCCAGAACAAACCAGCGAAAAGATTATTTATGGTCGAGTTGCTGGAGTCGCCATCGGTTCCCAATGGCAGGCTCAATTAACTGATGCTCTTTCTAATACTCTCACTATTCCCTCCCCCGGACAAGCCTTTTCTTATCCTCTCAGCACCGTTGCAGGTGGCACATTGGGAACCAATCAAATTCACAGCGCTCCCCTAGTAGTTCGCTATCCCGATACTGCCTATCGCGCCCACGGTAACTATGGAATTCAGTATAGTTTAACCTTGCCCCTAATTAATCCCACTGCCACAACTCAAACAGTCACAGTTGCCCTACAAACACCGATTAAAACTAATAGTATTGCTGGCGGTTTGCGGTTTTTTACCGAACCTGCCAAACAAGTATTTTTCCGAGGGACATTGCAACTTCGCTACCGAGACGATTTAGGATTGCCTCGCACCCGCTACATCCATTTAGTTCAGCGCCGGGGAGAAATGGGCGAACCCTTGGTAATTCTAAATATACCAGCAGGTGATCGCCGTTTAGTAGAAATTGATTTTCTTTATCCTCCCGATGCTTCTCCACCCCAAGTAATTACGGTAAAAACAATTAAGTAGGCTGTGAGGGAGCATCTCGCTTTTGCTCAAGGTGAAGCAATTAGTGGCTCTCATCATTTCCTGGCGATATAAAATGTTTGATTTTTTTTGATTTTTGGCTCAACCCACACCTCAACATTTGTTTTCTCTGAAATTTCTAATTCTGGATATGATACACTATCTAACTGAATATCCAAAATAGGCTTTTTGGAAAAAATTCCTTTTGTGGTTTCAATAATTATCATATCTCCAACTTTGATAGTATAATTTTCTATTTCAAAGTACAAGGTTTTATCGTAAAAAATTTCAATTACTGTTTCTATTTTCTGAAAAGTATATTTTGACTCTTGCTTGATAAACTCTTCCGAGAGGATCTCAAAAATTGCTTGACAATATACATCTAAGAATTGAATATAAGGCTCTAATTCTGAAACACTTAAAATATTATCTGATGTTTCTGAGCCATGAGCAATTTCATTTCTTCTTTCAACCAATTCATTAATTTTATTGTATAAAATATCTTTATTTTCAGGGTTTTGAAGACCAATTTCCCTCTTAAGACTTTCATTTTTCATTAATTTGTCGTTTAAATTTATATTTAAAAGATTAAACAGGTCGGAAATTTTCTTGTGCTTTAAATTCCCAGATGATAGAACAAATGCTTCCGCGTTAATTTGATAATTTTTAGGGCTAACAATACAACTATTTAATTTGTGTAAAATTTTCTCTTTCGTAAGATGTTGATATTTAGCACTTTGTCTACTCATAATAGTGTTGATTAGTTTTAAAGAAAGTTCAAAATGATTATTTCTAATCTTTTCATCTATTTGGTTATATTCAGGGACTACACTAGCAAGCGAATCAAGATACTCCTTAATCCAAAGTTCCACATACTTTTCCAGTAGTCCATAAAGTGAAATAATAGCCGCCTTGTATTCAAATATTTGTTTATCTCTGCCAAAACTTCTCAAATGTTCTTTAAGTTGATTGATCGAAGTTTTGATTTGCTCATTATCAGTTTCCACCACAACGCAGCTAGCAACAGCATTTACATACTCAATGTGTCGCAAATATTCTCGTATTTGATTGACTTCTTTTTTGAAGTTTTCTAATGAAATTGTATTCATAAATTTCTACTCAATTTTATTTAATACATTGTTGTAGAAATTTCTGAAAATATTCTATCCGACTTTCTACATCTTTGCGATCGTTATATCTAGCATCAAAAAGAGATCTATCTTTGCCTGGATATAAGAGATCTTCCTTTAAATACCTTTCTTGGCTGATTTTTTCTGCATTTTGTATTATCCTATCTTTTTTATCTAAATTTCTTGAAAAAACCTGCATTAATGGATCGTAAACGCTCTTTCTCGGTGTCTTGGATTCTATCAATCTTGAAGGAGGTAAAAATGCCTCATCGCCAAAAACCAGATAAACTAAATCAATTGTCTCCTTAAATATAGATTCTAGATCAGATAAAACTCGATCTGACCAACTATTTGCCTGTTTTAGATACTCATTTAAAAATTCATCAATAGGAGACTTTAGATCCTTCAAATTTCGGTAAGCAAAAAAACGTAAAACTAATTCAACATCTTCCATTTTACGATATGATGCTAACCTAGTTAAAATATTGGGTTGCTTTTCTTTTTTTAATTCTTCTTCACTTTTAACTAGTAAATCTTCCACCTCGCTTTCCAAAGGTAGTTGCCACATTTTACGAAAGTTGTCGTTTTTGGCAAGTTCCATGCACAATTGATTAAATTTGCCATTATGTAAGGCATTTCTTGTTTCTTGTGGGGTTAGTTTTTCTCCCCCACTATTCAATCTTTCAAAAACTATGCGTTTAAGGCTTTCAGCTTCTTCTTGGCTTTTGGCTGTTTCAGCTAACAAGACAATGGAGGATAAATAGCGCCTATCTATACCTCTTTTAACTTGCTCCGGTAAATTGTCGTAATTTCGTCCATTCAGTTCTCGCCAATATTCTAATCCTTTTAACTCAAATTTTCCTTGGTAAAAATCATATATGGCTGTGAGGCGTTGCTGTCCATCCATTACTTCATAAATAGAATAATCTACTTCATAAAGAAAAATAGGTGGAATAGGTACATTCATAATAAATGATTCGATTAAACGAGATTTGCGGGTGTTATTCCATCTTTTTCTCCGCTGGTATTCAGGATTAAGAATATATTTTTGCTTGTCTCCCTGCCTGCTATCTAGCATAGTTTCAATAGTGTCAAGTGGATAACGAGCCTGTTCGGTAACAATTCTGATCTCTCCTCGCTTATATTTGTCGTTTATTTCCCGATCTGTAAAAGAAGATTGAGGGCGATCGAATTTGCTTTCAATGACAAATTTTTCTCCTGGAAGCAAGTAGCTATTTTTGCTCATAAACTTCTCCTATTTTTGAATTGAAATTTTGGTAATTTATTCGGCATGGTTGGTTTCAAACTGAACTTGACGGTATAAATCGGCGATCGCTATCTCCAAATCCACCGATGCCAATAACAGGCGATCGCTCAAACTATAGTCAGAAAATACCCATTGTCCTTCTTGATGGCGGCGAAATACTTCCACCCCTGGTTGTTCTACTTGGACTAAAACGTATTCTTGCAGGCTGGGAAATTGCCGATATTTAGTGAATTTTGTGCCGCGATCTATCGCTTCTGTCGAAGGTGATAGCACTTCGATAATCAAACAAGGAAATTGGATTAATTGCGGATCGCGATCGCCGCGATCGCCCGTCACCACCACATCAGGATAAAAATACTTTTTCCCTGGTTCCACTTGAACTTTCACATCTAAAATGTAAACTTCATACAGGAGATTTTTCAAGCAATTATCTAAACATTTGACAAAGTTCAAACAAACTCGATTGTGATTTCGAGTGCCGCCGCTCATGGCGATCGCTTCCCCATCCCAATACTCATAACGTCCTTCTTGCTGGGGTTCCCAAACTAGATATTCTGCCGCCGTCATCAAAATGCGATCGGATAGGGCTACCATAACTTCTAATTAATCAATTTCTCGCCTACCTTCTAAAGCTCTAGCTAGAGTCACTTCATCCGCATATTCCAAGTCACCGCCCATCGGCAAACCAAAGGCAATTCGCGTCACTTTGGTAAAAGGTTTGAGCAAATGTCCCACATATAAAGTCGTAGTTTCTCCCTCCACACTGGGACTAATTGCCATAATCACTTCTTTGATATTTCGCTGACTGACTCGGCGAATTAACGGCTGAATATGCAGTTGTTCTGGACCAATACCTTCCATTGGGGAAATCACTCCCCCCAAAACGTGGTATTTGCCGCCATATTCGCGGGTTTTTTCTAGGGCAATCACATCGCGGGAATCTGCCACGACACAAATGCTAGTCTGATCCCGATGGGGATGACGACAAATTTCGCAAACCGGATCGGCAGAAAGGTGAAAGCAAACCGAACATAAACCAACTTGCTTTTTGGCTTCTACCAAAGCTTGGGCGAGGGCTTCCACTTCTTCCGGCGATCGCTTCAAAATGTGCAGCGCCAAGCGTTGGGCAGTCTTGGGACCAACTCCCGGCAAGCGTTGTAGTTGCTCGATTAGGCGAGCGAGGGGGCGCGTGTAAACCGTTGTCTTGCCTCCAAAAAGGGAACAGGGGGGGGAGAGGGAACAGGGAACAGGGAACAGGGAACAGGGGGGGGAGAGGGAACAGGGAACAGGGGGGGGGGGGGAGGGGGGGGGGGGGGGGGAGTGGGGGGGGGGGGGGGGGGGGATGGGGGGGGGGGGGGAGGGGGGTGGGGGGGGGGGGGGTGGGGGTG
>CAKZHE010000008.1 GCA_936920195.1 uncultured cyanobacterium | reverse complement strand
CCTGGTTGGCTAAAGTTTTTGGTCAATCTATTCTCTCGAAAAGAAAAACTTTATTTCTGGACTTAGATAGAGACACAGAAACTGCATGAACAGAAACCCCCGAAAAAGGCACAAAGTCAACAGCCTAGGTAGCGCCCCCGTGCCTACCCCGATTTTTGAATGTAGATGAGGAAGGGGCGATCGCAGGGTGGTAGAGGCGATCGCGGGGAGTAGGGGCAACCACGGGGGGATTGCCCCTACAGGGTATTATTATGTTGGGCGATCGCTCTCTCCCATTCTACAGCGATTTCCACTATTCCAGGTAACAGAAAAGCGATCGCACTTGCAGTTAGGTTTATAGTTATGAAACCAATGACAGAGTACACCATCGTTGTTCGTCCCGATAGTAACGGTACTTTTGTTGCTTATATCCCAGCAATTCCCGGTTGTCATGCTTGGGGAAAAACGACCGATGAAGCAGGCGCTGAACTTGTCAATGTCTTTGAAATGATTCGCGAAGAATATTCTGAACAAAAACTACCATTGCCTGAAAATGTTGAGTTGGTAATTGCTCATGCCAGCTAAAGCGAGTGAGGCAGATGTCTATGCTGCTTTGGCGTATTATCACGATTGCCGCCAGGAAATCCGTCAACAAATTAGAGAAGATAAAGCTTTTGCCCACCAGATGCAGTTGCAAACTCCTTCTCTACTTCAGGAAAGGTTAAAAAATAGGCGCTGATTTAGAAATTCCCTGACACTTGAGCAAAGGCATCATTGCTTGCCGATCTTGCTTCTTCAACTTCCAGTCTGGCTAGAGTAGTTGCTGCATCTGCTAGATACATTGATAAAGTTACTCTCTTTTGGGGATCTTTTTCATGCCAAAGGTCATAGGCATAAATCATCACCCGATGGCGATAAGCTCTAATGGATTCTGAATCGTTTGTGTCATTCATAGTTTTAGAAACTCCCCATATCAAAGGGAAGATGGATAACTCTGATTCTGAGCAGTTGTCTTTCCGGTTCCAGATAAATAAATCTTACTTCTAATAACTCGTCTGCGGAGAGGGTGATGTCTTGACTGGCTTCAGGAGGGTTAACTGAATCGTGGAAAGCAACAGCGGTGTATTCACCAGGAGGGAGGCTAGGAAACTGAGCATCAGCATATCGCAAACCTACTGGTTTCTGAGCCAGGATACTGCCATCTTGTCTGAGAATTGCCACAAATGGAACTCCGCCTACAGAAGTCATGGCGTTGTCATTTTGGTTGCGAATGGTAATAAAAATATCTGACATTGTTTTATTTTAGAGCTAAATGAGCGATTCTGCTGGTGCAGCCGCTTCGCTACGCACCCAACCAAAACATCCTAAAAAGCGATCGCCCTCTCCCATTCTAAAGCGATCGCCACTATTCCAGGTAACAGAAAAGCGATCGCACCTGGAAAAAAGAAGTGCGATCGCCTTTTGTTTGTTACTCTCAGCAGTTGTAAACTGTAGGTTGGGTTGAGCGATCGCGAAACCCAACACAGCATTTGTAAATGTTGGGTTTCCACTATCGTTCTAACCCAACCTACGGTTCTAGCGCTCTAATATTGAACCTTGTTCAATAATTAAAAAACCGTGCTTGATCAGATTGCTAGTGTTCTGCCAAGGCCATCTGTCATTATTTCCTGATTCATTCAGTCCATCGCTCACTTTGGAATTTTTTGTTTTGTAAGTTGATTTTCCATTGCTATAGT
Source organism: uncultured cyanobacterium (assembly GCA_936920195.1). GTDB lineage: Bacteria > Cyanobacteriota > Cyanobacteriia > Cyanobacteriales > FACHB-T130 > CAKZHE01. Next base: position 5,850 of record CAKZHE010000008.1, on the reverse strand, counting down.
AACTACGCCCATCCGAAGCACGACCAAATGGATCGTCTACAATCAACCCAGAATTGTCATACCCTTGATAACGAACGTAGTGACCTAGACCATTTGTAGTGACAGACGCTAAAACTGTAGCTCCCCTGTCTAAAGCATCTTTAACTTTTTGAGCATCAAAAGTTCCGTACCATTGCGACCAGCTAGTTTTAGCACCAAAGTATTGAGCGAGTTTTATCAGTGTCCCTACGTCAACTCTCGGCCCATATCCTTTTTCTATGCGGATCTTCTCCAGGTAATCTTCAAACTGGATATTTTCTGGATACTTTACTCCTAAGAAAGCCAAGCAGCTAGCGAGAGTTGCCTCATTACACATGATGTCACCAATTGTTGTTATATTGAAGTTAAAGTCAGTGGAATCATGTCGTAATGATTTGGCATTTCTTTGATTAAAGTAAGGAGTTTTATCTTGAAGCAATCGATACCATTTAGTCCGCTCAGACTGGGGTAGTTGCCCAACCAAACTTCTGTACTCTCGAATTTCATCAATGCTCAGTAGAGATTTGTTTGCTAACTCCTCAAGCCGTCCACCCAATTCAGGGTTCAAGACTAAGCGGTAGTTGGTAAACTCATTGCCAACAGGAACTACTTTGATGTAATAAGTAGCATTTGCCTGTAAATTGGCAGCCGTATTTAGTTCATCTTTAGAACCAGTACTTTCAGACTTGGCTACTTCTCGACCTTGCGAGTCGAAAATATATACATCAGCATTCTGGCTCATTTCCCGAAGTGCAAAATGCAAATCCCCAGCCTTCGCCAATTTGAACTTGTAATAGTCAGCCGGATCTGCCTTATCTGCACCAACAAATTCAGTGAATTGATAGTCACCTAACTTGGCAATATCATCGAGAGTTCCCAAATCGCGAGCCTCGGCTAAAATGTTCTTGGTTTGATCCAGGTTCATTACCAAGTCATACTTAGCTTGAGCAGCAGTGCTATTAACCAATTTGGCTTTTACCAAATACTTCCCAGAAGGTAAATTCAAGTATTCGTTGAGTTCGCTAGTAGTTCCAGTTCGAGGGAGAACAGAAGTAGGATTGATTAACGTTGCATTGACTATGCCAGTGCCATTATCTTTGTACAGTTCCACATTGGCATCAGCAGTCAAATTGCGGAGTGCCAAGCGCAAATCTCCAGGGGCATCAATTTGGAATTGGTGGAAAGCTTCCGTGTAATCGCCACCTAAAGAGCGATTTTGGTACTCATGCCGTCCGGTGTAAATCCCCAAATCCTCTGCCATTTGCATAGTGAGCAAATAGTTAGTATTGGCAGTGCTGTTACCAGGAGTAACTCGCATATAGTATGTGCCAGGAGCTAGAGGACTGTCACCATACTTTTTATTGTCACTGGGATTGAATCCAGACTCAATGACGTTGCCATTTACATCTAGCAAATCAATATTGGCATCGGCTTTTAGGGCTGTACCAGTGGGATCTTGCAAAGAGAACCGGAGGAAACTTTGATTATCTACTTCAAAGCGATAGTAGTCAGCGGCATCTCCTCTAGTTGCACCAATAAAGTCTTGGAACTGATGCCGTCCGGTGAAATTTGCTAATTCGCGGGCATTCGCGAGATCTTCTCTGGCTGAATCAATGTGAACCACCAGTTTGTAAAGAGTTGTACCAAACAAGCTAGTATTTTTGACTCGCAGATAATACTCGCCACCATCAAGTTGAGCTTGTCCAGGTTGTCCTGGTTGCCAACGAGTAACTAAGGGGATAACATTGCCATTTTTATCTAACAACTCGACATTAGCATTGTTCAGAGAGATATCTTTTGTCCCGTCTTGAGTTCTGAGGGCAAACCGCAGGTAATGGGCGTTAATGTCAGCTAGTTGCTCCAAGTTAAATTTGTAGTAGTCATAGTCGTCGGCAAACGGAAATATTCCGCCAATCGCATCGTTAAATTCGTAACGACCATGATAGAAATTGTCATTTACTTCATCTTTAGGATTGATGTTAAGAGCAGTGGCTAAAGTATTCCCGGCTTTGTCCGGGAGCCACGGATTAGGGACGACGGGGGAAGAGGCAACAGAAACACCTGATCCGGTTTGATAGTTAACTGGTAAAGAGAGGATAGCACCTGGTTGTAGTGGTGCAGAGGGGGAAATAAAATTGCTGCCATCAGCTTGTTTAATTTCCGTCCAACGGTTAATATCATTAAGTTCCCGCAGGGCAATTGTCCGCAGAGTATCTCCAGGCTGAACGGCATAGGGACGTACTCGTACTCCATTCCCCAAGGTTGTTGGTGTACCGCTAGTTGTGTTAGAACTACCATCAGCTGCCCGTTCTGTCGGGGTAACGACATCCTCGCCACTCCAAGTAGTCGGAATATCAATTGCTGGAGTTAGATAATCTTCACCCTCCGTCACCTTTGCCAAACTAACAGCAGCAGCAATATTCAGCAATCCAGCCCCGGTTTCTGCATCCCAACCGGGATCTTTAAGATCGGTTGCTGTCAACTTGAGCAACTCAATCACTTGACGATAGCTTAATTCAGGATTGGCAGCCCATACTTGAGATATTGCCCCCGTTACCTTCGCGGTTGCAACTGAAGTGCCTGCCATTGCGCCCAAATCATCGCCCACGGTAGATAGTACCGGATTGTCCGCCGTACCGCCATGAGCCACAATATCTAGACCGTAGCCATAGCTAGAATAATCGGCTCGCTCTAAACCATCCGCTGAACCAACTGTAATAATGTTGTCAAATTCTTGGGAAGCTTGTCCCAAAGCTGACATTACCCCACCATCATTTCCCGCTGCTGCCACAATCAAAACATGATTTTGACGGGCATATTCCAGGGCTTGGATTTCGTGAGGGGTAAACTCATAGCGGGTGGTGATACTGCCATCAGGATTGATTTGGGTTAAATCAAAACTCAAATTTACCACAGCATTTGGTTGATCGGATGCTTTTGCGGCATCAACAAATTCTGTTAAAGAATCTGCCCAATGACCAGAACCCGTTGCCCGACCTACCCAAAGTGGTGCTTGATCGTTGATACCATCAATACCAGTATCATTGTTTTGGGTAGCACCGATCATTCCGGTAATATGAGTACCATGCTCATTGCCCTCACCTGCTTCTAACAACGGGTTATTATCCCCATCAATGTAGTCGTGTCCTAAGGTGATGTTGGTGGAATCAATGTCTGGGTTATGGGCGCTGACACCTGTATCAATAATCCCAATTAAAGGTTGATGGGATGGGGGAACTTCTGGTAAAGATAGATGGGCATCAACGGAGTCAACTGGGGTAACGTAGGGTTGAGCGTAATCTAATAAAGCATGACCTAGATCTGTGCTGCGCCAGTCTAAGTCAGGATTAATGACTTCATCTAAATGTACTGCTGTTCCAGTTGCGCCGCGCACTTGGAAGATGATGTCATTGTAGTCACGATCTGTTGCCCCATCGGTTCGCAAATCTTCTAAGACGAAGGTATTGCCATCCCCGGTGACATCGGCAATTTGTCCGGCATGGAAGGCTTCATTGGGGTTAACTGTATTCAGGGAAAATAAAGGCCGAAGATCGGCATCGTGATTGCCATCTAATACTTGCTGTACCGTACCATTGGGGACTAACATGACGGCAAAGCGATCGCCTGCCTGCATATCAAAGGTTTTCACTCCTTGATATTCTCCGAAATTGTGGTTTTCCCACTCGCTGGGCATCATCCCACTAAACTTTGCCCCCTCAGTCGCATCAGCAATGACAACATGACCTAAATTGGAATTACTCAAAGACCGACTTGCGGCTTCGTGAATAAAAGCATTCAACCCATTGGGTGTACTAATGTCATATTGTTCCATACCGTTAAGGTTGAAGATTGCCAATTGCCCTTGATAGCCACCACCATCAAACAGATAATCAATACTAACCTTGCCCGATTCTCCCACCGTGAAGATGCCAGAGTTGAAGAGATCCCCCACACCGGAAATAGTTGGCTCAGGATCGAAGATAAAAGGCAATGGATCGATATTTTCCAGCGCAATAGTTTCAGTAGAAAGATGAACATCGACATCCGGAGTATGATCTAATGGATGGGTATCTGGGGGAAAGTCCAGGGAATCGTCAATCGCCGGATTAGGATCGATGATAATAGCATCCGCGCCGTGAGTGGGATCGTCAACTAATCCGCTAGGAGTCAGGATGGGTTCGAGAATAAAGGCTTGGATGGCTTGGCTCTGTTGCTCTTTTTGCGCGCGAGAGCGCTTTCTGGAAATAAAGTTAAATAAATCTTCCAGTAAACTCATTTTTTAGATACCCTTTAGTGACTTTCTATTTACTCATCTGCCACTAGGGGTGGGTATTATGCGTCTGCCAGAGAAATTTTTTTAGTCTTCACAGAATCTTCACATTTCCGATTTTTGCGTAGGGGCAATCCCCCTGTGGTTGCCCCCCTATTTCTAGGATAGTTGCGTAAGTAGGGGCAATCCCCCCGTGGTTGCCCCTATTTCTAGGATAGTTGCGTAAGTCCTGTGGATCTTTGATACCCTTTGATTAGCAACGCTCGCGATCGCATCTTCCATGTCTAATTCTCCGCTCCTCGCCGCCGACTCCCCATCCTGGGAAAGCATATTACCCCAATTGCTCGACCGACAATCCCTATCTGCTGACCAAGCGACAGAATTAATGCAAGGATGGTTAGGTGATGCCATTCCCCCAGTATTATCTGGAGCAATTTTAACTGCTCTGCAAATGAAGGGTATCTGTGCGGAAGAATTAGCAGGGATGGCACGAGTATTGCAAGCCCAATCAACTCAAAATACCACGGCGATCGCCCACCCCCAACCTTTAATTGATACCTGCGGCACGGGAGGCGATGGCGCTGCCACGTTTAATATTTCGACGGCGGTGGCATTTGTGGCAGCAGCGGCGGGTGTGCGGGTTGCCAAACACGGCAATCGTTCTGCCTCTAGTCGGGTTGGCTCGGCGGATGTCTTGGAAGCTCTGGGGATAAATTTGAATACGCCTGCGGAACAAATTCATGCCGCATTGACAGAAGTTGGCATTACCTTTTTGTTTGCTCCCGGTTGGCATCCCGCCCTAAAAGTGGTGGCTCCCATGCGGCGCACCCTGAAAATCAGAACTATATTTAATTTATTAGGTCCTTTAGTTAATCCGCTCCATCCCACCGGACAAATTATTGGGGTATGCGAGCCAAATTTGGTGGAAACTATTGCCCGCGCTCTCTGTCAATTAGGCCGACATCGGGGGATGGTAGTATATGGACGGGAAAAGCTAGATGAAGCGGGATTAGCTGATCTGACTGATTTGGCAATTTTGGTAGATGGGAAAGTGGAATTAACTACTTTGCATCCAGAGAAATTAGGGTTAGCCACCGCCCCCACGACAGCATTACAAGGGGGAGATGTGCCAGAAAATGCCGAAATTCTCAAAAATGTTTTACAAGGGAAAGGTACGCAGGCACAAGTGGATGCGGTAGCTTTAAATGCGGGATTAGCACTTCAGGTAGGAGAAATGGTAACATTGGGAGAACATCTCAAGGCGATCGCTCTGGCTAAAGAAGTGTTGCATAGTGGAGCCGCCTGGTCAAAATTAGAACAATTAGTTCGCTTCCTCAAATCTTAATTAATTGGTTTTAAAGGTACGCGGGGGGCAGGTTGATTGAGATTATTAGAAGGCTGAAGAACTTATTATTAGTCCTCTTTAGAGGACTTGGGCTATGAGCCGGGGGTTTAAACTAGGCTGTTGACTTTGTGCCTTTTTAGGACAGGACTTACGCAGTTCCTCCGCATATAGCGTTTATGGTGCGTTACGCTGCGCTAACACACCCTACTAATAGAGG
>CAKZHE010000007.1 GCA_936920195.1 uncultured cyanobacterium | reverse complement strand
ACTCCGGTTTTGCCCACTGGGAGAGGCATTGAAAAGCCAAAGATCGGAAATTGAACCTTAGCGTGAAACAGCCCTGCACAAGGGGACGGGGTTTTACGCACGATCAATAAAAAATTAGCGATCGCCATCTCAGAATCTACGGTATGATGGGAAGGCTGTCAAAAATTACAGGATCGATCGCTGTGGCTGTTCCTAAGAAGAAAACCTCGAAATCAAAGCGCGACAAGCGCAAAGCTACCTGGAAGCACAAAGCGGTAGTTGAAGCCCAAAAAGCTCTTTCCCTCGGCAAATCTATCCTCACCGGACGGAGTACCAGTTTCATCTATCCCCAGGATGAAGAGGAAGAAGAAGAATAATAATCCTAGTGGCAATCCTCACCCAGTTTTCAGACTGGGTGCTAGGTAGGATTTTGACATAATTTTATTACCTTGGGGTATATTTATAAATGAAAACACTTTTCTACCAACTCTCGAACATCTAGGCTAAAATGCTTGGTTATCCCAGCAGAGACGTTCCGGTGGAACGTCTCCGGTGGAACATGATATAAATTGACGATAATCGACTAATTTTTTAAAGTTTCGCAATCTTGGATCTCTAAATCTACTTTGTCGTAAATATCAGTCAGCGCGATCGCCAGCGATAACGAAGCAAATCTCACTTCATCTGCTAAACTGTCATATTCTTGGAAATCCCATTTCTTTACCCCAGTCTTAGCATATTGCTGTACGTGGTGGCTGTATTGATCTACTAACACATATTCCTGAAATGTCGGGATTGTCCGATAAAAAGTAAATTTCTCGCCTTGGTCATAATTGCCCGTCGATTTTGACAGAACTTCTATAATCAGGACAGGATTGGTAATTGTATCTTGACGACCTTCTTGATAAATTAAATCGCCCTGCACCACCATCACATCAGGATAAGTAGAAATTCCTGGTTGGGCAATCCACAGGCGTTGATCGCTAATAAATACCCGATAGGGTTGTCGTCTGAGTAAGAAATTCAGACTTCCAGCTAAATTCAAGGCAATCTGATTATGATTTGGCATTCCCCCAGCCATCGGAACTATCTCCCCATGAATGTATTCGTTACGAGTTTCTGAAGCAATTTCTAGGGCTAAATATTCCTCTGGGGAATAGGTGGGAGGGGTTTGAACTTGAGCAACCATTTGAAAAAACTCCTAAGTAGCTTCATCCGGATTAAAAATTTGGTAGAATATAGCGCATCTGAATCATTTGTGGTGTAGGGGTAGCGCCCCCGTGCCTACCCCGTTAAATTGGGGCAACCACGGGGGGATTGCCCCTACGGAATTGTGCAAATCTGTAAGCAGCCCTCTAATTTAATTATGCTAGGAAAATTCTTTAAAAAACCAGATGCAGAGCAAAGCGATCGCGTCCCTCCCGGTCAATACTTAACTAAGGGATTTCCTGTCTTAACCTATGGCAACACCCCTCGAATTGACATTGAGCAGTGGCAATTGCGAGTATGGGGTTTAGCCAAACCAGTCACTTTCAGTTTGTCTGACTTGATGGCAATGCCCCAAAATAACTTTACGGCAGATTTCCACTGCGTTACCCGTTGGTCAAAATTAGACGTGCAGTGGACTGGGGTAAAAATCACCGATTTCATGCGTCATGTAGAATTTGACCCGAAAGCAATTTATATTATGGAACACTGCTACGGCGGTTATACCACCAACATTCCCGTGGCAGATTTCTTGCGAGCAGAAAATTTCTTTGCTCATACCTTATTTGGCGAGCCTCTCCCCGCCGAACATGGTGGACCATTGCGGTTAGTAGTTCCCCACCTCTATGCCTGGAAAAGTGCCAAGTGGATTAATGGTTTAGAATTCCTAGAACGGGAAGAATCTGGTTTTTGGGAACGTAACGGCTACCACCACCGAGGGGAACCTTGGGCAGAAGAGCGCTACAGTTGAGCCAATTTTTGACCCAGTTTGGCGCGGATGGGCAGGATAAGACTATAGGACTTGCCCATTGACCAGAAACATTGTCTATGTAGGGCTAGTTGAAACAGCTAAAAAAACGGGAGCTAAATATTTTGTACAGGACTTCCGCAGTCACTCCAGATATAGCGTTGATGGTGCGTTACGCTGGCGCTAACACACCCTACGGATAGAGACTAAATCTCCTTGTTGAAAATAATTTCTAACTCGATAATTTTGGGTGAATATTTTTGCCCTGGTTTGATGCCATTAAGTTCATCGTTATCCTACATTTAAAGGAAAAGCAATTTAGATAATCATAATTTAACTTGACCTTAAATAGATTAATCTAAGGTTAAACAAGTTTCTTATACTTGCTTTTAAAAATATGTTACCCTTGATTTGAAATTTGGATTGTAAGCTAAAATAGTAGTGTCTGTAAATTCACTTATAGTTATTGGCATGAATGGCAATTTCTCCTAGAGGCTTATGATCGCATTAACCCGCCCCCAATTATTATCTCAGCCGCAGAAAGAGGTGGGAGATCGCCCTCTTTCTCTGGAATCAACCCTGCAAGAATTGCACCTATACGACTGCCAAGTTGAAACTTATCATTTAGGGAAAGACGTTGCCCAAATTTTTGAAGACCGCCCGCTGCTGCCGGGAGCAGTTTTAACTGAAGGCGGTAAATTTATTGGCACTATTTCCCGACAAAGGTTTTTAGAAAAAATGAGCCGTCCCTACGGATTAGAACTTTTTTTAAAACGGCCTCTAAATAAACTATATCCCTTCATTTGTGCTGAAGTTTTGCACCTCCCCGCAAGTTTTTTGATTGTGGCTGCTGCTAAAAAATCTTTACAAAGACCCTCGGAATTACTTTCCGAACCAATTGTGGTGGATTTGGGTGAGGGGAATTATCGCCTGCTAGATGTGCATCAATTATTAGTGGCTCAGTCTCAGATTCACGAACTGACAACTCAAATGCTAGACGAACAAACCCAAGCCCAAATGCTGCAAACTGAAAAAATGGCTAGTTTGGGGCGGATGGTGGCTGGGGTGGCTCACGAAATTAGAAATCCGGTTAACTGTATTAATGGCAACTTCAACTTTTTAGAAAATTATTGTCAGGATTTAATTGATTTCTTGGCTCTCTACGAAAAAGATGATTTTCCCCTGCCCAACCAGATTGCCGAAATTAAAAGAGAAAAAGAACTAGATTTTATCTTGGAAGACTTGCCCAAGGTGCTGAAAAGTATTGGAGTCAGTACGGAGCGGCTAACTAAAATTGTTGTGGGTTTGCATACCTTTTCCCACATGGATGAGAATCGCCTACAACCCACAGACCTGCATGAATGTATCGACAGTACCCTATTAATTTTAAATAATCGCCTGAAACAAGGAATTGAAGTAATTAAAAATTATGGAGATTTGCCGTTAATTAATTGCTATTCAGGCCAGCTAAGTCAAGTATTTATGAATATTATTAGTAATGCCATTGATGCCCTGCTAGAAAAAGTCCCCGTTTCTTCCCAATGGCAGCCTCAGATTGCCATTACCACTGCCATTTGTCCATCGCCAGTAAATTGCGGCATAGAAGGCGATCGCTGCCTATCCATTAAAATTACTGATAATGGTCCAGGAATGCCCCCAGAAATCCAAAGACGGATTTTTGACACTTTCTTTACAACTAAGCCCGCTGGCAAGGGAACTGGGTTAGGATTAGCAATTAGCTACCAAATTGTCACCCAGAAGCACCGGGGTCAATTGCTAGTCCGTTCTAGCAGCACCGTTGCCCAGGAGCTATGCTTAGAAACAGGGACAGAATTTGAAGTCCTGCTGCCCTTGCTTTAGCTTTAATTCGGCTTTGATCGACGATCTCAAATAAGACTTATACAGCTAATCTACATATAAGAATGTAGTCTAGGCTGTTAACTTTCTGCCTTTTTAGCGGTTTTTTGTTCATACAGTTTCTGAGGCGTGAATTAGCTTTGATGACTATTGTATGAAAAAAATTGCCAAAAAACTCACAAAGTCAACAGCCTAGATGTAGTCTAAGTCCTGTTCCCAATTCCCAATTCCCAATTCCCAATTCCCAATTCCCTGTTCCCCAATTCCCAAATCCCGCATTCCCAATTCCCACTTCCCTAATTCCCCATTCCGTAAAAGCCAAAATCACTGAGAGCCGATATATGAGGACCTCCCCACAACCCCACCTCCCCCGCTCCCCTCACCCTCTCCCCCCCCTATTCCCTATTCCCTATTCCCCGTTCCGTGCCAAAGCGATTTATTTCATCTCCATCTTTATCCAGAGGGAGCGATCAAGACCTCTGTCTAGAGTCTACTTTGAAGGAACTGCCGCTCTACCATTTTCCTGTAGAAACTAACTGTCGCGGCGTAGAAGTGACTCGCATTTTCGAGAAATATCCTCTGCTGCCAGGAGCGATTTTGGTAGAGGAGGGGGAATTTGTCGGGATGATTTCCCGACAGCGGTTGCTGGAATATTTGCTCCGTCCTTACGGATTGGAGATGTTCTTAAACAAATCGCTGTCTGTTCTCTATAGCTACGCTCGCCATGATGTTTTAGTGCTGCGGGAACGCACGCCAATTTTAGCAGCTGCTCAACAGGCGATGCGGCGATCGCCGGAATTGGCTAACGATCCCATTGTCGTCCAAGTTAGCGCCTCTGCCTATCAATTATTAGATGTGCGGGAATTGAACTTAGCCTATTGGCAAATTCGCGGCATTGAAACCCAAGTCCGCTACGAACGCGCCCAAATCCACATGGTACAAAGCGAGAAAATGGCTAGTTTGGGCAGATTAGTTGATGGAGTAGCTCACGAAATTTTAGATCCTGTGGGCTTTATTTGGGGAAATCTCACCCACGTCCATAGCTATAGTCAAAGCTTATTAGAATTGATGGCAGTCTATGAAAAACACTGCTCTGGTTTACCAACCGAAATTGCTGATTTAAAAGCAGATATTGAGTTGGATTTTTTACAAGAAGATTTACCCCGCGCCATTGCGAGCATTCGAGCCGGAGCAGAAAGGTTAAAAAAGCTGGCTTTGAGTTTGCAAAATTTTTCCCATATTGACGATGTTTATCCCAAACCAGCAGATTTACACGCCTCTTTAGATAGCATTTTGTTGCTATTAAAAAGTCGCTTGAGTGGGGATATTCAAGTAATTAAAAACTATGGTCATTTGCCGCCCATACCTTGCTTTATTGGGCAGTTAAATCAGGTATTTATTAATATTTTGAGTAACGCGATTGATGCCCTAATTAGTCAATCTGTATCCCAGAAGTTTTCGCAAGATTTTGGGGGAGGAGGAAAAACTTACTCCGTTCGCAAACCCTGTATTGAAATTACGACTCAAGTCCGCCCGCTCAAATCTAAAAATGCCATTGGGACAGAAACGCGGTGGATTTCCATTAAGATTGCTGATAATGGGGCAGGGATTTCGCTGACTAAGCAAAAGCAAATTTTAGATTCTTTTTCGGTGGAAAAAAGGGCGGCGAAAGAAACCAGTTTGGGAATGAGCTACGAAATTGTGACGGGCAAACATGGGGGGGAATTTTATATGCGATCGCAGCCAGATATTGGGACTGAGTTTGAAATTTTGCTACCTTTAGTCTAGGACTATCTCTGTTGATTATAGGGTAACTTTGCCAGTAAGGTTGCCATAGCACAGGTATTTGACACGCCAGCAAACACCAATCCCCCGCCTACAAAGCCACTCAAGAGCAGAAAACCGGGCGATACAAATACTCCTAGAACTGTTCCGACAACAACCAGGGAACCAGTCACAATTTGCACCTGCCGAAATATACTAATGGGGGCATTGCGATTGATCTGCGTGGGGTAGCCCAACTGCTTCCAAGCATTGATTCCACCCTCAAGATGAATGACTGTTTTTACCCCAGTGGTTAAAAGTTTCTGGGCAGCTTGGGCAGAGCGATTCCCAGTTTGGCAGTGCAGGGCTAGGGTTTTGCCAGTTTCCAAGGGAATTTGATTAACATCAAATTGAGACAATGGGACTAACTTGGCTCCATCAATCCTCTCGGCTGCGTGTTCTGAAGGCTCCCGCACGTCTACTAAGATTACTTGGTCTTGGTCTAGCCACTGTTTGAGCGTTTCAGCCTGAACTGATTGCAGATTGATACCGGAAAGTTGGCTGGTCATAACAATCAAGCATCTCCTGTAAATATGATTAATCATATATTTTAGATAGCGATCGCGCTGTTGGATGTAGCGATCGCTTCAATTATCATTAATTTTTACCAACGGGCTGATGCCCGCAATTGCTGTTCGACCTTAGAATCCCCGTGCCTTTAGGCCGGGGAGTATGTCAATACTTTCCCCTCAACACTTGATTAGCTGTCAACTGCAATTCTGGAAAAGTGGCAGAGTCAATCAATTCGTCTCCCACAAAAGCTACATCGTCATAAAAACCCTCATTCAACTGGCAAATGATTACCCTTGGCTTTGCTAACGGATCGACAATCCAGTATTCTGGAATATTCAGGACAGCATATTCAGAGCGTTTGCTGCGGTAGTCTGCCATTTTGGTTGATTCGCTGACTACTTCCACAACTAACAATGGTGGAGATTCATTAAGTTCAATCACAGCTTCTCTTTCGCTCATATTTTCCCATTGTTCTCGCAGCATCACTGTCACATCAGGAATGCGGGATGTGTCCCACCTACCTGCTCGTGGCGAACGAACTCCCACTAATCCAGGGATGGGTATCCACAGTTGTCCACTCTGCTCAATGGCGGTTTCAAATTGCCGTTCTAAAAAATGAATAATTGCCCCATGTTTGCCAGTACCGAGACTCATTGGAATTAGCTCTCCATTTACCAATTCGTATCTGGTATCTGTACCGTCTTCATACTTCAGATACTCTGCAAAAGTTAATTTTTGGGTGGCTATAGTCATTCAAGCTAACAATGGATTTGTTTTAGGGTGCGGCAAGGAGTTTCTACGCAAACCTCACCCCCAAAATTGAGTTTAGCAAACTCTCGCCACAAACTCCCCAATCTTAGTTGAATGCGCCCGCCTTTAAAAGTTATGCTCTGTTTCTCCAGCAGTTCCCCGTTTACCCATTCCATACTGTCGGGTGGGTTAATGATAAACTCTTCTAGGGAAAAGTTTTTGGCTTCTAGGGTAGCAGTTACCATTACAATTTCCTGCCCTTGCTAACTTCTAGTTCTATCTTCCTCCATTAGCGATATTATTTTAACATATCATCTTGTGGAGAGTAGTGTGTCATGGAGGCATTAGGCAGGATTGCAGTAGCTCCTGCTAAGAGTGTGTAGAAAGTTCATAGGATTTTTTGATAATGCCGCTATTTACCAACATTCGCTGGCGCACTATTCTGTCTCTGGCTGTAATTCTCCCCATTGGACTTTTATACAACCAATACCGGGGTTCAACTTGGTGGTTAAACCAAGAAGTGGGAGGGATTTTTTATTGATCGTGCGTAAAACCCCGTCCCCTTGTGGGCGGGGATGTAAGCGCGGTTAAACTAGGGGGTTCGA
>CAKZHE010000006.1 GCA_936920195.1 uncultured cyanobacterium | reverse complement strand
AAAATACAGACCTGGGTTAATAATTTAGACCCAGTATGATGACATAGTTATTGCATGAACAATTTGCCCCAAAAACTGGCAAAGTGAACAGCCTAGGCAGAGTCTCCTAATAAGTGTTTCCAAATTTTACCTAGAACCGATCAACTGTTTAATTCCACCAAAATTTTGAGCAGAAGCTATAGCTGTTCCACCACCGAAAGCTATTGCAGTAGAGATTGCTACCTGTGTAAGAATTGCAATATTGAGGTTAATGACAAGTCCTGAACCCAATCCAGATTTAGAACTTCGACTTCCTACAACGCTAGAAGGTGCAGAAAAGCTTTCTAAATAGCTTAAATCAGAGATAATCATGGTTTTTTCTTTCAAGTGTTGTTAAATATCTATTGCTGGCACACTGATATCTAGCCCTTGATGGCTAAAATTGTATAGTTCCTGTTGATTGATGCTGTGCAACAAACCTCCAAAATAGCCACCTCGGAGTTTTGTCTGCGCTTCGCTAACTACCTCTAGATAACCTAAATCAGCGATTTGGCTAGCAGGCTTTCCTGAAGATACAACAGATAACTTGGCAGCAGCAGTTTGCTTGTCCGTATTGATACTATCTGTTTTATTTTTACTCTGGTTGCCAATTTGGCAGTTTTCTTTCATCAAGCGATTGTAAGTGCGGTAGGGGATGTAGTGGAGCGGATTGTAACTAGCGGCACGCAAGATTAATACACAAGCCCAAGAGTACTTACCTTCAAGAATTGCATCAACAAGCTGGGTAAACTGTTCCCGGTTCATCGCCTGCTCAAGATTCATATTGGTATAAGGTATTTTTGAATTCATAAAGTGTGATTCTCCTGCTTTAAAGTGGTGGAATAGGGAATAGGGCATCCTTACCGATGGAATATTTGTCTGAACCGCTCAGTTCAAACCTCCTTTTTGTAGTTTTGCGATCGGCTCTAGCAAGACATCAACAATGCGGCGACGGCGAATGATAATATCGGCTGTGCCTGTCGCGCCTGTTTTTAACTGAAGGATCTGGCGATTGGCATTAATATGGTTGCGACTTAGCACTACTTCAACTCGATACACTATTCCTAGTCGCTCGTCCAGTTTGGTATCGGGGGAGATAGAGGCAACTTTGCCTTCCACAATGCCGTAATCCTGATAGGGGTAGGCATCTAATTTGACTTTCACTGCCATACCCGTTTTGATGAAGCCAGCTTCCCGGTTGGGCAATTTGGCTAAGAGAACGAGGGGTGCATCTTCGGGAGCTATTTCTGCAATAGTTTGTCCGGGTTGCATGACTTCGCCCGGATTGCGGACGTTGAGGGATGACACCACACCATCTATGGGTGCATAGAGGGATCTCTGTTTGAGCTTTTCCTGGGCGCTGTTGAGCAGATTTTTAGTTTCAGTTATTTTGGCTTTAATCTGGGTAAATTCAACTTCTAGTTGCTGAATTCGCTGCTGTGTCTCTAACTGAGCCATTTGTCCCTCGGCTTGTTTCCGATTTAGCTCGGCTTGAAGTCGTTGTGATTCTGCTAAAGCTGAGGAGAAATCGGCTTGGGAGTGTTCTGTTTCAGCGGCGGCTTGCTGAAGTTCGCCTTGACTTTGGGTAATACTGCGCTGGCGATCGCGTAAAGTTTGATCGGCTTGAAAGATATTTTCTTGAGAAATCGCCCCTTGAGAGAGCAACGGTTTTAGCCTGTTAAGTCTTTCTTGATGGGTTTGGGCATCGCTCTGTAGTTGAGTTAGTAAGGAGTTAGTAGCAACCATCTTGGCTCGAACTTGAGCGATCGCAGATTTCTGTCCTTGCGCCTTGGCACTGGCTTGCGCGATCGCGACTGTCTGTGCTTGACGATCCGCTAGGGCGATCGCTCCGCGAGTCTGCGCTTCTAAACGGGATTTCTCTAGCAGAATTTGCTTTTGGCTAGACTCAGTTTTGTAACCTACCAATATTTGCTCCAAGCGCAGGACTTCACTAGCCGCCAATTGCGTGTCTAATTTAACCAGTACCTGTCCAGCTTTTACTCGTTCGCCTTCCTTGACATCAACACTAGCTACTTTGCCTAACTCCACCGGATGAATTTTGTAAACCTCGCCCCTCGGAACCAGCTGACCTGTGGCATGACCAACTTCTTCAATTTGTCCCAACCATGCCCAAACAACAAAGGCAAGAGAGAAAACCATTCCCCCTAACATTAGTCGCAACGGCAAAGTAGCTGCTGGCCTATCCAGTACGTGTTGCAAAGATGGAGACCAGTGGTTAGCAGACAATTCTGTATCCGCTGTCTGGCTGTTAATCTCTGGATTTGAGGCTAATGGGTTCGGATTCAAGATTACCATCTTCTTCCAACTAAATTTTTGATATTAATATCCGAATTTATCTGAGGGGTCTTTGCATAGTCCTGCCCCAAAATTAGAACTGTTTAAATTCTGATTTAATCACTACCGTAAATCACTCTGCCCCAAGATTGATAATGAAGGTTTTTTCTGTAAATATTGATACTTTAATTGATATCTTTTTAGAGGTTTTAAACAGAACTATTTACCTTTCAATATACACCTGAAGATTGTTGCTATAGGACTTACACAATGCAGCCTATATCTAGCACAAGGCTTTGCGCTCGTATATCTGGCGGTTTTTGAGACTTTCAGTGTCTTTAGACCTGAGAGTGTCAAACTCTTCCTCCTGTTTCAAGCGCAGCAGCATCGGGAGGTATTTATAGATCTAATTGTTGCTGCGCCAAGTGGTAATAAAGACCTCCCGTTGCCATCAGTTCAGTGTGAGTACCGCACTCCAGTAAAATGCCTCGGTCTAGAACTAGAATCGAATCTGCATTTCGTACCGTCGAAAGGCGATGGGCAATAATAAAGGTAGTGCGATCGCGCACCAACCGCTCTAGATTTTGCTGAAATCGCCGTTCCGATTCCGTATCTAGAGAACTTGTGGCCTCATCCAGCACCAAGATCCGAGGATTACCTAATAGAGCGCGAGCGATCGCTATTCGCTGCCGCTGTCCCCCAGATAAAGATGAACCCCGTTCCCCCACCTTTGTGTTGTATCCCAAGGGTAAATCTTGAATAAACCCATGCGCCTCAGCTAGTTTAGCCACCTCAATTACTTGCTCCAGGGTGAATTCAGAACGATACAGAGTGATATTTTCCAAAATAGTTCCAGAAAACAAAAAACACTCCTGCGGTACTACCCCCATTTGACTTCGCAAAGATTGCGGCGAGATATGACGGATATCGTGTCCATCCATCAAAATCCGCCCGCTGTCGGGATGGTAGAGACTCTGCAATAACCGGACTAAAGTGCTTTTACCCGAACCGCTGCGACCAACAATCGCGATCGTTTGCCCAACCTGCGCTTCAAAAGTAATATTCTGGAGAGTATTCCGTTCCTCTTCCAAGTTGTAGCGAAAAGTCACATTCTCAACCCGCACTACCCCCTGCAAGGTTGGCAGCACCAGCATCGGGTTGCCGGGACTTTCTTCTGGTTTAGCCTCAAAGACATCATTGAGTCGTTCGACTGAAATTACAACTTCTTGCAATTCATCCCAAAGGTCTACCAGGGATAAAAATGGAGCGATTACCTTGCCAATCATCATATTGAAAGCCACAAACTGACCAATGGTGAGTTGATCTTGAATCACCAACGTCGCACCATACCAAAGTAAAGCCGTACTGCCAACAGTATTAATCAGCCCACTGATTGATTGCAAAATAATCCCCAATTTCTGCCCCCGAAACCCAGCATTCAAAGAGCTAGTAAAGTGGTCTTCCCACCGCCAGCGTACCTCTTGTTCTGCGGCAGCAGCTTTGACGGTAGCAATGCCAGTCAGCATTTCCACTAGCAGGGAGTTTTGTTCTGCGGTTTCCTTAAAGATTTCCCGCGATATCCGGCGGAGGAAGGGAGTCGCCACTAGAGTCAAAATGGCGATGGGGGGAATCAACCCTAGTACGAGGAGGGTAAGTTGCCAGTTGTAATACAGCATCAAACCCAAATAGGCTGCTCCCATCAGCAGATCTAACCAAGTTATAACTACGTGACGGACGAGAAACTGCTGAATTTTCTGGTTTTCCTGAACGCGGGTGATGATATCACCGACGCGGCGAGATTCAAAAAACTTCAGGGGCAGTCTGAGGGTATGACTGATAAAGCCGCCAATCAAAGTTAGGTCAAAGCGGTTAGAGAAGTAGTAGAGCAGATATTGGCGAATGCTACTGGCCGCAATGCCCCAAACGCCAAATAGGAGCAATCCCAAGGCAAAGACATTTAAGGCAGTAAGGCTTTTGTTGACGACGACTTGATCGAGAATTATTTGGGTAAATAGGGGGCTGACAATCCCAAAAAGCTGGATCAGTAGGGAGGCAAAGATAATTTGCCCAATCAGGTGACGGTAAGGCCAAAGGGCATCTAAGAATTGACCCAGAGAGATTTTGGGGGTTTGGGCAGCTTGCAGTTGCTGGGTGGGTTCCAGTAGCAAGGCGTATCCTGTCCAGCTAGCCAGAAATTCTGAGCGAGATAGGGAGCGTTTGCCCATAGCTGGATCGGATATCAGGATGCGATCGCCCTTGGCGCTGGGCTTTGCCCAATCGCCCCGACACTGATAGACAACTACATAGTGATCTCCTTCCCAGTGGGCGATCCACGGGTTTTCTTGCTCGACTAAACGACTTAGGGAGGCTCGCACGGGTCGAGCCTGAAATCCTAAGCTTTCTGCGGCTTTGGCTAATCCTTTCAAGGAAGCACCAGTACGACCTACGCCAGTTAGATTTCGTAGCAAGTTGAGGCTAAATCGTTTTCCCCAATATTGACCAATCATCGCCAAACAGGTAGCGCCGCAATCGGTAGCGCTTTGCTGTGCAATGAAGGGATAGCGGGCAAAAAAATCTAATAGGCGACGAGTAGCTGGTTTGGGAAAAACAATAGATGGAGATCTGGACTTTTGGGAACTGGGGCTGGGGGAAATTTTCCTTTTCTCCACTCCCTTTCTGCTGTCAGCAATCACTTTATGTCCGTTCTGAGATCCAGCGCGATCGCTGCTAAAGTAGGCTGGGGCGATCGCGGCGGCAGCTGACCAATTTTCCCTGCTCAGTTGATATACCCATAAATCAGTTTGAGCCATCCAATCAGGTGGAGTTGTTTCTGGATAGCCCCAACTGACCCCCGGAGAAGTTATGCTGACTGCATTTTGGGGTTGGTAAATTTCACCGCGTCGCAGCCAAAAGCGTCCGGCGCTACTAGGGGTAACTGCGGCAAGGGACTGTCCGCTGGTAATTTGTCGTTCGACTAGATAAGGTTGTAGTTGCTTGAGTTGATGACTGGTTAACTGTCGCCCATCGGTACAAGTTTTGAAGAATATTTGGCGCTGGCGATGAGCTACTGTTGAGCGGAGGTGTTCTTCCAGTTCAGGTAGTTGTTTTAACCAATGGCTGAGTTGACTAATCGGGATTTGAGCTATTTCACCGTCACTAGCAGCGATCGCTCGGTAAGCTTGAGCATGGGGATCGAATAGTTCATCTAGACCAAAAGTATCCCCCACTTCCAATACCAAGCTGGAAACATCCCTTTGCTGGGCAATATCAAAGCCCAACAATCGCACTCGACCTTGAGAAACCAAGTATAAATGGCGATCGCTTTGTGCGGAATCAATCGTTGCATCCAAGGCGCTTGGAACTGTATAGTTAAGTAGGCGATCGCCTAGCTGAAATTGACTCTGGGCAAATGATTGGCTCAACTCTGAAACTAAACTTGTATCTGCTTGAATGAGGGTTAATAGCTGCCAGATTGCAGTCAAATTTTCAGCAGCATTTGAGGCTTGAGGCTGCTTTTGCTCCCCAACTCCTATGATTAGATTCATTCCTTACCCCTATAGCCTAAAGGAATCCTGTCTTTAACAACTTGAAATGAAATTAAAACCTGCTTAAAAATTCACAGAAATATTTCTAATTAGGGAGGCTCATAACTTTTGCTCAAGCCCAGCGCGATCGCTCACTCTCAATAATCATCGGTGACGGGAGCGGTTGACATCCTCCCACCGAAGGAGCCGATTTGAGTTAAATGGTAAACATTAGGGATATTGGCGAACAAGGTTTATTAATCAAATTGCAGCAATTTTGTCCCTCGGAAATTGTGGGGGATGATGCTGCTATTTTAGCCATGACACCGGGGAAATCCCTAGTTGTCACCACAGATATATTAGTAGATGGAGTGCATTTTAGCGATCGCACTACCTCCCCCTTCGATGTCGGTTGGCGAGCCGCTGCTGCCAATTTATCCGATTTAGCAGCCATGGGCGCATCCCCCCTGGGAATTACTGTTGGTTTAAGCTTGCCGGGGGAATTAGCTGTCAGTTGGGTAGAGCAACTTTACCAAGGACTAACCAGTTGCTTGCAACCATACCATACACCAATTGTCGGTGGAGATATTACCAGATCGCCCACCATCACCATTGCCATTACCGCCTGCGGAGAAATTTCCCCCCATCAGGTAATTCAACGTGCTACTGCCTTACCTGGAGATGCGATCGTGGTGACAGGAGTACATGGGGCTTCTAGAGCCGGGTTAGAATTATTACTCCATCCCGAAATCGGGCAAAATCTCCCCCCATCGGCACGGGATTATTTGATTAAAGCGCACCAACGTCCCCAACCTCGCCTAGACGTTTTACCAATTTTGCAAGAAATCTGGGGTTTTTCCCCCTGCCATCTGGCAGGAATGGATAGCAGCGATGGATTAGCCGATGCCGTATTGCAAATCTGTCGGTGCAGCCGAGTAGGAGCCAAAATTGAACGCCAGTTGCTCCCCCTTCCCCCTGCCTTAAATCAATTAGTTGCCCCGGAAAAAGCCCTGGAATGGACATTATATGGGGGAGAAGACTTTGAATTAGTCCTGTGCCTGCCCATAGAAAAAGCCCAGCCGTTAATTCAACGACTGGGCGATCGCGCCGCTATGATTGGAACCATTACTAAAGAAACTGAAGTGTGGTTAATTGATTGCTCTGGAACCTATCGAGACCAAAAACTAACCCTCAGTCAGGGATTCCAACATTACTAGGACTTACGCAGCTACGACCTATACAGTGACTTGGTTCGTTACGCTGGCGCTTTAGCGAAGCCATGCCGCAGGCTATACGCACCCTACTGATAGAGGTGTTGCGTAAGTCCTGATTACTAAGCAACCCATTTTTCACCAATAATCTCAGCCAAATCGACTACCCGTTGGCTGTAACCCCATTCATTGTCATACCAAGCGATGATCTTGACCAAATCGCCGCCCATGACCAAAGTGAGTTTAGAATCCACAGTCGAAGAAACATCAGTAGCGCGAAAGTCAGAAGAAACTAGCTCTAATTCGCAGTAGTCCAAAATGCCCTTCAATGGGCCTTCAGCAGCTTCCTTGAGAGCTTGGTTAACTTCTTCTGTAAAAGTTTGCTTCGCCACCTGCACCACCAAGTCCACCACAGAAACGTTGGGAGTTGGCACGCGCAAAGCAATCCCGTTCAACTTGCCCTTCAAATCTGGCAACACCAAAGCTACTGCTTGAGCCGCACCAGTAGAAGTTGGCACAATATTTAGTGCCGCTGCCCTTGCCCGTCGGAGATCCCGATGACTGGCATCCAGCAACCGTTGGTCGCCAGTATAGCTGTGGGTAGTCGTCATTGTGCCTTTGATAATCTCGAATTTTTCGTGAATTACCTTGGCAATGGGTGCTAAACAGTTAGTCGTACAGCTAGCATTGCTGAGAATGACGTGCTTGTGATGGTCATAGTCCTGATGGTTCACCCCCACGACAAAAGTTCCGTCGTCTCCCTTGCCAGGAGCCGTAATCATCACTTTCTTCGCGCCCGCCTTTAAATGCTTAGATGCCCCTTCCTTGCTGGTAAAGACACCAGTTGATTCAATAACTAGGTCAATATCCCAATCTTTCCAGGGTAAATTTTCTGGGTTGCGGTCGGAAGTACATTTAGCAGTCTTACCGTTGACGGTAATAGAATTATCGTCAGCACTAATATCCGCATCGAACTTACCCAACATTGAGTCATATCTCAGCAGGTGAGCATTAGTTCTTGGGTCAGAGGTGTCATTAATAGCGACGACTTCAAAATGGCTATTTTTTCGACCCAGCCAGCACCGCATGAAATTCCGCCCAATGCGTCCAAACCCGTTGATCGCTACTCTAATCACTGCGTCTTGCCCTCTGTTTTCAAGCTCACTACAATCCTATCGATGACCCCAATCATATCGCAAAGGGAACACCGGATAATGGTTTTTGTTCTGGAAGTGGTTAATGGGGAAGAGGAGGGCAGCGGGAAAAAATATCTTTGATTTTGGCGCTCTGCCACTCCCGGCTCCTAGCTCCTCAGTACGGCATCTTTGTCAAATCAGAAAAACTCTGGTAGCCTGCTGATAACTTCCCTCTGCTGTTTTCCGGGAATTTTCCGGAACGAGAATCAATTTTGAGGTGTAAAGATAAAAACCATCTGGACAGTCCCCAGCGGTCAGTCCAAAAATGAGATAACATCTGGCTAAACTGAAGGGGGGAGTGGTGAGTTCGAGAACGCGAGGAAAGTCCTGTAAATCTTAGCCGGACAGTATCGGGAATTAGCAATTCTTGATATGATAGCGCGTGTTATCTAGTGCAAATTGGTGTGGTGTGGTGTGTAAGGAGCTAAGATGCCGAATTCTGTCGATTTAAACGGTAGGCCATTTCATTTCATTGGTATTGGTGGAATTGGAATGTCAGCACTTGCCTATGTTCTAGCCAAGCGCAAGCTGCCAGTTTCAGGTTCTGATATTCGTTCCAGTCATATAACTCAGCGGTTAGAAGCAGTTGGCGCTCATGTCTTTCGGGGGCAAGAGGCCACTAATTTTGAATTTTTCCAAAATAATGTTTACTCAGCCAGCAATGCTTTAGAAGACACGGCAGCCCGCTACAATGGTTCCCACAGCACCAGCACTGCAACCAAAGCGGCCAACTTGCCCCAGGTAATTTGCTCAACGGCAATTAATACTGGCAATTCTGAGTATCAGGCAGCAGTGGATTTGGGCTGTCCAATTTTTCACCGTTCGGATTTGCTGGCGGCTTTGATTCAAGATTACCAAAGTATTGCTGTGGCTGGCACTCATGGCAAAACTACCACTAGCAGTTTAATTGGTTATATTCTCCTGGCAGCGGGGTTAGACCCAACGATTGTGGTTGGCGGTGAGGTGAATGCCTGGGAAGGCAATGCTCGTTTGGGACAAGGACGTTATTTGGTGGCGGAGGCGGATGAGTCGGATGGCTCTCTGGTGAAGCTATCGGCAACGATTGGTGTAGTCACCAATATTGAACTAGACCATCCCGACCACTACCAGAATTTAGAGGAAGTAATTACTACTTTTCAAACTTTTGAATCGCGCTGTCAAGTTTTGGTCGGTTGTATTGATTGTCCAACAGTACGCGATCGCCTGCAACCCAAACTCACCTACAGTTTGCACCCAGAGACGGGAGCCGACTATACGGTGGATGAAGTGGAGTATCGGGCTACAGGAACTACTGCTAGGGTTTGGGAACGAGGGGAAGTCCTGGGATATCTAAATTTAAAACTTTTAGGCCAGCACAATCTCAGCAATGCCCTGGCTGCGGTGGTAGTGGGTAGGCAACTAGGTTTGGATTTTGCCACTATTGCCAGCGGTGCAGCCAAATTTGAAGGGGCGCGGCGGCGATTTGAGTTGCGGGGAGAAGCCAATGGCATCTCTTTTATTGATGATTACGCCCACCACCCTAGCGAAGTTCGGGCTACTTTGTCATCGGCTCGCTTGCAAATTTTGGCAGATAGCCCCCAATTCCCCCCCGTTTCGCTCCCCCTTGCCAACGGCAACGGTGCAACTTCAAAATCAAACAGACGGGTGGTGGCAATCTTTCAGCCCCATCGCTACAGCCGCACTCTCGCCTTTTTGTCAGAATTTGCCCAATGTTTTCAAGATGCGGACATTGTGGTGTTGGCGGATATCTACAGTGCTGGCGAACCAGACTTGGGAAAAATTAGCGGGCAGCAATTAGCTGACTTAGTGGCTAATCATCATGCTAGGGTGTTTTACCGCCCCTCCCTACCAGCAATTAAGCATTTGCTGGCGGAAATTCTCCAACCGGGGGATTTGGCAATTTTTCTGGGAGCGGGTAACTTAAATCAGGTGATTCCAGAAGCGATCGCTTTTTACCAATCCCCTGAACCTTCAGGGAGTAAAAAGTAAGCAACCGAATCGGAATCGGATCTGACCTTTTCTAGATTTTGTAACGTGGCAGAATTGGCATTTAACAGCGTGTAGTTTTATGACTCTTTCCTACAATCCCCCTAGCGTTCTCGACGCTTCTACACAACCAAGTATTTTCAAAGAAAAATTTTATTTGCCAGGAACTCAATGTCTGGTTCGTCCCCAGGTATCTTTGGCAACTCTGACTTCATTTCGAGTGGGCGGTCCGGCGGAATGGTATGTGGCTCCTCACAATACGGAGGATTTACAAGCCAGTTTAGAGTGGGCAAGGAACCGAGAAATGGCTATTTCTTTGTTGGGGGCTGGCTCGAATTTATTGATTAGCGATCGCGGTTTGCCGGGACTGGTAATTGGGACTCGCCATCTGCGACAATCCTATTTTGACCCCGATACTGGTCGAGTTACGGTAGGCGCAGGGGAACCCCTCCCCCGTCTAGCTTGGCAGGCTGCCGAACGGGGTTGGGAAGGCTTGGAATGGGCGGTGGGCATTCCCGGAACAGTAGGAGGGGCAGTGGTGATGAATGCCGGGGCGCACCAAAGTTGTGCGGCAGATATTCTGGTCAGCGCTAGGGTATTATTGCCGAATGGTCAGGAAGAGATTTTAACCAAAAAACAATTGGGCTATCGCTATCGGACTTCAGATTTACAAGGGAGCGATCGCTTAGTTTCCCAAGCTACTTTTCAATTGCGCCCCGGAGCCGATCCTGCTAAGGTGCTAGCTGCCACGAATACTCACCTGGAACATCGTAAAACTACCCAACCCTATCACTTACCCAGTTGCGGTAGTGTCTTTCGCAATCCAGGACCCCAAACCGCTGGCTGGCTGATTGAACAAACAGGACTGAAAGGCTACCAAATTGGGGGGGCGCAAGTTGCCCAGCGCCATGCTAATTTTATTCTTAATTGCGGCGGTGCCAAAGCCAGCGAAATTTTTCAACTGATTAGGTACGTTCAGCAGCAAGTGGAGCGCCATTGGTCTTTATGCTTAGAACCAGAGGTGAGGATTTTAGGGGAGTTTCAGGCTATTTAGGGGAGAGGGAACAGAGGGGGAGAGGGAATGGGGATAGGTGTAATGGGGATGGTGTTGTAGGGTTGGTGTTTATCGAATAGTTGTTATTATATTGATTTAGTGTATAAGGTATGTATGGATTGTAATTTCGATTATA
>CAKZHE010000005.1 GCA_936920195.1 uncultured cyanobacterium | reverse complement strand
GGAACAGGGAATAGGGAAGAGAGGGAATAGGGAATAGGGAAGAGAGGGAATAGGCAATAGGGAAGAGAGGGAATAGGGAAGAGAGGGAATAGGCAATAGGGAAGAGAGGGAATAGGGAAGAGAGGGAATAGGGAATAGGGGGGAGGAGAGGGAATGAGGGAATTGGGGAATTGGGGACAAATCGGCTCTAACTCTGTCTTTGACTGTTAAACTCCATTGTTGCCCGTTCCGTTGTTAAAAATTTTTTCCATACATAGTTGACAAACTTGGGGGTGTTGTAGTTAAACTAATAAAGGCACAGTCAATGGGGTGTCGCCAAGTGGTAAGGCAGCTGGTTTTGGTCCAGCCATTCCGAGGTTCGAATCCTTGCACCCCAGTTAAACCAAAAGTTGATTAGATTCAACTTAAGACTACAACCGTTGTGGTAGTAGCCCTTCTAAGCTAATTCACTTGCTTGGAGAGATCTGGGAGACGTTCCACCGGAACGTCTCTACTGAGGAAACAGGCAATAGTGGAATTGACCAGTCAAATACAGAGTTGGTAGCATATTTACTGCCTGTTCCCTGTTCCCTGTTCCCTGTTCCCTGTTCCCTATTCCCTATTCCCTATTCCCTATTTAAGCTTTGTGAACTCCAGATTTTTCCGGAGATGCGAAGCTCTGCGAGCGCTCTAGCGCTATCGCCGCTTTCCCATTTTTCGCCGCTGCTTGTCCATTCGGATGGCGGGGTTGAATTACGCCATAACCACCGTGGTGATTCCGTTCGTAAATCACATTGATTTCTCCGGTTTCGGCATTGCAAAACATATAGAAATCGTGGTCAATTAATTGCAGTTGTTCCAGGGCTTCTGCTACTGTCATTGGCGGCATAGCGAAGTATTTCGTCCGGATAACTTCGCTGGGTAGTTCGGGAGCGCGATCGCCAATTAAATTCGCTGCTACTGGTTCCGCTTCTACGGCAACACCCGTTTTTACTGGGGCATGATTTTGGTCTAACCGTTTTTCTTTGTATTTCCGCAGTTGCCGGGAAATTTTATCCGCAACCAAGTCAATACTGGAATATAGATTATCGTTTCTTTCTTCAGCGCGGATCACCGTACCATTGGCATAGATGGTTACTTCTGCTGCTTGCTTTTTGCGTGCTACCGAAAGATGCACATCCACTTCCGTAGTTAAACTTTGGAAATGGCTCACCGCTTTTTCAATCTTTTGATTTACATACTCGCGAATGGCATCGGTGATTTCAATATTTTTGCCATGAATAACTAGCTTCATATCATCGTTCTCCCGCTGAATACTCTATCCGATGCAGGTCAAATTTGCCCTGCTGCTAAATTTGGTAGAAGAGAAAAATTGGACAAGAATTGTTACTTTTTGTCTTCACTATCGTCCCTTTGTCTAGGCTACAACTCCGATAGTGTTAATCGGGTGTTACCAGAGCTAAAACTTGGAATAGCTCTATGCCAAAGGATATATCTTAAACAGTAGCACTTTGTAGGGAGGAATACTGAAGCATTTACTTTGTCTTCAAAATCTTTTGCATCCCTTGACATTTCTTGATTTGCTTAATTCAATTTTAAGCGAAATATCAGCAAAAGTCCCCTTGATTTTGGACGCGATCGCAGTTATTAAGGAAAATAGCGTGATAGACCGAATTTCAAGCTCTCGCAGGTGCTGGCTCTACCATCAAGGATTGGTTCCCTACACAGTCGCCTGGGAAACCCAAAAGTTATTGGTTGCCGAACGCCTCCGCCAACCCGACCTAGATGATGTGCTAATTTTGTTGGAACACCCCCCAGTTTATACCTTGGGACAAGGAGCCAGCTTAAAATTCCTCAAATTCGATCTAGAGCAAACTAACTGGGAAGTCTGTCGAGTCGAGCGGGGAGGAGAAGTTACTTACCATTGTCCCGGACAACTGGTGGGCTACCCAATTTTAAATTTGCGCTACCATCAGCAAGATTTGCACTGGTATCTGCGCCAACTAGAAGAAGTCATCATTCAAACCTTAGCAGCTTGGGGATTAAAGGGCGATCGCATTCCCGGATTAACTGGCGTTTGGTTAGAAGGCTGCAAAGTTGCCGCCATTGGCATCAAAGTCAGTCGCTGGATTACCATGCACGGCTTTGCCCTCAACGTTTGTCCCGATCTTTCTGGCTTCCAGCAAATTATCCCCTGCGGCATCACCAACAAACCCGTCGGCAGTCTTGCCCAATTTATCCCCGAAATTACCCTTACCCAAGTCCGTCAGCAAGTTGCCCTCTCCTTTGCCGAAGTCTTCCACCTCCGCCTAGAACTCCCAATTCCTTAATTCCCCAATCCCTTAATTCCCCAATCCCTATTCCCTACTCCTTCTACCCCCTATTCCCTACTCCCTATTTCCTCTCCCCCCTATTCCCTACTCCCTATTTCCTCTCCCTATTTCCTCTCCCCGTTCCCTGTTCCCCGTTCCCTGTTCCCTGTTCCCTATTCCCTATTCCCTGTTCCCTGTTCCCTGTTCCCTGTTCCCTCTTTTAATTTCTGGGCAACCCAACCTGGGTAGTTACCTCTTGCAGAAAACGGTCTAAATCGGCGAAATTAGCCGTATAAGTGACCGTTGGCACTTCGTAGCCCTTGAGATTGACAGTAGCCTGGGTAAACTGAGTATCCTTAATCCCCAATTGCAGAAGATATTTATAGGTATCCTCTCCCAAAGCAATATCTCGCTTCACCTGTTTGGTTGCCGACTCTAAGCGAAAAGCCGCATTGACAGTATCGCCAATAGCTGTATAGTCAGGGCGATCGCCACTACCAGTATTTCCCACCATCGCATAGCCAGTATTAATTCCCGCCCCAATTCGCAGCGGAAAGGGCAGGGGATTTTGGTTGCTCAACTCCATAGTCATTTCGTGTAGAGCGCTGAGAGCCTTTAAAATATTTAGGGCTTCCTCATTGCTCACCCCCTTAGAGCCGTGGAACCAAATTGCCATCACCGCATCGCCAATATATTTATCTACCCAACTGCCATAATCCCGAATAATATTGCCGGCGTGCCGAAACCAACTGCCAATCACTGCCGACAGAATTTTTTCATCCAATTGCCGAGTTAATACAGTAAAATCACGGATATCCACCACCATTACCGACATCAAGCGGCGGACGTGCAGAGTTGATGTCATCGTCTCATTGTCTTCTGGCTCTTCCACTTGCTGAGAACGGCTGCCAGCCGGACAGTGAAACTCTAAGTCCGTTTGCCCAAAAGTGATGCGATCGCCATTACGAATTGTCACCGGAATACTCACCCGACGACTATTGACAAAAGAACCATTCCGACTACCTAAATCAATTAAATAAAACTCCCCTGTTTCCGTACACTGCAACATCGCATGGTTACGAGAAATCCAGCGATCCGACAACACCAAATTGTTGTCGTCGCTCCGGCCTACCGTCCAACAGTTACTACCCACCAACGGCAGATAGCGGTTGCCAGACTCCGTTTTAAGGACGAGATAAGGAGTGGGTCGCAACGTTACCACCATAGACTCCTTGTGCAGCAGCTTTACAGATCGTTAAAAACCACATTTTTGCCCCCAGAAATCAGCAAATTTGCCGTTTCCGATCGCTCTGTTGATTAATTTGAGTTGCCACAAACAAGCTTAACTAAATTAGGATTGGTTTTTGTGCCAGAGATAGAAATAATTGGCAGCCTGGGATTTCTAGAAAGACTTCTGCTGGTGGCAAAATGATTCCGCAACCCATCTCTAGAATTATCTAGGATTGAGGGAATTGGGAATTTAGAAGGCAGAAGGGTCTAGCATCCATCAGTCATGCCAACAAAATCAGGACTTACAGATAACCTCTATAGATGGTAGAGACACATTTGCCCCTAGATATAGCGGTTAATGGCAGAATTTGCCTAAATCCTAAAAAATTATCCTCATACTGTACCAAATCTCCACCAGTGTAGCCGTCTTCTGACCAAGCATCAAAGGATCGGGCAAAGTAGTTAGCTAACTAATGTTATCTAATTTTGTTTAAGCTATTGAGGCAGCTAGCCAAAATAAGCTATCTACCAGAATAGTGCTTAATACCGCCCCTCCAAAAGCCCACCAGCATAACTGACCAGAACGCAAGGATAAAAAGCCTATCCCTAACAAAATTGCCACCAGAACGGCAGCCCATCCCGCACCCCAAAAGGTTTTAATTTGGATGAGGCATTGCTGAAAAATTGGTCTTGCCAGTTCTGGCTCGACTAGCATTAGCTGTCGCCAATGAGGAATTAACCCTGTTAAGAAGAAGTATAAATCTGTTACTGCTGTTCCTAATAGGGAGCCAAGATAAAACATACTACCAACTAGCCCCCACCTGCGCCACAGACACCAAAAAGCCAAAGGCAGGCAGATAGATTCAATCGGCAAGTGGATGAGAGGTTCCCAGCGAAACCAGCCCCAATAAATGGAACCAGCGAACCAACTCCAACTGAAACCTATCAGCAAGTCACCCCAAACTTCTGTGGAGCGGCGAGACATCAATGCCCAACCTAGTCCCAGCCAGCCTAGAGTCATCACTAGACTGAGCAAAGGTAATTGTCGGACTAACGGGGCTTGCAGAAAGACTGGCACTGAAACTAGCAGCGCGGCGGCGGTAAACACCAGCCATTGTTGGCGAACTGACTTACTATTGGGTTTTGCCGCTGGTTCTAGGGACAAGCACAAGGGAGCGGCTTCAATGGCAATCTGATTTGGGTAGCTGGAAGCCATTGGACGGGCAAATGGGGACAAAGTATTTTTAACCAAGGTCATTTTAATATTCTTTACTTATTTTCACTTATCTCAAAATATCATAACAAAAAATACCCCCCTAGGGTATTTTTTGTTAATTATTCCCCATTCCCTCTCCTATTCCCTCTTCCCCAGGACTTACGCAGTCACTCCAGATATAGCGTTTATGGTGCGTTACGCTGCGCTAACACACCCTACTGGACTGTTTCAGCTAAAATAGTGCAATAGATCAGCCAAGCTGAGGACATCGAAATGGGAAGAGGTCGGCGAGATAAAGTCCATCTAACAGTGGAACAAAAAGAAAACCTAGAAAAAATCAGTCGTAATGGCTATGCCAGCGCCAAGAAAATCCTACACGCTCGTATTCTCTTGATGTGCGATGAAGGGGAACAAGCGCATCGTTCATGGAAAGATGAAGAAATTGGCGAA
Source organism: uncultured cyanobacterium (assembly GCA_936920195.1). Classification (GTDB taxonomy): domain Bacteria; phylum Cyanobacteriota; class Cyanobacteriia; order Cyanobacteriales; family FACHB-T130; genus CAKZHE01. Next base: position 6,277 of record CAKZHE010000005.1, on the reverse strand, counting down.
GCTTTACAAGTGCATAGGAACACAGTCGGCAGGATTCGTCAAAGATTCCTTCAAAAAGGCGAAAAACCAGCCCTGGAGCGGAAACCCAGAAAAACTCCCCCCACTCCTCCAAAAGTCGATGGAGTCAGCGAAGCCCAAATCATTGCCCTGTGTTGTTCAGAACCACCATCTGGCAGAGCCGAGTGGACAATCAGACTATTAACCTCGGAACTCAAACAAAGACAAATAATCACTGAGATTTCCTGCTCAACGGTGTGGCGGACGCTAAAAAAAACCAATTACGCCCCTGGAGAACCGAGAGATTTTGTATTCCCGAACGGGATTTAGCCAGATTTGTAGCCCAGATGGAAGTCATCCTTGACTTATATAACAGTCAGCCTTGTGAAGAAGAACCTTTAATCGCCATGGATGAAGCCTCTAAACAACTACTGGGACATCTTTACTCACCCATACCTATGCAACCAGGACAAGACAAAAAAGAAGACTATCACTATACCCGTGAAGGAGTGCAAGCTTTATTCATGTTTTTTGACCCCCATCGAGGATGGAGAAGGGTAAGTAACCGAGACAGTCGCACTCGTTTAGATTGGGCAGAAGAAGTCCGTCAATTATTAGATGTGGACTATCCATTGGCTCGAAAAGTCAAGTTAGTCTGCGATAACCTGAACACTCATAACATTGCGTCTCTTTATGAAGCTTTTCCGGCTCCAGAAGCTCACCGTTTAGCCAGACGACTAGAAATTTATCATACCCCACGAAATGGCAGTTGGTTGAATGTTGCAGAAATTGAACTAAGTGTTCTCTCAGCGCAATGTTTAGATAGAAGAATTCCTACGGTTGAAGAACTGAATTCTGAGTTAAAGTCATGGCAAAAAGAGCGGAATCAGACTGCATCGAAGGTAATCTGGCGTTTTTCCACCTCCGATGCCCGAGTCAAACTGAAACATCTTTATCCCGTGTTTGAGGAAGAGGAATCGGTAGAATCTATTGCCCCATTTTAGCTGAAACAGTCCACTACTACTAGGAAGCAGTTGATTTTGATTTGAGATATTGTTATGGTCTTCTTGCGTCAGTATGTGGCTCCGTTTTTAATCTTGCTGGTCTTCTTAGTGGCTTTGCTGGCTGTCAGCGTCCGGAGTTTTTTGCCTGCTGATATGGCAGCACCAGCCCCGATGGAGGAAATTAATCCCCCATTGTCTCAGGCAGAACTGCCCCCGGCGGTAATTTCAATTAATTTGGCATGGTGAATTAAGGTGCTGTCGTTGCCCCAATGTCTATTCAGTTACCATCAGGGTATCAACTGCGGATGAGTTCGGGACTGGAGCGATCGCTATTGGTGAAGTTTGTCCAATTAACTTACCAAGAACTGTTTCCAGAACATAATTTTACTCATTTAGCGTTGACTGTCGATCGCTTGTTTTCTCCAGAAACCCCTCTTTGGTGGGTGGAAGTATCCCCCCCCGACTTGACAAAATCCCCAACTCGCAATTCTCCGGTGGGTTGCTTGTGGTTGGGAAATGCGATCGATCAGGTAATAGGCGATCGCTATGCCTATATTTTCCTGCTCTATGTCGTCCCCCATTGCCGTCAGCAGGGGATTGGCAAGGCACTGATGCGGCAGGCTGAGGATTGGGCGATGGCAAGGGGCGATCGCCAACTGGGTTTGCAAGTTTTTCCCCACAACCAACCTGCCTTGAATCTTTATTCTCGCCTAGGGTATCAAACTCAATCTTTGTGGATGGTAAAACCTTTGCAAAGGTGAGTTGACACTCTCAGGTCTAAAGACGCTGAGTTTTCAATCTCCCAGGCTTGTCTTATAATCGATCGGATATGGAAGACGAAGACGAACTAATTGCCATTGACTTTGAGGCGGAACTAGATAACGACCTCAACGACACCGATCCCCTGGATGTGGATTTTCCTGAAGCTGCCAAGCCAGATCCAGAAGAAATGCTATTGCTGTTAAAAGCTCCCGATGTCCAACAGCGGATGCTCGCCACCCGCGCCTTCTGCGAATTGCAAGACAGCCGAGCGATTCCCCAACTAATTCAGCTACTCTCCGATACTTGCCCCTTGGTGCGAGTGAGCGCGGCATATTCCTTGGGCAGAAATCCCAGTCCGGCGGCAGTGGAACCCTTGATTTCCCAACTAGATCGGGATTTAAATGGTTATGTCCGCAAAGGGGCGGTTTGGGCTTTGGGAAATTGTCGCGATCGCCGTTCCTTATTTCCCTTGACAGATGCCTTGAAAAATGATATACCTGCTGTCCGGCTCTGGGCGGCGAGCGGTTTAGCGCAAATGGCGGGTTTAGGTTACGATGCCGTGATTGCCGCGATTCCACCGCTGATTGAAGCCCTGATTCAAGATTCTGTTGCCGCCGTGCGAAGTAACTGTGCCTGGTCTTTGGGACAATTAGCCCGGGAATTACCGTCAAATATAGTTTATGCCGGAGCTATTGACGGCTTAATTGAAGCTTTGGAAGAAGACAAAGATCTGGGCGTGCGCGAAGATGCTAAAGCCGCATTATTAAAAGTTGGCGATCCTAGGGGATTGCAATTAATTGAAAGTTTAGAAAAGCGAGAATTGGAAGGAGAAGGATTTTAGGGATAGGGTATGTTAGAGTTAGCGTAACAAAACTTCTACACTTGCTCAATTTCACTATTTTGAATGCAGCCATTTGGCAAATAGTTGAGTCATTTTAGGCATAAATAAATACGTCATGGTGGGAGCGGAAATAGCGGTAATAATTAAGGTTTTTAGGAGGGGATGAAATTCAGTGGGAAATGCTCCCAAAGCTGTCGAAATGACCGCAATTAGCGGGAAAACTACCAGCCAGCTAATAATTGCCATTTTATATTTAGGTGGCGCAACGGTTTGATTGGGCAACTCTAACCAAGTTTCTAAACCATTGATAATCTCAATTTGGGGTGGACTTTGGGTTAATTTTTCTGCCACTGCAAACCACTGTTGTCGAGTTTCCGATTGTTCCCAACGGCGAAGATGGCTAAGACGATCGAATTTAAAGATGATGCGATATTCTAAATCCAGGGGATTAGTCGGACGGAAAATAGTCGTTCCCAAATGTCCCGGAAATTCCATACAAGCTGCCGAAACTCCTTTGAGAAAGTCTTCAAATTCAGCTTGACAGCCCGGTTTAACCAGACGAGTAATAACGACAGTTACGGAAGGATCGTTTTTGCCTGATTCAGCCAAGTCGCTTCGCTCCAATTCAAAATTCAAAAAAGGTCATAATCTAAATATTGGCGATCGCCCAATTTTCTCGATTAACTTCCTCTAATGCCAGCGACTTGACAAAAACCTGCATTTGCTCCGGATTTACCTGCCCAAAAATTGTCGTAAATGAAGTATCTGCTGCATCTCTGCCCGTACCAATGCGGATCAAATTGTTGGACAATGAGGGTTTAGTAGGATCGAATATATACCAGCGATCGCCTAAAAAAGCTTCAAAACAAGCATGAAAATCTGGCGGTTCTAATTTATAGGCATAGCCAGACACGAATCGCGCCGGAATATTTAAGGCTCGACACAAGGCAATCCCCAAATGGGCAAAGTCCCGACAAATGCCATTTCGCTCTACTAGAGTATCATAGGCAGAAGTTTGAACATTGCTACTACCCGGTAAATAAACCAGTTTAGAATTAATCCACTGGCAAATAGCTTGTACGCGACTGTACCCCGATGGCAAATCCCCAAATTCGCTTTGGACAAAGTTCCATAATCGATTGGATTGGCAATAACGGCTGGGATAAAGATAGACTAGGACATCCATAGGCAGATTGGCAATAGCCACTTCGTCAATCTCTTGGGGATTGTCATAGAAGTTAAACAAATTGACTGTAGCTTGATAGATAATTTCTAGTTTCCCTTCTGGTACGTTGATTCGCCAGAGGCGACTATTACCTACAGGAGAAATATATTCTGCCAAATCCAACTGCGGGGTAATTTGCAGTTGTTCTGACAGAATTGTTTGACAATCGTTACTAGCAGGAGCAATATTAAAAATGAAGGTGCTGGGTTGAATAACGCTATAAGTTAATTGGCAGCCAAGATTAAATTGCATAGGGGATGGGAAAATGCACACTTACTGTTAAATTGCATAGACTTAAAAAAGGCTGTGAATCAATTCGCAATGAGGTACTGATGGATCTTGAACCGGAAGTTACTACTCCACCCCTCCCAGAAAACCCAGAATTTGCCGAACCCCCAACTCCCAAGCCATTAGAATTGCTGCGGGATGCGGAAACTCTGCTGCGGCGGAAAACAGTAGCAGTGTTGATGCCCATCTTACCAGAGTCAGTAGCGAACAACTTGGAAGATGCTTCGGATGTGGCAGAAGACTCTTTGGCAGAACTAGCTAAAATTGATATTGATGAGATTGGCGATCGCGAACTCAAACCTGCTCGCATCCTGATTGGTTTATCATTTGTAGGGTTTGGGGCGCTGGCGCTGTTGTTGCTATTGCTCTACCTGGTGACTATCCACCCAGAACTTAGTCCGGTTGAACAAATTTATTATTACTGGCATCAGTATATCTGGTTTGTTTGTTTGGGGGTAACGGGAATGTTAATTTTGGGCAGAGAAGCGATGCGCCCTAAAAAGCCAGAAATTAACCATACTGAAGATGCCGATGCCAACTAAGGAATGAAAATAAATAAAATGACTAATTGCAGCACTGGCAATACCAGTAGGTTCCCCTTGAACTGGTTCCTAGGCTCTGCCTGGGAACCGAATCGCGAGGCTCTGCCTCGGATGACAAAGCGAGGCAGAGCCTCTGGATGGCATTCCCAGGCAGAGCCTGGGAACGAGTAAAAAAGCCAATTGACAGATCAGAAACTGCATGAACAGAAAACCCCTAAAAAGGCACAAAGTCAACAGTCTAGACTTACGCCAACACTTTTCCCAGTATTTGTTGATAAAAATCTAATAATTGCAAGGCTAATGCTTGATTAGTATAACGTGCGATCGCTCTTTCATAACCTAAATTTTTCAGCTTTGCTCTCAATTCTGGTTGTGACATCACTTGGCGCAGACAATTTTCCAAAGCTGCCACATTGCCTTCGGGAAATATTAACCCCGCGTCTCCAATCACATAGGGAATTTCCCCGGAATCAGAACCAATGACAGGTACTTGACAAGCCATTGCCTCAATTAACACATGACCAAATTGCTCTTTCCATCCCGCCGCAGTCATGGTTTTAAATTGGTAAGTGGTTTCCGAAGGCAATACTAGCACGTTCATCAAGTTGATATATTTTGGCACTTCGTCATGGGGAACGCTTTCGACTAAAATCAATCGCTCTTTGATGCCGTTTTCCTCTGCCTTGGCTAATAACTCTGCCTGTACAATTCCCCTTCCCAATAACAACCATTTCCAAGGAATATCGGTAATTTGTGCTAAGGCTGACAGCAGGGTTAATAAACCTTTTTCGGGAACAAATCGCCCCACAAACCCTACTACAAACTCCTCTGGTTGAATCCCCAGTTGAGCAGCTAAGGTTGGTTGGAGTTGGGAATAAAAGCGAGTTTCATCCACCCCTAGTTGGGGCATAACTTTGATAATGCCTTGATATCCCTGTTGGCGCAAGACTTCTGCACCATCTTGATTGCCTGCGATCGCGCCATCGGTATTTTGCAGGTTATACTGTTGCAGCCAAGAAATCGGAAATTTGACTTGATAGGGCAAATTCCACCAAGTAAAGAAGACATTTTTGGCTTTTAGTCCCAACAATTTATTTAATAGAATTAATTGAGCATAACCGAGGGCTTTGGCTCCCTGTTCTACATGGATAATTTGGGGACGAAATTCTTGCAATAAGGCAATTAAATCGGAACCAAAAACCAGCAAGCTTTGATTATTTTGACTCAGATTAGAGATGGGGATAACTCGAAATCTGCCTTCTGTCAGAGGTTGAGATACAATCGTTTGATTTTGTACGCCTCCCGGTTGCCAAAGTTTGGGGACAACTACTGTCACTTCAATATTGGGGGAAAGTTGGGTTAAGGCTCTGAGTTTTTCCCGATTCAGATCGACAATATAGGTATGGCTAACAACGAGAATTCGCATTTTTTTTAAGTTGATGATATTCCTAATAAATTGTAGCAATTGCTCAGATTGCTCAGAATATAACCTTCTGTTGTGCGATCGCCAATTTCGCGGAAGATCTCTAAGGAGTGTTGGTAGTAATCTATAGCCTGTTGATACTGTCCTAATGATTTGTAGCAATTACCCAAACTATTTAGTGCATAGCCTTCCCTA
>CAKZHE010000004.1 GCA_936920195.1 uncultured cyanobacterium | reverse complement strand
TTTTTAAACCCCTACCTTTTACATCTTTTCTCTATCGATACACTATCTTCTTAATATATTAAGGCTGCTGTGTGATCAACACCTTACGGTATCAAAGGTTGAGAAAGAGCGATCGCCCAACCCCTTACACTATAAGTCTTCATAGCGCATTTTGCAAGCACCTCCCCATTGAGAACGATCGAACCACAAAATTGCGCTAGAATACCCCTCAAAATTGTTCTTCCCATAGACCAGAACCTTTGCCCAGCGTGCAATTTAGGATTTTGCAAGCACCTAATCCCTCCTTCAAACCGCCTGTATCCCAGTCCAGACAGTAGTTTCCGGCTTTGATTTGGCCTGGAGAAACTGCACATACAGCGATGCTTGCATCAAATAATCCGGGAACGCCCCCTAAATCCCCCAATGCTGGGGGACTTTGAACCTTTCACACTATCCTATTCCCCCCAAAGTTGGGGGGTTAGGGGGGCGTTTTTCATCCCGAAAATCAGTTCAGAAACTGCGAGAAAACCCCTAAAAAGCCACAAAGTCAACAACCTAGCCAGAGCCTCTCGATGGTCATTCCCAGGCAGAGCCTGGGAACCAGTATCAGCGTCTCCTACTTTTGGGCTTCCATTTCCGCGTAGGCAGCATAAACTCCTTGGACATTGTACCAATTGAGGAAGATGCGAGCAATTTCTAAGGATAATTGGGGACGACCTTGGTCAATTAACCATTGCAATAAAGGAGCCATTGTCCGTTCGTTTAAACTTCCGCCCAGGGAAAGAATTCCCCACAGGAGACGATGGAGCCAAGTCATTTGAATCATCATTCGTACTTCCCAGGTGGGATGCTTTTGATAAAATAGAACGCCCATGCGTCCCCGTTGAATTTCCTTGTCGATTAGCTGGGGAATTTCTTGGAGGGAGAAGGGGGGATGCCAATGGTAGCCAACGGCTTCGGGACATTTAATCAGTTTTAAACCCAGATTTTTTAAGCGCACGCCTAGCTCTAGGTCTTCCCAACCGTAGAGTTGGAAACTGGTGTCAAATAATCCAGCTTTTTCTAACCAGTGCCGCGCGATCGCCACATTCCCTGTGGCAAAATAGGCATTAGAGAAATCGGTAATTTTATAGGGTTCGGCGGTAGGATTGGCAAAGTTGCAGGTATTGATGACACTACCATAGGTGAAGAGGCGATCGCTACCTATTTCCTGCTGTCCTTGTCCTAACGCCTCGGCATGGGATTCTAAGAAGTTTTCGGTGACAACTAAATCGCTGTCAATAAAGATAATTGTTTCCCCTTGAGCGCTTTTAACACCTAAATTTCTTGCCGCTGCTGGACCTTGATGATCTTGAAGAAAAGATTGGACATGGGGAAATTCCTGACGGTGAGTTGCCAACCATTCCAAAGTGCCATCAGTCGAACCATCGTCTACTAATACTACTTCATAACCAGAAATAGCACTATCAATTTTGATTTGCTGGTTTTCTAAGGCTCGCAAGCATTTTTGCAAAATTGGTAGGCGATTGTAAGTTGGAATAACAACACTAAAAAACACTATATTTACCCTCAGAACTTATGTACAAATTTGTAGGGGTAGCGCCCCCGTGCCTACCCGCTTGAATCGGGGCAACCACAGGGGGATTGCCCCTACGGGAGTGCATCGACTCATTCAGACACACTATATTGTAACCAAGTATTCTTGTTGAACTTGAGTAGATATTATATCAAGATTTAACTGGAAAATTATAAAATCTTAATCTTCTAAAAAACCAACCTTAATTTGGTTGAAGTAAATTTTCTAAGGGTTAGAAAATCGAGGTAGATTTTAGCCCTCAGTTTGGTTAATTTGGTAAATCAATATGATGGGTGCAAGTCAGTCAGCTAAATACATTTTCACTGGAATGGCGATCGCGTTTTGGGGAACTTTCAGTTCTAGCGCGATTGCCGAAACAATTGTTCCTGCTAACCATCCTACGATTCGCACTCCTCATAATTTAGCAGAATTAGAATTTATTCCGCGCACGCTCCAAGAAGGAAATTTTCCGACTCATGCAGTTTCTGGCGGCAATCCCTATCTGACTCAAACTGAAGCCCCAACTACCTCATCTGCTCCCACCACCTCACCTACTACTATAACCCCTCGCGTCGGGGGAAACTATAGCACCCAAGGATCGGGATTCGATGCTTATACAGGAGTCAGCGGATTTCTACCTTTAGCGCAAACCCCTGGACAAGACCTACTTTTCCTGGAAGGCAGATTGCAGTGGGCTGCCACGAATGCGGCTTTAGGGGGGAACGTGGTACTAGGATACCGCTTTTTGAATGAAGCAGGCGATCGCTTGCTCGGTACTTACCTAGCTTACGACAACCGCAACACGGGCAGCACCAGTTTCAATCAAATCGGTGCTGGCTTTGAAAGTCTAGGGGATGATTGGGACTTTCGCGCCAATGCTTACATTCCTGTCGGTAACAAGAATACCTTAATCTCCCAAAGTACCACTGGGACTTTTGCTTTTAGTAAACATAATTTGCTATTAGACCTAGCACAACAATATCAAACCGCTCTAACTGGTTTTGATACGGAAATCGGGACAAAATTATTTCCTTTGGGGGATGATGGAGCCGTCCGACTTTATGGCGGAACCTACTATTACAGCGGTGATGGTATTCCCAGCTTCCTGGGAGTGCGCGGTAAAGTAGTTGCTCGCCTCAGTGAAAACTTTGCTACCGGATTATCGCTGCAAAATGATTCCCAATTTGGCACTAGATTAGTTTTCAATATTAGCGTTAACCTATCCCCAGATACCCCTACCAGCAATCCCCAAAATTCCATTCTGCCCCGAATATCAGAATCTGCTGACCGCGAATATAGTATTGCCGTCCAAAGTCGCAATGTCAACACTACAGTTACTGCCACTAATCCTCAAACTGGCAATCCTTGGGTATTTCGTCACGTGAAATTAGGCAGTAGTGGCGGAGATGACACTTTTGAAAATCCTTCTAGTACAGTAGCCGCTGGAGTAGCATTAGCCCAAGCTAATGAGATTATCTATGTGCAAGCAGGGACAAATCCTGGCATTCCAGGATTTACAATTCCTAGTCAAGTGCAGGTACTTTCATCTGCTTTAGCACAGAAAATTAATACCTCCCAATTGGGAATCATTCAACTACCCCTTTCTGGTACTGGAGTAATGCCAACAGTTACGGGGACAGTGACTTTAGCGAGTAATGGCAGCAACCAAACTTTATCTGGTTTTGCGATTACTAATACTTCCGGAAGTCCGGGAGTTGTTGGCACTAATAATACTAATGCTACCATCTCTAATAATACAGTCACCATTAGCGCTGCAAATACCGAAACTGGCACTTCTGGGCGCGGAATCATGTTGACTGGAGCTAATGGAACCACCACAATTAGCAGCAACACTGTCAGCAATGCCATTGGCGAAGGGATTCGGTTAGATAATGTCAGTGGTAAGGCAACAATTAGCAGCAACACTGTCACTAATACGATTCAACCAAACACGCAAACTGGTTTAGAAGCGAGCATTTTTGTCCGCAATAATACCGGAACGGCAGATATCACCATTGCCAATAATACCATCAAAGATAATAATAGCGTTTCTGCTTTTGGTGAAGATGGCGTTACTCCTCTAGTTACCAATGAAATTGATGGAATTGAATTAGGTCTTTGTCGTCCTTACTCAGATTTCGCCGCCTGTAGCAGTAATGCTAATGTGACTCTGCGGATTCTGAATAATACAATTACCAATATTATTAGCAGCCCCATAGCCGCTGATGGGATTGATATCAACCTCAACAAAGAAGATAATAATGGGGCGCGAGCCACGATTACGATTAGCGGCAATACGATGTCTAATATCTCTGATAAAGGGATTACTTTTGCGGCTGAAGGCGATGCGGTAGTGACATCAGATATTACCAATAATAACATTAGCACGGTGGGAGATAATGGGATTAGTTTGCGTCCCCGCCGGAATTCGGTATCTCAGTTTACGGTGACGGGGAATACTGTCACCAGTGCGGGAAATAATGGGATTAGTTTGGGATTAACTCAAACTGATGGGTCATTAACCAATCAAGCTCAAGCAACTGCTACCATTTCTAATAATCAACTGATAGATAGCGCGATCACTGGGATTGAAGTCAATTTGCGAGATACTGGTAAGGCGACAGCTACCATTGCCAATAATACCATTACCAACAGTTTAACGACTGGCAGCACCAGAGGAATTAATGTCGAAACACGGGAAAGCTCGACACTGAACTTGTTAGTTGACACAAATAATATCAGCGGCAGTCGGGCTGATGGGGTGCGAGTTCGCATTGGTACTAATGCTGGCACTTCCCAGGCGAATGTCAGCGTTAAAAATAACGTTTTGTTAGGAAATAATACGGCGAGTGCTGGAACTGGGGGATTATTTGCGCGATCGCAAAATAACTCCAATTTCTGCCTACAGTTACAGAATAATCAAGCTGGCAGTACGGCAGCTACAGGTTTTCAATTAACCCGCAGCAGTCCTTCAACTTTCCGGATTGAGGATTCTGTACTGATTACTAACACTGGTACTTTGACTCAATCTGGTACTTTCACTAATGTATCTGTCGGTACTTGTGGTTTCCCATAAGGTTTGTAGTTGGGCTTTAGCCCCAATCCGGAGGGGCTAAAGCCCAACTACAAACTTTTCAACCTAATCCTAGTTCTCGTTTGAGCAAATTAATCGATTTGCTGCCAATATAATTTTCACAGCAAATCAATCGGGGCGGACGGATAATATCTTCTCTGGCGTTGAGGAGGGCAGCTTCTAGGGCGGGAAAACTGGCGCGATCGCTGATAATGGTTTGAGCAGTCCGGACTAAAGCATTTAATTTGTAGGCATCTGTGACTTGGGCAGACATGATTAACAAATCTTCTCCCCGCAAGCTATGGACAAGGATTTCGGCAATCCTTAAAATGCCCGCACTGAGGCTCACAAGACCAATGGCGCTATCTTTCGGCAGGGTTTTAATCAGTTTGAATTCTTTTTCGTAGTCGTAGATATCAATCGGAATCACGCGAACTGATTTGGGGGCGGCGATCGCTTCTGCTTCTCCGATAAAATAGCGGCTAGTGACTACTGTGCCGGAATGGGTTTGATCTAGCACTCTCGCTAATTCTTCCATAGGAACCAATTGCACGGGAATTAAGAGGGATTTTTCCAATTCCTGCACCATCAATTCTCCGGCTCCCAAGTCTCGTTGGGGAACAGTAACTAAGACTCTGGCACTGCAACGCAAACGCCAGTCAATTTCGGCTAAAAACAGTTCCCGCGCCTCCGTTAGGGAACAACCATCATTCAGCAGCGCGTCGAGGCTTTGCTGGACAATTTTGTAGGCTTGGGGGTACTGTTCTAGGATGGGCGATCGCAGTTTAGTCCCGCCCTCATGTCCTAAAGCTCGAACATAAATTCCCGATCCGGCTTGAGATTCTACCAGTCCACCTTCTTCAAGCTGGCGATAAACCTTGCTGATGGTATTGCGGTGCAAACCCGTTTGCATCGCTAGCTGCCGGGTACTCGGCAGGCGATGTCCGGGGGCAAATTGCCGAGAAGCGATCGCAAACTGAATTTGATCGAGCAACTGTCTCGATGCGGGAATTTCGCTATCTGGCTGGATTTGAAATTGAACCATGAAGAAGTCTCCCAAGGACTCCAAATAAAGCCCTCTACAGAGCAGTGAAGCCTATCTTCATACTAGGATAGCGAAAGCTGTTGGCGATTGAGCGATCGCAAATAGACATCTCGGAAAACCTGGTTTTCGCTTAGACAGGGTAAGGGCTTCAGATTCTTGATCGTAGATGTCTAATTTATAGCAGTTCTCAAATAGATGAAGTACGCCTAACGGTAGGCAAAGAAGTGCTTTCAAGATTATCGGTCTACCTCAGCAAATCGAGAACCGCTATAACTAATCCATGTTGGTCTATGCTTTAGCTACGGCTTTCTGTTGCTGTCTACGCTTGAATATTGAACCACCACCTAAAGCACTTAAAGCCAGCAAACCTAATGTAGAGCCAGGTTCAGGAACGATTACACTAACAGGCGCACCTGAGCCAAAATAAGTATTGGTGGTGTAAACTGTACTGCCTCCTGACTCCAAAGAGAACAAGTTATTCAAAGCCATCGTAACATCATAGCTATTTCCAGCATCGATAAATTGGTCGGCATCTACTCCATCACCAACGACCGTATTACCAAGGTCAGTTCCGGCGATAATTCTGCTACGCAGACCAGAATAAGAATTTATTTCGTAGCGTCCTGTAACTGGGATAGTGCCTCCATTAGCTGAGATCCCCACAAAAGTTGTTGGATCATTAGATCCTATAGCACTATCGGTTTCAAACAAAACTTCACTTCCATTTCCTGCTAACCGACCGCCACCATCATATAACTGACCATCAAAGTATAAGTCAGCATCGATGTAACGCAGCAGCTCGAAGTTTATTGCACTATTTGTGGTATTGGTAACATTGTAAGTCTGGGCTAAGGTAGAACCAGTTTGCGCTCCGTTGGTATATGTTGGCGTAAGAATTTGCTGCAAACTGAAAAGCAAACCATTATACGTAAAGCTACTATTTGCCGAAGTGTTCGATCCTGTAACTGTTGGGTTTGCTAGATATCCCGAACCTCCAATAGAGCCGCTACTTAGAAATTGACGACTTCCTGTACTACCAAATCTGATCGCCACACCAGAGTCAAAGACAGTCGAAGCGGGACCACCCGGTCCAACCGGATCGTAAGATGCTGTACTAGTAGTGGACCCCACCACTGATCCAAATGAACCATATCCATCTGCGTTTACGTTGAGAGTGCCGTCTCCAAAACCATTGTTGAGCGTGAAGGCCTGCACAGAACTAACTATTCCCATAGCCATAAATGCTGCTCCGGCAGTGGCCATGGATAACTTTTTCGCCAAACTTAAGGTAGTCATAAAATTTACTACTCCACAAGAGATAGATGGTGATGTCGTATTTTGTTTTTAACGGCTCTACCACTCCCCTTAATGTCAAACGCAAATTTGAAAGACATCAAAGTCTTACCCAGTCTGGATTGCGAACTTATTTGCTTCTGATCAGCCAAAAAGCCAGACTGGTCAAGACTTTCAGGACTATTGATCGTAAAGGTAGCAGTAGAGCCATTTTGACAACCAAAGTAAGCATAACATAAATTTTGATAAATTAGAATGATTTTTATCCCATATTCCGCACTTCTTACAGCAAATTACAACCAAACTTACCACGCAATGAACTATCTTATTCGCAAATTCACCTAATGCGTTTGTGGTATATCTGATCGCAATTTGCTGCAAATCCCTCTCCCAGCTTGGGAAAGGGATTTAGGGTGAGGGAAAACTGTCTAGTTAGAAACCAGAGCCAGTCAGCCCCAAAAGTACGCCAGCACCTAAAATATGACCGAGGGCGGCTCCCGCAATAAATTGTGACAGCCCAAATTCTTTACCAGAAAAACCGGGAATGGGTAGGCTGATCCCAGGTCCAACGCCCGGTTTTTGGACTTTATAGCGAGCAATGATGATGCCCAGGATGGTAAAAGTGCTGATGATAAAGGCGGTTTTCAGCGACCATTCTGGGGTCGTGGGTACGGTGGTAGCTGCCAAAAAAACTAAGTTAAGCAATTTCTTTCTCCTGGATTAAACTAATTGACGTTCGGTATTCTTTTAGAGAATACCAGCGCTACTCAATCCTAAAATCAAGCCTGCGCCTAAAATGTGACCAAAGCTAGCAGTGGCTAGCAGCTCTGGGTATCCAAAACCTGATAAGATCGATGGCTTGTCCACTGGTAGGTCTGGGCCTTGACCGGGGTTCTTAATGGCAAAACGTCCGATGACGAAGGCAAACAGGTTACAGGTAATCATCACTAATCCTACACCAGGACTCCATTCTGAGGTGGAGGGAATGACAGGTAGAACTGCAAGCAAGGTTAAATTAAGCAATTTACTCTCTCCTGAATTTAATGCGTTTCCGCAAGTTAAGAAGAATTATATGAATCCCTTTGCAAGCGCTCAAAATTTGTTTTAAGAATTAACAGTTAGGTAAAGTTTTTCTACAAAATTCCATAATTGGACAATGAGAATCAAAATTTGTGGTATTACCAAGCCAGAACAAGGGGCAGCGATCGCCTGCTTAGGAGCCACCGCCCTCGGTTTTATCTGCGTTCCCAGTTCTCCCCGCTATGTCACTCCTGCCCAAATTCAGGCGGTGGTAAGCCAGTTACCCCACCCAGTTGATTGTATTGGGGTATTTGCCAATGCGGAGATGGGGGAAATTGTCCAAGTAGTAGCGATCGCCGGACTAACTGGGGTACAATTGCACGGCAGCGAATCTCCGGAATTCTGCCAGCAGTTGCGGCAAGTTTTGCCATCTCAGGAAATTATCAAGGCTTTGAGAGTGCGATCGCCCGCAGACTTATTGGCAGCGGAAAGTTATCTGCAAGTGGTTGATGCCCTACTTTTAGATGCCTACCATCCCCAAATGTTAGGCGGTACAGGAAAAACCCTTGAGTGGACAACTTTAAGTCAATTTACGCCTAGTTGCCCTTGGTTTCTCGCTGGGGGATTAACTCCAGATAACGTATTAGTGGCACTTAGTCAGTTGCAACCCAGTGGCATTGACTTATCCAGTGGGGTTGAACACTCTCCCGGCGACAAAGATTTAGATCGAGTTGCCCAACTATTTAAAAAATTATCGCAGCCCGAATGAAAGTAATTTTCTTTGGTACTCCACAATTTGCCGTTCCTAGTTTGGAAAAACTGCTTGCCCAACCAGAATTTGAAGTGTTAGGGGTAGTTTCCCAACCAGATCGTCGGAGGGGTAGGGGCAATCAATTAACTCCTTCTCCGGTAAAAGAGTTAGCAATTGCTCATCACCTTCCCGTCTGGCAGCCAGAACGAATTAAAAAGGATGGGGCGACTATTAAACAACTAACAGAAGCCAAGGCGGACATTTTCGCTGTAGTCGCCTACGGACAAATTCTCTCTCCAAAAATTCTCAATTTACCTCAAATTGGCTGCGTGAATGTCCACGGTTCCCTTTTACCCAAATATCGGGGAGCGGCTCCGATTCAGTGGTGTCTCTATCGCGGTGAAACTGTCACTGGGATTACAACGATGTTGATGGATGCGGGTATGGATACTGGAGCTATGTTGTTAACTACGGAAACTCCCATTGGCTTATTAGATAATGCCCAGGAATTAACGGAAAGATTGGCAAATTTAGGAGCCGATTTATTAGTAGAAACTTTGTTAAAACTGGCAAACCAAGAAATTGTCCCGATGCCCCAGGATTCCAGTCAAGCAACTTATTCTCCACCAATTCAGAAATCAGATTATCACCTAGATTGGTCGCGGTCGGCAATAGAACTGCACAATCAAATTCGCGGCTTTTTCCCGGAATGTACGACTGGATTTCGGGGTACGGGGTTGAAAATTAGTGCCACTGTTCCCCTAGGAGCTACTTATTGGCAACAATTACCACCAAAATTACAGAACTTAGAGAAATCTTGGCCTACCCTATCGGCACGGGCAGGAGTGCCGGGAGAAGTAGTGGCGATCGCCAAATCCTTTGGTCCTGTGGTACAAACAGGGGATGGGTTGCTCCTCCTGCAAACCTTGCAACTGGCTGGCAAGCGAATTCAATCCGGGTGGGATTTTGCCAATGGCACGCGGTTATCTGTGGGCGAAGTCTTGGGAGAAACTTAGTTTTTAACCAGGTTCAAAAAAGCGGCATTGATGGCAAGGACCATCGGGATTCACCGCACAACGGATTAATTCCGAACGGGCATTGAAGCGACAAGTAGCATCTCCTAGCACCCACCGCCCCTCTACCAACGTGCTTTCAGAAGGGCGGGGGGCAGATTGGACGTATAAAGCGATATTCTCCAGGCGGTAGCGCCCAGATTTTAACTGATAGCGGTGGCGGCGTTCTAAAACGGCGTAGGTTTGGCCTTGCAAGTCGAGATAATTGCCCGGTTGGGGATTCCAATCCAGCTGAATGCTGCCCAGGAACTGCTGGGGATGGGTCAAAATTACCTCGGTAGGTAAAGAGTCTGGCTCCATAACTGGCGGGGGAGGTATTGCAAACTACACCTGGATGGTATCGCGATCTCTCTAAATTTGGCGATCGCACTTAGCCTAGGCAGAGCCTCTTGATGTTTCCGGGCAGAGCCTAGGAACCAGTTTAATGAAATAAGTGGCAATTGGTATAACCTAGGAAATGGAGTGCCATTTTTCAAGCTAAGTGGTAAATTAGCTGCAATAGGAATTTTTTGATCGGGCATCGCCTCCCGCATGGGAAAAAATTATTGTTAGTTGGAGTAGTGAGCGATCGTGAACCAGATTGAATCCTTAACCTTTCCAGAACTGCAAACCGAGGCATCTCGGCTGCGGGAAGATTTACAATTGCGCGACCAGCTAGTGCAGCAACTATCGCAGGAATTATTCCGCTTAGTCAAGGGGAATTCTAACCTGGCTCCGAGACAGGAAGTTTCCGAGCGGCATTTGGCAGAATTGCGATCGCTCCGAGAACAGTTGCAAGAGGTGGAGCAACAGGTAAACTTCTACCAGGAGCAAATTGCCTCTCGCGATGCGGAAATTTATCAGTTGCAGCAGTCTGTCCAAGAATTGACTGAACGCAGTCGGATGCTGGAGCAGGTAATTCAGGAGTTGCCGCAGATTTATCGTCAGAAGTTTGCCGAGCGGATGGCTCCAGTCCGAGAAAAGGTGGCTATGCTGCAACGGGAAAATCGGCAATTACACGCGGAGTTGCAAAGCGTTAGCTATCGGTTGGCGGTGAAAAATCGCAATAGCAATCAAGTGGATTTGCCCAGCTTTCCCCGCAGTCTTCCAGGACCAATTCCCACTTTTGGGCAGGCTTAAAATTAAACCATGTTAGTTCTCGAAGCCAAACTAAAAGGTAAAACAGAGCAGTACGGACTCATAGATGAGGCGATTCGTACCGCTCTATTTTGTCGGAATAAGGCGCTGAGATACTGGATGGATAATCGTGATGCCAACAAGTACGACCTCAATAAGTTCATGGCGGTATTGGCAAAGGATTTTGATTTTGCCAATAAATTAAACTCTCAAGCAAGGCAATCTAGCGCGGAAAGAGCATGGTCGGGCATTGCCAAATTCTTTGACAACTGCCAAAAGAAAAAGCCGGGAAAGAAAGGATATCCGAAATTTAAGAAACGCGGTCACTCAGTTGAATATAAAACCTCTGGGTGGAAGCT
>CAKZHE010000003.1 GCA_936920195.1 uncultured cyanobacterium | reverse complement strand
CTCTTCACTCACGCGCATTCCTCCCGCCGCTCACCTGGGTACAGGTAGAGCGGGGGACTCCTGCTGGTCTAGTTGAAAAAAGTTAAGTAGGCCAAAATTTAGACTAGATCTAACCAAAAACCCGGTTCTGTAGCCGCAATTCAAGGATTACCACTACTCGCATGATGTTTGGCGTAAATTTTGTAGATATAATGAGATATGAGTAGCTATTTGCTGACTAGCAAAACTACGGCATAGGCAGCAATGCCTGCTTCTTGACCGACAGCATCTAACTTTTCATTCGTAGTGGCTTTGATCCCGATTTGGTCTGATGGTAATTCTAGAACTGCGGCTAGGCGATCGCGCATAGCTGGAATGTGAGGTTTAAGTTTTGGACGTTCTGCCACCACTACCGAGTCAATATTGCCGATTTGCCAGTGGCGATCGCGGATTAGGCTATGAACCTGCCGCAATAATTCTAAACTATCTGCTCCCGCCCATTGGGGGTCAGTGGGGGGAAAATAATGACCAATATCCCCTAAGCTTAATGCCCCTAGCATCGCATCCATAATTGCATGGGTCAGTACATCGGCATCGCTGTGTCCGAGTAACCCCAATTCATGGGAGATATTTACCCCTCCTAAAATCAGAGGACGACCGACAACCAAGCGGTGGATGTCATAACCATTGCCGATACGGATAGAATTTGTCACGGTTGATGTCAAATGATTCATGCAATTAATCATTTTTACTTTAAATAGTGCCAAAACGCAATTAATCTAAATATGGGAATCTCCTGTTTTCCAGTTGGGCAGATAATCTTGTAGTTTCTTTAAGATTAACAAATTCTTGTGAATTTCATTCAACAATAGTTACAATGGCATTCTAGGTGGTAAATTTAAACATTTTTCTAACCATCTGATTCTTGTTAATTTTGAGTAATCGAAAATAATGGTTACAAATTTTTCAGAATATCAAGTCAATGAAATTGTCCATGAAGGCATTAAAACTGTCATTTACCGGGGATTTAAAAAGACAGATAAAAGTTTGGCGTTAGTGAAAGTTCTCAAGGAAGAGCATTCTAACGCTGAAGAAATTAATTATTTATTCAATGAATATCAAATCACTCAAAAGCTAGAAATAGCCGGAATCATTAAAGGACTAGAACTAGCCAAATACAATGATAATTACGTTTTGATTTTAGAGCATTTTCATGGATTGCCTTTGAAAGAAACTATTTTCACTAAAAAACTGACAATTATCGACTTTTTAACCATAGCTATTCAATTGACGACAACGCTTAATCAACTGCATCAAGAATCGATATTTCATCAAGACATTAAACCTGCCAATATTTTCATCAATCCCGAAAACTTAGAAGCTAAAATTACTAACTTTGGTTTAGCATCCCGCCTGGTGAAAGCAAATGGCAAAAATAACAATCCTAATTTATTAAAAAGCTCTCTGGCGTACATATCCCCTGAACAAACTGGAAAAATTAACCGTTATATTGACTACCGGACAGACTTTTATTCCCTGGGTATTACTTTTTATGAAATGCTGGCAAATCAGCTACCTTTTAATTCTACGAACCCAATGGAGTTAGTTCGCTATCATATTGCCCAAATTCCACCTCCTTTAAGAGAGTTAAATCCAGAAGTCCCAGAAGCAATATCATTAATTGTAATGAAGTTGCTAACTAAAACTGCTGAAAAAAGATATCAGAGTGCTAGGGCTATTCAAGCAGATTTAGAATTTGTTTTACAACAAATTAAATCAAATCAACTAATTTTAAATTTTGTTCCTGGAAAATTAGATCGAACGGATAAGTTTTTGATTTCTCAAAAGCTCTATGGACGAGAAACCGAAGTTGCTAGTTTAAAGACAGCTTTTGAGCGGGCAAGTAATGGGAATAAAGAAACAATAGTTATTAGCGGCGAATTGGGAGTTGGTAAATCCTATTTAGTTGCGGAAATTCAGAAATTTATTGTTGAACAGCCAGGATATTTTATGACTGGTAAATTTGAGCAATATAACCGCGATCGCCCTTATTCTGCCCTAATTCAAGCCTTTTCGGAATTCTTGCAAAAAATCTTCACAGAAAGCTCTAAAGATATTTCGGGATGGCAAAATAAATTTAATCGCACTTTTGGTCAAAATAGCCAACTAATTATTGATATTATTCCAGAAATTAGCACAATTATTGATTCGCCGCCTCCGCTAAGTTCCCCAGAGATGCCAACCGGATTTTATCAGGTTTTTAAAAAGTTTATTTCTGCTTTGACACAGGAGAAAGTCCCATTAATATTGGTTTTAGATAATCTCCAATGGGCAGACTCAGATTCCCTGAATTTAATTAGTTTGCTCAGGGCAGATCCTGAAATTCAGTATCTGCTATTTATAGGAACTTCTTCTAGAGGCGAACTTGCAGCGATCAAATCTCAAATATTTGGCGGAGGAAATATTAGCAATTGCCTGATTATTTTGCCACCTTTAAAGATTAGCGATATTTATGAATTATTGATTGATACAATTCAATCGGCAGAACCAGAAAAATTGCAAGTGTTGGCGGAATTTATTTTTAATCAAACCCAAGGAAATCCTTTTTTCGTCAAGCAACTACTTGGTAACTTATATGCGGAACAGCTGTTGTTTTTTGATGTTAATTTAAATTGCTGGGTTTGGCAAATAGCCGAAATTACCAGCAGTGCAATAATTAATTATAGTCTTGCCAAATTAACGATGGCTCAGATCAAAAAACAATTATCAAGTCAGGCGATCGCGCTTTTGAAAATTGCCATTTGTATTGGCGATCGCTTTGAGTTAAATCCAATAGGTTTTATTGCTCAAGATACGCCCAAAAATATTGGCAAATATTTACAAGAAATTGTTCAATTTGGTTTGATTGTACCAATACCGGATTCTCAAATAATTTCTTGGGAAAGCGATCGCTATTTATTTAATCCTATACAATATGAATTTCTTGATTCTAGTTGGCGACAAATTGTATATGCTTTAATTTCCGAGCCTGAAAGAAACACTATTCATTTTCAAATCGGCAAATATTTATTACAAACAAGTTCTCAAGAGCAAATTAATCAAAATATTTTTGCAATTCTTAGTCATCTAAATTCTGGTCAAATTTCAATTATTCCCCTAGCAGAAAAAGTAGAGATTGCCAAACTAAATTTATTCGCTGGGCAGAAAGCCAAAGCCATATCAGCTTATGCTACTGCGATCAAATATTTCCATATTGGTTTAGAATTATTGCCAGCATCTAAATGGCAAAGTCACTATGAGCTAACCAAAGAAATTTATATAGAACTTTTGGAAACGGAATCTCTAAACAATAATTTGGAAAGAGTGGAGTATCTTGCAGAACTAATTTTAAATAAAGCCAGTAATTTGTTAGATCGAATTAAAGTTTATCAAATTAAAATTGGTTTGCTTTATGCTCAAAATCAAATTAATCAAGCTCTGGCGATAGCTTTAGAAGTAAATCAAATGCTAGGTGTTAATATCTACCACAATTTCATCACAGCTAATTTATTTATAGAATCATCGACTATAAATTTCAAGTTAAAAGCCAAGCAGATGGCAGCTTTACTTAGTTTGCCACAGATGAGCGATCGCTATAAACTGGCGGCAATGGAAATCTGCCAGATTTTCATTACTGATCCTGAGCGAATAAACTCAGATGTGTTTAAATTAATGATTTTAAAAATGGTCGATCTTTCCCTAAAGTACGGAAATTCTCCCCTATCTGCCCATGCCTATTGTTGTTATGGTGCGATTCTTTGCCAAGAATTAAAAGATATTAATTTAGGCTATCAATTAGGTGCGATCGCGGTCAATTTATCAGAGAAAATTTCTGACATTAAATTAAAAATTGCGGTGGGATTATGTTTTAATCTTTTGATTAGACATTGGCAAGAACCGATCAAAAATAGCTTTCAATCCTGGCTAGATATTTTACAAATGAGCTTGGATATAGTCGATATCGAAAATACTAGCTATGCTGCCATAGGATACTGCGATCGCTTATTTTGGAGCGGTGGTAATCTCAAATTTGTGGCTGATGCTCAACTTCATTATATTAAACTATTGCAGCAATACCAATCCGAGCCACCCATACGGATAAATAGTATTGAAATTTGGCATCAAGTTGTCTATAACTTGATGGTTGTAGCCGTCGATCGATATGGACTAGAAAAGTTAGATTTAATGCTATTAAAAAAACATAACATTTATACTATCAATAATATTTATTTGGCTAAAGCTATGATCTGCTATTTCTTCAATAATTATAGTGCTGCTTTGGAAAATCTGAGTTTAATCTCTAATTCCGATCCCAGTTGGCAAGGAAACATACTTTTTGTGGAATATAAATTCTACTTTAATTTGACTTTACTAGCATTATATTCTCCTCCCAATAGACGACTACTAAAAACAATCAATTTACAGCAACAACAGATGAAAAATTGGGCAGATCATGCTCCAGAAAATTACCAACACAAATATGAATTGCTCGAAGCTGAAAAAGCTAAGGCGATAGGAGAAGAAGCCAAAGCTATGGAACTTTACGATCGCGCTATTCGAGGAGCCAGAAGAAATGGCTATCTTCAAGAAGAGGCATTAGCGAATGAACGAGCAGCGGAATTTTATTTGACCCTCAAATGCTATACTATAGCCCAAATATATATGACAGAAGCTTACTCCAGCTATTTGCGTTGGGGCGCGAAAGCTAAAGCAAAAGATTTAGCTAGCAAATATCCTCGACTGATTGCCTATCAGAAACCAAAGCGAGTTAATCGGTTGAATATTACTAATCCTGCTCTGACTGTTACCCATAGAAGCAATCAATTATTTGATTTCAATGAAATTAGCAAAGCAGTTCTAGCTTTATCTGGCGAAATGGTATTGAGTAACTTGCTAGATAAATTAATGAAAACCTTAATTGAAAATGTGGGCGCACAAAAGGGATTTTTTCTGGTTAAATTTAAAAATCGCTGGATGATTGCGGCAGCAGGAAATAGCGATCGCGCAGGACTTCGCGAAGAAATTCAAGTTACTCAATCGGCTGATGTTTTGTTATTTACAAATAACGCTAATGATATTGAATTACCAGAAGAAATGATTAATAGCGATCGCCTTTTGGAAACCGATTTACCCCATGCCTTGCTCAACTATGTCGAGCGTACCAGTGAAAATCTAGTTTTAGATGATGCTCAAAATGCGGGCATATTTGCTTTCGATCCTTATATTACAACTCACGAACCAAAGTCAATTCTGTGCTTGCCAGTTATTCAGAGAGACAAGCTGATCGGAATTTTATATTTAGAAAATAATTTAGTTACAGGAGCCTTTTCATCAAAACGGCTACCAATTTTAAATTTATTGATTTCTCAAGTAGCCATTTCCCTAGAAAATGCCCAGTCATATACTTCTCTTCAACAGGAGTTAAAACAACTCCAGATGGAATCTCAGGCGTTGGAAATTCAATGTCAACAACTGCGATCGCCCAATCTCACCTTGCCCCCACAAACCCCAAATTGAGAAGTCTATTTCCCTATTCCCCTATTCCCTATTTCCCTGTTACCTATTTTCCCTTTTCCCTATTTTCCCTGTTCCCTATTTTCCAACAAATCCGGACGGCGATCGCGCGTTCTGTCAATCTGCTGTTGCCTGCGCCACTTAGCAATTTCTCCATGATTACCAGAAAGCAAAACATCGGGAACTTTCCAACCGCGAAACTCTGCCGGACGAGTATATTGGGGATAGTCCAATAATCCCGCTTCAAAACTTTCTAATTTCAGAGATTCTTCCTTCCCAACTGTTCCTGGGAGCAACCGGATTACCCCATTAATTAAAGCCAGCGCCGGAATTTCCCCACAAGTCAAGACAAAATCGCCTAAAGACACTTCGCGAGTGACCAAATTTAGTACCCGCTCATCCACCCCCTCATAATGTCCGCAAATAAGAATTAACTGATCGTAAGATGCCAGCGATCGCAATAACGGTTGTCGGAGGGGTTCGCCCTGGGGAGTCATCAAAATAATCTCCCGCTGCGGCAAAACTGGCAGCGACTCCACCGCCGCAAAAATTGGTTCTGGCTTCATTAACATCCCCACCCCCCCACCGTAGGGTTCATCATCTACCCGGCGATGCTTATCCATAGCAAAGTCGCGGGGATTAACTAAGTTCACCAGGGCAATTTCCTTCGCCAAAGCTTTGCCCAGCAAGCCAGAACTCAGCGGAGAGCTAAAAAAATCGGGAAATAGAGTTACAATATCGATTCGCACAAGCAAAGGGCTGATATTCAGCGAGGAAAGGTGAGCAGTTGACAGGTTAGGGAGTAGGCTATCAGTAAAATCAAAGTTCTTGTTCGCAGATACTTCATTCTTTGTGTCTTTGTGCCTTGGTGGTGTCAGAATATTTTCAGATCGAAAACAGCGATCCTCTGCTAAAATTAACTTGGTGAAAGCCCAGCACCTCGAAAACCAAGTGAGGAAAGGGGCAAGTAATACAACCAAGGTTTTTAAATACCCTAGGGCATATCGGATTTGACGATCGCGATGGGATTGTCCTCATTTGATAACACTACCCATCGGGTAAATTCACAGCTTTCTGTACAATAGTGCCAGATATTGAGCAAAAACCCGAATCGCGATAAAGTGGCATTCCTACCAGCATCCCATCAAGCAAGGATCTGAACCCATGCCCCAAACCGACATTATGCTGCAGTTAGAATCTCAACCTCTAGAACAGAGAATGCCCCAAGCTACGAAAACTGCCATCATGGTTATTGGTGGTGCTGAAGATAAAGTTCACGGACGAGAGATCCTACACACTTTTTTTTGTCGTGCTGGGTCAACCGAAGCTCGGATTGCAGTGATTCCCTCCGCATCGCGAGAACCAGCCGTGCTAGGAGATCGCTACCGGACAATCTTTCAGCAGATGGGCGCAAAAGAAGTAGTAGTGCTAGACATTCGCGATCGCGACCAGAGCGAACACCCAGATATGAAACAGTACATTGAACAGTGTACTGGAGTATTTCTGACTGGGGGCGACCAACTGCGACTTTGCGGTTTGCTCGCCGACACTTCCTTGATGGAAAGACTTCGCAAGCGCGTTCATTTAGGCGAAATTTCCTTAGCTGGGACTAGCGCCGGAGCCGCCGTCATGGGATATCACATGATTGCCGGAGGGGGTAGCGGCGAATCGCCCAATCGCTCCCTAGTCGATATGGCGACAGGCTTAGGAATGTTGCCAGAAATAATTGTCGATCAGCACTTCCACAATCGCAACCGGATGGCTCGATTAATCAGCGCGATCGCCGCCTATCCAGATAGATTGGGTATTGGCATCGACGAAGATACCTGTGCCATGTTTGACCGAGATGGTGTGCTACAAGTAATGGGTAAAGGTACGGTGGCAATCGTCGATCCTGGAGAAGTAGATTACACCAATCACGCAGCGGCAGGAGCCAATGAACCGCTGAGTATTTATAACCTGCGGGTACATTATCTCAGTCACGGCGATCGCTATCATTTCCAAAAAAGAATAATTCTTCCCGCCGACCCCCAATCTGTCAAACAGGGCGAACAATGCCCCCTTCCTCAGCTTTCTAGTCCCAATCAAAGCTAATTTAAGTGGTTTTACGGGAAAACTGTTCATAGCGAACAGTTGAGCAGCTTTTCGTAGCTGGAAACTAGAAAGCTGGTGCTATTGCTTTTTAACCACTGGTCATCACCTTCAAAAACTGCTATGAGAATTCTAAAAATCCAGACGTTACGCGGCCCAAACTATTGGAGTATTCGTCGCCACAAATTGGTGATCATGCGTCTTGATTTAGAAGAGCTAATAGACAAGCCTTCCAACGAAATTCCTGGCTTTTATGAAGGACTTACCAGCCTCTTGCCCAGTCTAGTCGAACACTTCTGCTCCCCTGGCTGCCGGGGCGGTTTCCTCAGTCGAGTCCGGGAAGGCACAATGATGGGACACATCATTGAACACGTTGCCCTGGAACTGCAAGAACTGGCAGGGATGGTGGTGGGTTTTGGACGTACCAGAGAAACCAAAACCCCCGGCGTTTACCAAGTCGTGATTGAGTACCTGGACGAACAAGCAGGGCGCTACGCCGCCAGAGCCGCCGTCCGCCTGTGTACGAGTATTGTGGAAACTGGTACTTATTCCCAATCCGAACTAGAAAAAGACCTGCAAGACTTGCGAGATCTTTGGGCGGCAGCCTCCCTCGGTCCCAGTACGGAAACCATCGTCAAAGAAGCCATTGCCAGAGACATCCCCTGGATGGCCTTAAGCGCCCGCGCCATGATTCAGCTAGGTTATGGAGTTCACCAAAAGCGGATTCAAGCCACCCTGAGCCATAACACCAGCATCCTCGGTGTCGAACTAGCCTCTGATAAAGAAGGCACTAAACAAATTCTCCGCGAGTCCGGCGTACCCGTCCCCCAAGGCACTGTCATTCAATACCTAGATGACCTAGAAGCTGCCATTGAAGACGTAGGCGGCTATCCCATCGTGATCAAGCCCTTAGACGGCAACCACGGGCGCGGCATTAGCATTAATATTACTAACTGGCAGCAAGCGGAAGAAGCCTACGATGCCGCCAAAGCTGTTTCCCGTTCGGTGATTGTGGAACGATACTATGTCGGACGAGATCATCGGGTTTTAGTCATCAATGGCAAATTGGTAGCGGTAGCCGAACGAGTACCCGCCCACGTCATCGGCGATGGCAAACTTACCATTCAAGAACTAATCGACGAAACCAATAAAGACCCCAATCGCGGCGAAGGTCACTCTAATATTCTGACCAAAATCGCCCTCGACCGCACCAGTTGGCAATTATTAGAACGGGAAGGCTACACCCTGGAAACCGTTCTCCCCAAAGGACAAATTTGTTACCTGCGAGCTACCGCTAACTTAAGCACCGGGGGCATTGCCGTTGACCGAACCGATGACATTCATCCCGAAAATATCTGGTTAGCCGAACGAGTTGCCAAAATTATCGGTTTGGATATTGCCGGAATTGATATTGTCACTGCCGATATTACCAAACCCCTGCGCTCAGTCGATGGGGTAATTGTGGAAGTGAATGCGGCTCCTGGTTTCCGGATGCACGTCTGCCCCAGTAAGGGCTTGCCCCGCAACGTTGCCGCCCCAGTCTTAGATATGTTGTTTCCGCCGGGAACTCCCAGCCGCGTTCCGATTGTGGCAGTGACGGGAACCAATGGCAAAACCACCACCACTCGGCTGATTGCCCACATTTACAAAACCGCAGGTTTAACTGTGGGTTACACAACTACTGATGGTACTTATATCGGTGATTATTTGGTAGAAAAGGGCGATAATACTGGTCCCCAAAGCGCCCAAGTAATTCTCCGCGATCCCAGTGTGGAAGTGGCAGTGCTGGAAGCCGCTAGGGGCGGGATTTTGCGCTCTGGGCTGGGGTTTGAAACCTCCGATATTGGGGTAGTTTTAAATGTCGCTGCCGATCACTTAGGGATTGGCGATATTGAAACTATTCAGGATATGGCAAGGGTCAAGAGCGTGGTGGCAGAATCGGTAATGCCGGAAGGTTATGCCATTCTCAATGCTGACGATCCTTTAGTCGCGGCAATGGCGCAACAGGTGAAGGCGCAGGTGGGCTACTTTACCATGAATCCCGACAGCGATTTGGTGCGAAATCATACCCAGCGGGGGGGTTTGGCAGCAGTTTATGAAAATGGCTATTTGTCGATTTTGAAAGGCGATTGGACGCTGCGAATTGAAAGAGCCGAAAATGTGCCAATTACTCTGGGCGGGAAAGCGCCATTTATGATTGCTAACGCTTTAGCCGCGTGTTTAGCAGCTTACGCCCAAGGGGTGACAATTGAAGAAATTCGGGCAGCGATCGCCACTTTCAAAGCTTCGGTCAATCAAACTCCCGGACGGATGAATCTGTTCAATTTGGGCAGTTACCATGCCTTAATTGATTATGCCCACAATGCTGCTAGCTACGAAGCCTTGGGGGGATTTGTCCGCAATTGGACGACAGGCATTCGGATTGGGGTAGTAGGAGGACCAGGCGATCGCCGTAACGAAGATTTTGTCACATTAGGACAACTTTCGGCACAAATGTTTGACCGGATTATTGTCAAAGAAGACGACGACACCAGAGGTAGAACTAGGGGAGAAGCGGCAGAATTAATTTGCCAAGGGATTGGGATGGGATTAGTTGGGCAAGAGGGTTCGCCCCTCGTCGATGTGCCAGAACATCCTGCCAGTTATGAAGCCATCCTGGATGAAACGTTAGCCATTAATACCGCCCTAGATCAAGCCCCTCCCGGTAGTCTAGTGGTAATTTTACCGGAAAGTGTCACCCGTGCCATTAGCCTAATTGAAGCCCGTCGTCCTTTGGCAAATAATGGTTATCCTACCACCGAGGCAGTTGTGACCAAAGATGATTTAAAACCTTCTTTGGCGAGCATTTGATTCTGAACCACCAAGACACGAAGAAACAAAGAGGCGATCGCATTATTATGTAAGGGTGCAAAGACTTGCGCCCTTACTGCCAATGAAGTTGATGACCACAACTAGAACAAAAGCGATCGCCTTCTGCGATTGCTTTTCCACATTGACTGCAATACCTTTGAGTAGATGGCGTTCCCATACTCATTGCCATATTACCCATTTGCATTTGCATAGGCTTCATGGGCGGCATAGGTTTCATCGGCGGCATAGGAGGTATGGCTTGCCAACTTGTTACGGCAGGTGTACCAGCATATTCTAGCGGCAAGACAGTAGCACCAATTAAGGAAGGAGGCGCATTTAAAAGACTGAGACTATGCCCTTGCACTTGCACAAAGAATTGCCCATTTTGAGCTTCAATCCGCACGATTAATGCGTCTGGAGTCCGGAAAACGGCAGGCGGTAAAATCCATACCCCAGTTTCAACGCTAGTTTGCTGACTTTGCTGCTGCCCTAGACTAACATTAATCAGAGCGATCGCCGTTTGCGCTCCCTGATTTTCGATTTGTAGTTTTTGGCCTTGGCCTAATTCGCAGTTATATGGCATAAAATGATATTCCTATTCCCTCTCTCCCCTATTCCCTCTCCCACCTGTTCCCTGTTCCCTGTTCCCTGTTCCCTATTCCATATTCCCTGTTCCCTGTTCCCTGTACCATGTT
>CAKZHE010000002.1 GCA_936920195.1 uncultured cyanobacterium | reverse complement strand
TTAGGGATTATATTGATGAATTAATCAATAAAAAGCCGTCCTAGAAGGACGGGGCTTGTATCCCATTCTTTTGGTCAAGAGTCAGCAGAGCAAATTCTTTGGGGCGATCGCTCTCCTGAAGCAATTTTAGCTAATCTTTAGGTATAGCCCATTTGAGGGCGATCGCTGGTTGGCAATCAATTTCAGATTTCAGATCCCATCCTATTTTGCCGGAATACCTTTTTGCGCCGCCACATCTAAGTTCTGTTGATATTCTGGCAGCTTTTTCTGTGCCAACTGGTAGTTTACATCTTTTGGCGGTACTGATTTCAGTAGAGAGATGGCTTTGCGCCATTTACTTTCCACAGTTTTCCAGTCCTTGTCTGTCTTTGCCGATTCCGTTAGTTTAGTAGCACTGGTAGCCAGAGCGATCGCTTCTTTAAAAGGTTCCCGGTCATCACTATCCCGCAGCAAGCTTCCCGAAGGCGCAAAAGCTCCTGCCGAAAACCGGATTTCATAAGTTGTGCAAGCACTGGTAAGCCACATCAGGGTGGCAATACCGCCAAGCAATCGCCAAGGGTAATTCATAATTGGACAGGGATGGGGAGGTGGGGTGGGGTGGTGGGGTGATAGGGTGATGGGGAGTGGGGGTGATGGGGTGATGGGGTGGTGGGGTGGTCAATCTAGATATACTTCAATGATGGATTCTTCAACTCAGAATTACCAATTCCTCCGAAGAAAGCTAAAAATTATTCTAGGACGATCAACTATATTTGTTAAAGGGCTACATTAAAAGCAATGGTTCAGATCTTGCTGATTTCTTCCCCCATTCCGATCGTATTTTTTTGATTTCTTCCCCCACTCCCCTATGCCTCTACCTATTGTCGCCATTATCGGTCGCCCCAACGTTGGCAAATCCACCATCGTCAATCGCTTGGCAGGGGGACAAGATGCCATCGTTCACGACGAACCAGGAATAACCCGCGATCGCACCTATCGTAACGCCTTTTGGGGCGATCGCGACTTTCTCGTGGTTGATACTGGCGGCCTAGTCTTTGACGACGAAACCGAATTTTTACCCCTCATCCGCCAACAAGCCATGACTGCCCTAGCCGAAGCTAGCGCCGCCATCTTCGTTGTAGACGGACAAGCCGGACTAACTTCTGGCGATGAAGAAATTGCCCAATGGTTGCGGCAACAACCCGTCCCCGTCCTCCTCGCCGTCAATAAATGCGAATCTCCAGACCAGGGATTAGTCCAAGCCTCTCAGTTTTGGGAACTAGGTTTAGGGGAACCCCTGCCCATTTCCGGCATCCACGGGAGCGGCACGGGAGATTTACTCGACCTCTTAGTTGTCCATTTGCCCAAAGTTACGGAATTGATTGATGAAGAAATTGGGATTGCCATCGTCGGACGACCCAATGTTGGTAAATCTAGTCTTTTGAATGCCTTTGTGGGGGAAAATCGCGCTATTGTTAGTCCCATTTCTGGCACTACCCGCGATGCCATCGATACTGTAATTAAACGGGACGAACAAACCTATCGGCTGATTGATACCGCCGGAATTCGCAAAAAGAAAAATGTTGAATACGGCCCAGAATTTTTTGGAATTAATCGCGCCTTTAAAGCCATTCGCCGTGCTGATGTAGTCTTGCTGGTAATTGATGCCGTAGATGGAGTCACCGAACAGGATCAAAAATTAGCAGGCATCATTGAACAAGAGGGGCGAGCCTGCGTAATTGTCGTGAATAAATGGGATGCCATCGAAAAGGATTCCAACACTATTTACGACTACGAAAAACAAATTAAAGATCGCTTGCATTTTATCGATTGGGCGGCGATGATTTTTGTCAGCGCCCAAACTGGACAGCGGGTAGAAAAGATTTTGGATTTAGTCCAAACTGCCACCGAACAGCATCGCCGCCGAGTTAGCACCGCCGTGATTAATCAAGTGATTGAAGAATCAGTTAGTTGGACTTCTCCCCCCACTACTCGTCAGGGAAGACAGGGGAAAATCTATTATGGTACTCAAGTCAAAAGCGAACCACCTACAATTGTCTTATTTGTCAACGCTCCAGAACGTTTCAGCGACAATTATCGCCGCTACGTCGAGCGGCAATTTCGCCAACAATTAGGCTTTGCGGGTACGCCACTGCGATTGTTGTGGAGAGGGAAGAAAGTGCGAGCCGCCGAAGCTGGAAGTAATAAAGCTACTCGCGTCTAAATAATGTAGGGGCAATCCCCCCGTGGTTGCCCCGATTTAATCCTAGCCCCTTGTGGTTGGTTGTCCCGACTTCGGATTGACTTTTTGAATCTACCAAATACTTTAAAATCCCAATTATTTTGCTAATATTATCAATAAAATAGTCGTTCAAATCAACTTCTATAGTTTGCTCACAATATCGTAAAAACTTCCAATTAGTTCCCGTTGTCACCACACCATAAATTTCAGTAATACGATTATTTTTCCTTTCGTTAAAAATTCGTGCCGCAATCATTTCCGCCATACATTGCGGTAATCCCGCTTGGATATTGTCATTTTTCTCAATTCTACTAAAATCGGAGTCACAATTAATTCTGAGCGAGCTTTTTCAGTGTTGATAGCTAAAGCCAAAGAAATATTTTCTTGGAGGGTTTGACCGAGAAAATCGCTATATTGAGATTCTGGGAGATTTGCGAAAATGCCAACTTTGTCTACAATGGTTATATCAAAGTTAGCTTCGATCATTTCCAGAGTTGTGAATTGACTATAAGACATAAGATATTATATGATTTAAAGACTATACGCAAAAGTTCGTAGTTGGGCTTCAGCCCTAATCCGGAGGGCTGAAGCCCAACTACGAACTGACTTTGATTCTATCATTCACCTCAAAGAATGTCAAATGAGTTAACCCATCATCCGTTAAGCCTTCAGGGAATGGACATGAGATGCTAATAATTAAACCTCGATTTGAGAGCTTTGAAGAATATCTGGAATACAACAATGATTCTGAAAACTTCTATGAATTGTTCAACGGAGAATTAATTGAAATGCCGCCAGAGTCGGGATTAAATATCCAAATTGCTAATCGTCTTTTTCTGGTTTTTGGTTTGATGCTAGGAAGCGATCGCATTCGCGGACAAGGACTAGAACTAGAAGTCAGAGGAGAACCGAAAAACCGCTATCCCGATCTAACTATTCTCCGCGAAGAACATATTCAACAACTATCAAAACGTAACACCATTCGTCTGAATATGACACCCCCGCTGTTGGTGATTGAAATAGTTAGTCCTGGAGAAATCCAAAGAGATCGGGACTACATCGCCAAAAGAATGCAGTATCAAGATTGTGGTATTCCTGAATACTGGATTGTCGATCCCCAAATTCAAACTATCTTAGTATTGGAACTGGTGGCTAACAATTATACAACTGTAGGAAATTTTAGCAAAGATGATTTAGTGCGATCGCCTCAATTTACCCAACTAAATTTAAAGGTTTCCGAAATCTTGAACTCCAGCCAGTAATTTGCTAGCCTAGTAGCATTGGGTGGGGTTCTTCTCCTTCGGTTGATACTTTTTCAGCCGCCTTGATACTTTCTAGCCCATTCTTTAGGAGTCCAGCAGAAATGGTTCAATTACTCACTAAAACCTATTCCTTTGCCGAATATCTGGCTTATGACGATGGCAATGATAACAAATATGAATTAGTTAATGGGGAATTACAACTTATGACTACGGCTAGTGGTTTTCATGCTCTGGTTTTGGTTTTAGTTTATGATATTTTAAAAGCTGAAATTGATCGGCTTCAACAGCAGTGGAAAGTCATGCCTGGTACTATAGGAGTCAGAACTGCTAAAAATAAATCGAGGATTCCCGATTTAGTTGTTTTATCAGAAAGTCAATGCCAAGAAATCCGAACAATGTCCGCCGCCGTTTTAGAAACCCCTCCTCTTTTAGCGGTAGAAATTGTTAGCCCCAATAATTCTGACGATGACTACCGTTATAAGCGTTCTGAATATGCAGTTCGAGAAATTCCTGAGTATTGGATTGTCGATCCAGAAGCCCAAATAATTTCAGTTTTATTATTGGTTTCTGGCTTCTATGATGTGACAGAATTTACAGGTGAGCAGGAAATCAAGTCTTTACTTTTTCCTGAATTAAAGTTGACACCTAAACAGGTTTTTGAGGTATAAAACTTCTTGTTTCAAACTTCCAGGAATAAAATATGAAATTCATTAGCCCCAAAACAGATTATGCGTTTAAAAAAATCTTTGGCTCTGATGAGAGCCATGATATCTTGTTGAGCTTCTTAAACGCGATGATTTATCAAGGCCAATCGATCATCCAAAGCTTAGAAATTATTGATCCTTATGCACCCGGTCGAATTTCTGGTTTAAAAACCACTTATTTTGATGTGAAAGCGAAACTGCATAATGGTCAAAAAGTCCTGATTGAAATGCAAGGGTTTACGGTTCCCGCATTTAGCGAACGGATGTTTTATAATACAGCTAAAATGTATGTCAATCAGTTAAAAATTGGGGAGACTTATCCAGATTTATTGCCATCGATCGGAGTAGCTGTAATTGATTTTACCATATTTAAGCAGACACCAGAGGTAATTTCCAGCTTTGTATTAAAAGAAGAGAAATTACTATTTGACTATCCCGAACTGCCTGTCAAATTAGTCTATGTCGAGTTGCCAAAGTTCAAGAAAAAATTAGCAGAATTAGCCAATATTGGGGAGCGCTGGCTATATTTTTTACAAAAAGCGCGAGAATTAGAAGAAGTGCCAAGTCTTATGGCAGAAATTCCCGAAATAAATCAGGCATTTACGATTGCTAATCGAGTTAACTTGAGTGCGGAGGAATTAGAAGATATTGAAAGACGAGAAATGTTCGTAAGGGAACAAACAGGGTCAATCGAATTCAGCCGGGAAATTGCCTTAGCCGAAGGGCGAGAATTGGGCATTGCGGAAGGTCAATTAAACCTAATTAAGCGGCAATTAGGGCGAAAGTTGGGTCAACTGACACCAGAAATGGAGAGTATGTTAGCAGAATTACCAAGCGATCGCCTGACCATTTTAGCAGAAGCCCTGTTTGATTTAGCTGATTTAGCTGATTTATTAACTTGGCTAGAGACAAATCGCACTGGTAGCTAGTGGAAGCTATCCTGAGAGAGAGGCTCAAACTAGATGAACCGCCCCTGATAATCAAAAGATGGATTTACTGCGATCGCTTCCCCTCGGACTATACTTAGAAGAACCCCTGACCTGGCTGCACCATCTCGATCCTAGAGTCAAACTAGCCTGGTTGATGAGTTTTTTACTCGCTCCCGTGCTAGCCAATCCCCTGTGGCGCATCGCCTTGGCAGCCATGTTAATTATCTTGACTTTCAGCGCCTTGATTCCTTGGCGCGTCTGGCGACAGCAGATGGTTTGGCTGCTCGCCCTCAGTTCATTAATTTTTATTTTGATTGCCATCTCTCCCGACGGCTTGCCCGCAAATCATCAACCCCGCTTACCTGCGGAAGAATTAACCCTGGGGCAATCTCCCCTCGCCGCCATTACCGGAAATGCCAACCAGGACAATCCTGTTTTCACCCCCCAACCTTCCCCCTATAGTTACATTCTCTTTCAGCAAGGTCCAGTAAAAATAACTCGCAAATCCCTAGATTTAGCAATTAACGTCAGCACCTTGCTATTTACCCTGGTTTATAGTACCAATCTTTACTTATTAACCACCGCCCCAGAAGAAATTACCGCTGGTTTAGAAAGCTTAATGTTACCCTTCAAAGCTCTCAACTGGCCTATCACCGAAATTATCCTTACCTTAACCCTCTCCCTGCGATTTATTCCCCTAGTCCTAGAAGAAATCCAAAATTTAGTCCGCTCCATCTGGACGAGAGCCATTAATTGGCAAAAACTAGGTATGAAGAAAAGCTTGCAGGTATGGTTGATTGTGGTCGAGCGTCTGCTAGAAAATTTACTCCTACGGGCAGAACAAATTGCCAGTGCCATGAAAGTGCGCGGTTTTACCACTCCGAACCAACATCGGGTACAGTGGCATCAGTTACACCTGCGTTGGGGAGACTGGCTCGCCCTCACCAGCTTGGTAGTTTTTTGGGGTTCGCGGATAGTCTGGGGTTGGCAAAGTTAAAATTGGGGCTATACTCAGAACTCTGGCTAGTTAATCTGTCCCTAAATGGCTGGCAAAAAACCGATCGGGTACACTACTGGAAAGGTTAAAATTTTCTAGTTAGTTGACCTAAAAGTGCGAACTAGCTGTCTATTTACAAAGGGATATTTATCGTCTGGACTTTGATGAGCAGCGAAACTTATCTAAATCACCCAACATTTGGCCTGCTATACCGAGTCTGTTTGCTTGACGATAGTCAGGAACTATTCACTACTCTCTATGCCCAGCGGATCTTTTTTTTAGTGACGGTGGGAACTGCGGGGATTACCTTTGAGCCAATCAGCCGTAACGATTCTCGCCTAATGCTAGAAAATCGCCTCCGCCTACTGCGCCGCGCAGGTAAATACCCAGAGTACGAACAGCTGCAAGCCGTTCATCACAAAACTTTTCAGTGAGGTGAGAGTTCCTAAATTATCATGAGCGACGCGATCGCCGAACGCATTGCCAAGATTCGCCCACAATTACCCCCCTCCGTGCGCTTAATTGCTGTCACCAAACAAGTTTCTGTGGCAGCAATCCGTTCTGCTTATGGGGCGGGAATTAGGGATTTTGGAGAAAACCGGATTCAAGAAGCCGAAACCAAACAGGATCAGTTACAGGATTTAGAGGATATTACCTGGCATTTGATTGGACACTTGCAAAGTAATAAAGCCAAAAAAGCCTTGGAACTGTTTTCCTGGATTCATTCGGTCGATAGTTTAAAGTTATTTCAGCGTCTGGAACAATTAGCCGCCGAGTTGTCTTGTCAACCAGAAATTTTGCTGCAAGTCAAGCTGAGAAGCGATCCCAACAAACATGGTTGGACTATACCAGAACTAATGGCAGATTTGCCAGTCCTCAATCAAGGCCACCATCTGCGAATTCGGGGGTTAATGGTTATCCCCCCGGCAGCCCAGAAAGATGAGGAAATTCTGGCGATTTTTCACCAAGGACGGGAATTAGCTGATAAGATTAAACAGCAAAACT
The DNA here is from genome assembly GCA_936920195.1 of uncultured cyanobacterium. Lineage (GTDB taxonomy): Bacteria > Cyanobacteriota > Cyanobacteriia > Cyanobacteriales > FACHB-T130 > CAKZHE01. The sequence goes on along the minus strand of CAKZHE010000002.1, from coordinate 4,063 downwards.
GGTCTAACATTGAAATGGAGCAGCTATCAATGGGGATGTCAGCAGACTATCCTCTGGCAGTACAGGCGGGTGCTACGATGGTTAGACTAGGACAAATTATTTTTGGAGAACGAGTAAACTAGGTTTCAGTTTGCTTTATTCAAATTTTGACTAAGTTGTGATGGAGCGTTAACCGTGAATATTTTCGCCAAGCTAAAAGATTTTGTGGGATTGAATGAACCGGTTGAGTATGAGTACGAAGAGTACGAGGAAGACCGCGCTCCCTACCAAGAAGAACATCCCCAACCCACCCCCGAAGAAGATCGTCGCAATCGTCGCCGCAATCGTACTACCGCCGCTGTCACCCCAGAATTAGGAATTGGTTCTCCCGCAATGAATAACGTAATTGGTTTGCCCGGAGCAGTGAATGGAATTTCTGCCGTGGTGGTGATGGAACCCCGGACTTTTGAAGAGATGCCCCAGGCAATTCAAGCCCTACGGGAGCGGAAGTCGGTGGTATTAAATTTAACTATTATGGACCCAGACCAAGCACAGCGAGCAGTGGACTTTTTGGCAGGGGGTACTTATGCCCTAGATGGGCATCAAGAGCGAATTGGGGAAAGCATTTTTCTGTTCACGCCCAGTTGCGTTCAAGTCAGCACTCAATCTGGGGTTGTCCATGATGTTCCCCAACCCCAAGTCCGCGTAACTCGTCCGGTTGCTCCGGCTCCAGCTTGGAGTCCAGAGCAAAATCGCCTCGCCCAATAGCAGTGTTTGTCAATAGTAGTAGGGTGCGTTAGCGGCAGCGTAACGCACCTTTAACTGATAGGCGGTGCGTTACGCTATCGCTAACGCACCCTACTGGCTGAAAATTTAGCATTAATTGACTTGAACAGTGCGTCGGGGCGGGTTTATTCAGGTTATTGGTGAATATTAAAACTCATCCCCAAACCCGCCGCTACATCATATACCAGTTACTAGGAGTCAGGGTTGTCTGTTAAATTTGGCTTGATTGGTGGCGGGGTCATGGGAGAAGCGCTATTATCCCGCTTAATTGCCCGTCAAATCTATGCACCGGAGGAAGTGTTAGTTAGTGACCCTCAACCGGAGCGCCGGGACTTTTTGGGGGATAATTATGGCGTACAGGTGACGGAGAATAATCAGTTGGTGGCAGCGGCGACGGAGGTGTTGTTGCTGGCAGTGAAACCCCAAGCTTTTGCCACAGTAGTAGCTCAATTGGAAAATCAGCCTCGAACTGAGACAACACCGCTAGTTATTTCGGTGTTGGCAGGAATGCCCCTAAAGCGCTTGGAAGCAGCTTTTCCCCAGCAACCCGTAATTAGAGCTATGCCGAATACTCCGGCGACGGTGGGGGCGGGGATGACAGCGATCGCTGCTGGCAAGTATACTCAACCCCATGATCTAGAATTAGGCCGAAAAATTTTTGCCGCTGTTGGCGAGGTGGTGGAAGTTCCGGAACATTTGCTAGATGCCGTGACAGGACTTTCAGGCTCTGGACCAGGATATATTGCCCTGGTAATTGAGGCTTTAACGGATGGTGGGGTAGCGGCTGGGTTGCCTAGAGGAATTGCGTCTCAACTAGCCTTACAGACGGTGCTAGGCACGGCTCAACTCTTAAAAGAGTCGGGGATGCACCCAGCGGAATTGAAAGACCGGGTAACGAGTCCCGGCGGTACTACTATAAATGGCATTGCTCAATTAGAACGAAGTGGTTTTCGTTCAGCTTTAATTGAAGCAGTTATGGCGGCAACTAGGCGATCGCAGGAACTAGGCAGTTAATATAAGAAATGAAAAACCAATAAAGTGAATGATCGCAATACTGGTTTACCATCAAAAACTGACGATATCCGTAGGTTGGGTTGCGCGATAGCAAAACCCAACAAACCATAGATAAATGTTGGGTTTCCACTGTCGTTCCAACCCAACCTACGATTATAATCAAGTTATTTGTTTTCATTCCTAATAGAATAATTTTTGTAGGGGCAATGTTTCGACAAAGCTCAACAACCATCCCCCTGTGGTTGCCCCGATTTCAGGCTTTAGAATTGAGCCGGAGTCCAATCGCCGGAAGGAATAAAGGCTGCCCAATAATAAGGATGATTCAAAGTTTGACTTTGCAGCATCTCTAATTGAGTTTGACGCAAAGATTCCGAACGTCCTTCACCTTTGAGCAATCTTTGATAGTAGTTCACCATCAATGCTTTCGTTCCCGAATCGCTAACATACCATAAACTCATTACTTGGCTTTCGACTCCGGCAATAGCAAAGGCTCGCCGCAATCCATAAACTCCTTCCCCGTTGGCAACGTCTCCTAAACCAGTTTGACAAGCTGAAAGTACCAACAACTTTGTGCCAATCAAATCTAAACCTGCGGCTTCCAAAGCTGTTAATACCCCATCTTCAGTCCCACTTTGTCGCAGATTAAAACCAGCTAGCACCAATCCAGAACGCAACAGGGGGTTTTCTAAACTTCCAGGAGTAGGAGTTTTTGTTTCCGAAGGGGAATTGTTGATAGGCACAACTTCGATTCCGCCTCGGCTGGGGGGAGCCACTAATGGCACGTCTTCGAGAAAAAAGCCATGAGTAGCAACGTGCAGAATGCTGGGAGAATTGACTTGCTTCAGGGCATTTTCTGTCGCTTGCGAACCTGTTAAAATTGTGGCAGTTGGGAGTAAAGGTGCAAGTTCTTGGGCTTCGGCGGCTGTTCCTGATAAAGCGCTAAATTGAAGATTGTTGAGATCGATGGAACGTTCCCCAGCACCGCGAGATGTGGTTTGGCTAGAATCTGAGTTGCCTGGTTTATCGAATTCAGGATTGGCTAAGACTACAGGCGGTTGTTGACTGGAATTATGGTTAGTTAAGCGCAGTAAATCTCGTCCGGTGGTGAGGGAAGTAATTGTATAATTTTCCACTAAGTAGCGATTATTTTCATCTACTAGAGCAGCAAAGGGAATCAAATTTAGTTGGCTGTCAGGAGAAAGTAGAATGTGGCGAACATTGCCTAACTTTTGCCGAATAGGTTGCATGAGCAGGGTATCCAAAGCTCTACCTGTTTTTATTCCTGCCGCTTTTTGGGTGGTGTCAACTACAGCAGTGCGAAATTCTTGCACCGCTTTATCAATGGTTTTAGTTTCGCCCAAGTCTAGCCATTGGATTTCCCCTTGGGAATGGAGAATATAGGCAGCATAGTGAGGATTTCCCCAGCGTTTATCTTGTAGCGCCTTGGAATTGAAAGGCTTGTAAAGTACCAACTCTACTAAAGCGGCATCAGCAGGAATGAGCTTTTGTACTGCCTCAATGGTGACAGGTTGGGTAGCAGTACGGAATTGTGCGCTGCGGCGAGCGAGGGCAGTTTCTTGGGTTTCGGCTTGAGCCTTGAGGCTGGCAACTTGTTGTTGATATTCTTGAGGAGAAAGGTTTTCTGGTCTGTGGAAAATTAGTGCTGCTAGTTGAGAGCGAGTAGCGGCTAAATTGTCTAGTAAAGTTTTATCTTCTGGGGTAAGGTGGCGGCGCAAGGTTTGCAAACTATCGGTGAGAACATCAAGTACGCGCCCTTTGCGTTGCAAAATTGCAGTGAGAGCGAGGCGAGCCGCTTGGGGATTATCGTATGCAGATTGTAAGTGTAGAGAGATAGTCGCGTCAGCAGTGTCGGAGATAGTGGCAATGTAGGCGCGTTTATCTGATTCTGAGCCAACTGCAAGGTTAGTGGCGAGGTTTTGTTCTTGAATCTTGAGTCCGCGAGTTAGGAATTCTATGGCACGGCTCATATCTCCCTGAGATTGATACAGTAATGCCAGATTGTTGAGGCTATTAGCCACAGCAGGATGTTCGGCTCCTAAGACTTTTTCATGAATTGCCAAAGAGCGTTGATAGAGAGGCTCCGCTTGGGTATATTTCCCTTGGCTATAGTACAGTTCTGCCAGATTATTAAGGCTACCAGCCACAGCAGGATGTTCGGCTCCTAAGACTTTTTCATAAATTGCCAGAGCGCGTTGATAGAGAGGTTCGGCTTGGGTGTATTTCCCTTGGTTGAATTGCAGATGTGCCTGATGATTGAGGCTTG
>CAKZHE010000001.1 GCA_936920195.1 uncultured cyanobacterium | reverse complement strand
AAAGGGCGGTTTAAAAATAGACAAAGATTGGAAGTGTATCGGTTAATAGATGAAAAATATGAACTTCTGCCAAGCGAAAATAATCGAGTTTGGCTGCCAGAAATTGAGTTGGCGCTGGGATACGAAAATGGCGAGCATATTGGTTGGGAGCGGGAATGGCTCTATTGGTATGATGAGTCAGGAAATCGCTATTTAACGGCTTATGAAAGAGCAATTGAGGCCGAGGCGATCGCGCACCAAGAACGTTTGGCTAAACAAGAGGCAGAAGCGATCGCTATTCAAGAACGATTAGCCAAGCAAGAGGCTGAGGCGATCGCTCTTCAAGAACGTTTGGCTAAACAAGAAGCAGAAGCGATCGCTCATCAAGAACGTTTGGCTAAACAAGAGTTTGAACAAAAAGCGCAACGATTGGCGGAAAGGCTCAGGGAGTTGGGAATTAACCCCGATGAAATGTAAACTGGGGGAAAGGAATATTTAACTTGTTTGGCATTCTAGAATAATCTTGGTGAAATTAATATGACTTCACCCCATATTCAATGGCAAATTCAATCTAGTGCCGAAATTCCCAGTTGGTTAATTGCCGAAATTCGCCGCCATACGCCAACTTTAGGGGGAGAATCTGCGGCACAATTGTTGTGGCAGCGAGGAATACGCGATCGCACTCAATTAGCAGGTTTTTTAAAGCCAGAAGCCTATCAACCCGCTAACCCTTTTGCCTTTGGAGAAGAAATGCAATTAGCGGTGGAGCGGTTGCAATTGGCGCGGCAACGGGGGGAAAAAGTTTTTATTTGGGGTGATTTTGATGCGGATGGGATTACGGCGACGGCGGTACTTTGGGAAGGGTTGGGGCAGTTTTTCCCCCAGGGGCAACAGTTGTTTTATACCATTCCCAATCGGTTAACAGAATCCCACGGTTTAAATTATCCGGGAATTGAGGCGATCGCATCTCAAGATGGCAAGTTAATTGTGACTTGCGATACTGGTAGTACCAATATCAAGGAAATAGTTTATGCCCAAGAATTAGGAATTGATGTCATTGTCACCGATCATCATTCTTTACCTATAGAACGTCCGGCTGTGGCGGCAATTATTAATCCTCGTTATTTGCCAGTTGAGCATCAATTATATCATTTGTCGGGGGTAGCAGTTGCCTACAAGTTAATCGAAGCCCTGTATTTAACTTTGCCAGAAATTCCCCAACAGCCTCTGGAAAATCTGTTGGATTTAGTTGCCATTGGGTTAATTGCTGATTTGGTACAACTGACGGGAGATTGTCGATATTTAGCTCAGAAAGGGATTGCTCAATTGCAAAAACAATCGGCGCAATCTGGGGCAAAGTTGAAAAATTACAGCTTTTTTCGTCCGGGGGTAGCCAAGTTATTAGAACTATGTCAGAAAAGTGGCGATCGCCCTACAGATATTTCCTTTGGCTTGGGACCAAGAATCAATGCCGTTAGTCGGATTCAAGGGGATGCTAGGTTTTGTGTGGAACTGCTGACTAGCCGCGATGAAAAGCATTGCGAACAGTTGGCCTATCAAACCGAATTAGCGAATGTTCGCCGGAAATCTTTGCAGAAAGATGTTGCCCAACAAGTTAAAGATAAGTTGTCGCAACTAGATTTGGCAACTACCAGTGTAATTGTTTTAGTTGATTCTCAATGGCCTGGGGGAGTTTTAGGTTTAGTAGCGGGACAAGTTGCTCAAGAATATGGTCGTCCCACTATTTTATTAAGTACGGGAGATTTTAGCAAGCAGGAGGAAGTTGCGAATGAAGCTGATGCCGATGAATTAACTTTTGAAACTCCTAGTGACTCTAGAGAAAGAAGTTTGAGTAGCTCAAATTATAACTCCCAACCGTTATTGGCTAGGGGTTCTGCCCGCTCATTCAACCAAATTGACCTTTATCAACTGGTTAAAAATCAAGCTCACTTACTGAATAGTTTTGGCGGACATCCTCTGGCAGCAGGCTTAAGCATATTGGTAGAAAATATTCCCATGTTTGCCGAGGCGATTAATGCGGATTTGCGGCGGTTAAAGGCAGGAATTAATTTAATGCCCACTGTCCAAGCTGATTTAACTGTCACCGTCGCCCAATTAAGTCGAGAGCTATTTCAAGAACTGAAATTACTGGAACCCTGCGGCATGGGCAACCCTGCCCCCAAGTTGTTAATTCAAGATTGCTGGTTTGAAAATATTAGCAATTATAACATCAAGGATTTCAAGGGGCGGAAAATCCAATATATTAAAACTAACTTTGAAATTTGCGACGATTCCACTAGAAAGGGATTTGCCGGGATTTGGTGGGGACATTATAAAGAAGAAATTCCCCCAGGTCGCTGCGATGCCATCGTAGAGTTGGATTACAATAATTATAATAAACGAACTGAAGCGAGATTAATTGCTGTTCGGAGTAGCGATCGCCAAATTGAATTCACCAGTCCTCCCCAACTAGATTGGATTTTGGACTGGCGTACTGCCAATTATAACCGTGCTGACATTGCCGATGCCCTAATTGTGGAAGAATGTCCTGCCAATTGGGGGGAATTGCAAATGTGGTTTCGGAAAGCCATCCAATCTCAGCAAAAACTGGCGATCGCCTATCCACCTCCCGGTACAATTAAACCAGAAGCAATCTGGCAACAATTAGTCGGCATTGCCAAATATCTCAGTCGCACTGAAGAAACGGCGACTTGGGAACAATTGCAGCAAAAGTTGAAAATTAGCGATCGCACTTTGGATTTAGGGATTATAACTCTGAAAAGTATCGGTTTTGCAATTGAAATTCAACCAGCCGAAGCCCCAAATCAACGAATTTTGCAAGTCAAAAATTCTGACTTTCCCATCGAAGTTGCTGCCGAATCTACCCAATTAGTGACAGATTTCTTGGCAGCGGTGCAAGAGGAACAGTTTTTACAAACCTATTTTTATCAAGTTCCCCTCGCCACTCTGCAATCAATGGCATGGCTCTAGTAGGGCGAATGGCATTCACCCTGGCTATAATAAGCAAAAGTTCGTAGTTGGGCTTTAGCCGTAATCCGGAGCAGGGCTAAAGCCCAACTACGAACATTCTTAAATGACAATTCGCCTTGGCTAAATACCGAAGTGTTTAAAATGACTTTTGAGAGTGGCAATTACTGGCAACACATCGGGGGAAACCTCTGGATGATTAATGCCAATATCCGATGGAAAAGCAATCCCATAATTTTTCACCAAAAACTCGCTATAGGCTTCAGATAAATGAAAACCAGCAAAAGAGCGTTTTTTGACAGTAAAATGAAAGGCTAAATCGCGCACAGAAACAAATGCACTTCCCAGACTTTTGAGCGCCACACAAAGTCCCAAATCTTCTGCCCAACTGGTGTAATTATTTTCAAAAGCCGGGGCTAACTTTTCCCATGCACCGACTCGATTAAAATCACTGCGCTTAAACATCAAAGTTGCCCCAGTAGCGCTTAAAAGCTCCATCCAATCGCTGCCAATCACAACTGCTCGCCCTGACTTGAGAGTATTTACTGTCCGTTCAATCGTAGCCCTAATTGCATGACCAGCATTGGTCACACTTTCCTGACTTAGCCCATCTACATCAACAATAAAGCCTGTCGTTAAATTTATGCCCAGATTGACAACGCCAAACCATAAATTCTGAATAAATCCTGGCGTAAGAACTACATCATCATCCAGATACAAGACCACATCACCGGATGAAACCTGATATAATTCTTGCCGAATCCAAAAAATTCCTCTACAGTTAGAACGCTTTAAATAAAAAGTCTTGATTCCTCGCAGAGCTAGCAGATCTAAAAGCCTAGCAAATTCATTTTTATAGAAAGCCGAAAATTCCCCGTTATCCAATATATACAAATTAACTGCCCCACTGATAGCAGAAAAATCTTGCGAACTAATACTTGTTAATGTAATTGCCAGTTGTTCTGGTCTACCTTTGGTAGGTATCAAAATATCTAAGCTTGGCATTTGATTGGAGATGACTATATTCTACAGACGGTACTGAGATCGTACTAATCCATTATTGCCCGATTTGCGACAAAATGACTTCTTCCCACCACAAAATTATACTAAAGTAAGTTTGGAAATGTGGGTGCTAACCATAACTTAATTTGGACATCCCAACCCATTAAAATGGCGATCGCACTCATCACCACTACTACACCCCCAACTTTCTGCACTATACCACTGTAAGGACGAAAACGAATGACTTGATGGGCAAGATAACGCCCCCCATAGGCGATTCCGAGTAATGGTATTCCCGCCCCTAAACCATATAAACATAGTAAAACAAAAGCTGTTGCTGGATTGCCTTGGACTGCTGCCAAAATTAGAATACTCCCTAATACGGAACCAGCGCAGGGAGTCCATAATAAACCCAGTTGAATACCTAACCACCATTCTCCCAGCAACCCCTTTTGGGTAGGTTCTTGCCCCCAGTTTCCCCAGGAGAAATATTGACTAATTCGGTAGCCAAAGGTGGGAAAAATGGCGCTGATACCTGCTATAAAAAGAAGAGCGATCGCTCCTAATCTTAGAAAACTAGCTAAACTAGCAAACCAACTTGCCGTCACCCCCAAAAAACTGCCAATGGTAGCAAAGCCAGCAATTAATCCTAATACTAAAGCTACTGGTCCATAGGGATGAGATTGTAAACTTCTGCCAATTATGATCGGCAAAATGGGTAAAACGCAAGGCGATAGTACCGTTAAAAATCCCGCCACCACTGCCAAGCCAGCCGAAGGAAGAGAAGTTGCCATAAACTATCCCAATAATTCCCAAATCATTTGCTCCGTTTCTGGATATGCTCCTTCCCCAATATGGTCATATTGTAAATTACCTTGGCGATCTGCTAAAAATAAATGAGGCCAATATTGATTTTCATAGGCATTCCACGTTTTAAATTCGTTATCCAATGGCACGGGATAGGTAATTTGATGGGTTTGCAAAGCCCTTTGAATATTGTTGATATCCCTTTCATAGGGAAATTCTGGCGCATGAATGCCAATGACTTGTAGACCTTGCGATTGATATTCCCGATGCCAACGAGTAATATAGGGTAGAGTGCGCTGGCAGTTAATACAGGCAAATGTCCAAAACTGAATTAGCACCACTTTCCCTTTTAAATCCGCTATTTGTAACGGGGGAGAATTCAGCCATTGACTGATACCTTGAAATTCTGGTAGCGGTTGCGGAATTGGAGCCGTGGCGAGCTTTTCCGCTGGAGTTGTCAGACTCGTCTTGGCTGGCATAGTAGGAGAAATGGGGCGAGTGCGCGCATTTATGCTGCTGATTTTCTTCCAGCCGATACCTACGGCTGCGGCTCCAATTCCCAAACCAAAATACCAGAGTAGTTGTCTCCGTTTTAGCAAATCCATATTGATAGAGCGGGATATGTTTAGTTCTATTTAACCTACGGAGCAAACAAGTAAATGGATGAGGTGAGTTTTTTTAAAAATTAGGTCAATCCAAAATCAGGTTGAACTCGTAATATCCTTATATAGCGCGTTTAAATGATTTGTGAAATTCAGTAGGGGCAATCCCCCCGTGGTTGCCCCAATTCAACAGGGTAGGCACGGGGGCGCTACCCGTACTAAGATAGCGTTCAGACAAATTTTTGCCAAGTTCTTTATACCTCAAGAGTTATGGATGCCTCGGCTCCTCAAAGCAAATCCTTCCATGCCAAACCAAAACAGGCGATCGCTGCTAAAATTTTCCATTGGGTGAATATCATTAGCCTATTGTTAATGATTAGCAGTGGCTTGCAAATTTATAACGCCAACCCGGTTTTTGGTGGACGAGAAGGAATTTCTATTCCCTCTCTATTTACATTAGGGGGTTGGCTAGGCGGTGGCAGAAACTGGCATTTTGCCGCCATGTGGTTTTTTGCCCTGAATCTCCTCTGGTACGGTATTTATATTTTCTTGACTCACCGCTGGCAGCATCGATTTCTAAGTTCTAGCGATTTAAGATCGTTGTATCGCAGTCAAAGTGAAAAGCGCAAAAACTATGCTTGGCATCGCCTCGCCTACACCATCATTATTCCAGTTTTACTGCTCGCCATTTTCACCGGATTAGGAATGTATAAACCCGCCCAATTTCATTGGATTGTGAGTTTATTTGGTAGTTGGCAATCTCTCAGAATTGTCCACTTTATTTCCGTACCCATTTTTATTAGCTTTGCTGTTGTTCATACCTGGTTAGGCTTGAGAGTCGGCAGTTGGCGGTTAATTAAATCTATTTTTTGGTAGAGGTTAGCAATGAGTTTAATTCAAGTTCCCCGCCGTTCCCTGTCGCGCCGTCAATTCCTGCAAATATCCGGATTATCTGGTATGGGCTTGCTTTTGAGTGGTTGTGGAACCAGTTTATTAGAAAGTGAAGTTGGTACAATTTTTGAACCTCTAAATGAAAGCGTTCAATCTCTATTATTAAATCCTCAAAAACCTATCCCAGAATTTCCGCTCAGTGCCATTGAACCCAAAGCTTTGCTAATCAATACCTTTAATTTAACCCCTGAAATTAACTGGGATGAATTTCGGCTAACTATTGATGGAGCAGTTAATAATCCCCTCAGTTTAAGTATGGCAGAAATTCAAAAAATGCCCTTAACTTCTATGGTAATTCGCCACGTTTGCGTGGAAGGTTGGGCAGCAATTGTCCAATGGGGAGGAGTGCAATTGCGTTCCTTAGTTGCTCTGGCTCAACCCAAAGCTGATGCCCGATATGTTTACTTTCAATCCGCTGATGGTTACTCCGAAAGTTGGGATATTGCTTCAGCTTTGCATCCCCAAACTTTGATGGCATATCAAAAAAATGGCGAGCGATTGCCTGTTGAAAATGGCGCACCTTTACGTCTCGCCGCACCGATTAAATTAGGTTACAAGCAAAGTAAATGGGTAACTAAAATTACGCTGCGGAATCAATTACTTGATACTAGAGGTTATTGGGAAGACCAAGGTTATGAGTGGTTTGGGGGACTTTAGGATGCTACCACAACTTAATTTCTGTTTCATATCATGCTCCGGGCGATTGCCCACTGATAAATGTTGGGTTTTCACTATCGTTTCAACCCAACCTACGTGTATTGCCAGTGCTGCAATTAGTCATTTTTAAACTGGTTCCTAGGCAGAGCCTCTCAATTGGCATTCCCAGGCAGAGCCTGGGAACGAGTAATACGAGTAATCGTAGGTTGGTTTGCACGACAGCAAAACCCAACAAACCACTGATCTATTTTTGCCTGCTGCTAAATTCCCGCTCCGTGCAAAAAATCTTCTACTAATAAATTGCCCTCGGCAGAAGAATTACCTAATTGGTAATGATTGATATTAGTGGCAGGCAAACTAGCCGCAGATTTTAATTCCTCCACTTGTGCTTCTAAAGATTTGATGCGGTCAAATAATACTTGGATTACCTGAGCTTCCATATCAGGAAAATTTTCTTGATTAGAAACCTTTGTCTTTGGCTGTTTGTGATGAACTAAACGACCGGGAATTCCTACCACAGTACAATGAGATGGGACATCTCTTAATACTACTGAACCCGCGCCAATACTAACACCATCGCCAATAGTAATATTCCCTAAAACCTTAGCTCCAGCACCGACAATGACATTATTTCCCAAGGTGGGATGGCGCTTGCCAGTTTCTTTCCCTGTGCCACCTAAAGTCGCTCCTTGGTAAATCAGCGCATAATCTCCCACCACCGCTGTCTCGCCAATCACTACCCCCATCCCGTGGTCAATAAATACTCCCTGACCGATTTTCGCGCCGGGGTGAATTTCAATCCCAGTTAAGAAACGGGAAATTTGGGAAATCAGACGCGGGATAAATGGGATGTTGTTTTGGTACAACCAATGGGCGATTCGATGGAACAACAGCGCCTGCAATCCAGGATAGCAAAATAAAACTTCTAACCAGTTGTGCGCTGCGGGGTCGCGGTCATAAATTGTCTGCAATTCAGTTGCTAACATACTCAGTTAACCAGTAACGGTTGGCAATGGGAGAGTGGGTTTGCCAGTTCTCCCTATTTATACGGTATATCGATCGAGTTACTGTAGTTTAATGTTTTCCGGGACGACATCACAACTGCTAGGGGCTGATGACTGGGGAATTTTGGTTGAATTTAACTAAAATTTAACCTAAACTTAATATTAATCTCCACTAAACAGAAAACTAGCAAGCCGCAGGTCAAGGGATTAACTTCGGCGGCTAGTATTTGGTTGGCGGCGGGTTTAGGAACAGCGGCGGGATGTGGGTTGTGGAAAATGAGCTTAATTGGGACGTTGCTGGCGCTGATTATTTTGAGTACAGTGAAGAGACTGAAGAAATCTGCATTGATTGATATTGGCGATCGCCGTCGTCCTAAAACCCCAACTAAGCCGATTACCGCGAATCAAGATCTACCGCAATAATATCAGATTCTACTCTGAGGATTCGTAGGTAATTTGATTCGATTGGTAGGCAGGCGGTTCAATGTGAATGATGGCGCGCAGGGGACTAAATTTTTCCGCTAATCGCGCTTCCACATTTTCGGTAATTTGGTGGGCGGTTTCCACATCCGTAGCGGCAACAATTAAGTGCATTTCAATGAATACTTGCCTGCCGACCATCCCCCTAGAAGCAATTTCATGACAGTTTAGCACTCCCGGTATTTCCATGACTATTTCGTGAATGGCTTCGGGGGCGATCGCCACTTCATCCACCAACCAAGGTAAATTAGCTTTTAAAACTGACCAACCGCTGCTAAATACTAACAATGCCACTGGGAAAGATAGCAGCACATCTAGCCATTGCAGGGCGGGCAAGTTCCAGACTTTTCCTTGCCAAACACCAATTAATCCGGCTAGTACGGTAATTGTGACCCAAACATCGCTCATGGTATGTTGGGCATCAGCAATTAAAATTGGACTATTAACTTTAATCCCTTCTCCCCGCTCGTAAAAAGTCACAAAAATATTGATTCCTAGCACAATCAACAGCAGCCACAATTCGGTTTGAGTGATATTAACTGGAGATAGACCTTGTTGCCAGCCTTTAATTACTCGTTCGATGGCTCCTTGCAAAATTTCAAAGCAAGCAATTCCTAAAAAAGCGGCAATTCCTAATGCGCCCACTGCTTCAAATTTCTGGTGTCCGTAGGGATGCTCGCGGTCTGGGAGGGGTGAAGAGAAGCGACTGGCAATTAATCCTAAAACATTATTAGCACTATCTGTCACGCTATGGAGGGCATCCGCTAGCAAGCTCAGAGAACCTGTAGAGAAGCCAATGGCAGCTTTTAACCCCATGACTGCTAGATTGAGCAGGAGAGTAATAATTAGAACTTTGCGAACTACTGAACGATTATCCATTTGATAATAATATCTCTTTATTTTCTTTATTTCCTATTCCCAATTCCCTATTTCCTATTCCTCCCAATTCCCTATTCTCTATCTTCTATTCTCTATTCCCTCTCCCCCCTATTCCTTATTCCCAATTCCCTATTCCCTATTCCCTATTCCCTGTTCCCTATTCCCTATTCCCTATTCCCCGTTCTAATTCTCCTGTGACAGTCCGACGCAAAATTTCTGTTACTTCCGCTGCCATTCTAGCATCTAATTCCAAAGCATCTTGCTGCTTTTCTTGTAAAGGTTTGACTCCTCTGAGTGCCATGCTCGCCGATCTTAAGACTGGTGCTTCACCATTGGCTTGGGGGCGTAAATCCAAGAACTGAACTAGGGCAACATAGACTATTTCTGTGCTGATACGACTGTCACTAAATCCATTACCAAGTTTGGAAATTATCACTGGGGAAGCGATCGCATCTGCTAATCCTAAAGTGGCGATCGCTATTTCTGCATAGCGACAGGGATCTTCTCCCATCGCTTTAATAATACTTTCCAAACTATGCCAATTTGCCCCTGGAAATCGCGATTCTTGGGGCAGATGCTGATGCCAACCCAGCATGGAAATAAAGCGGACTAAATCGTAAGCAGTCACTAAATTTTCGCCCTGCTTGCTTTCTGGGGCTGAAATCAAAACAATTTTTTGTTTTTTGCGATCGAATAATTCTGGACGATTAATAAATGGCGGTTCGCCGTACATCCCTCGAAATTCCAACTGGTTATTGCCAGTAGTTTTTTTCAGCCATCGTTCTAATCCTTCAAAGGTTTCAAAGCGCTTGCACATCGCTGCCAAGGCATTAGAACTAGCAATCCGCTGTTGGTAGCTAATAATATCAGAAGCCACCTCAGAAAACGGAATAGTATGTTCTGGATTGGCTGGATCTCGAATAATGCAATTATCAATATCAGAATCGGGAAAGTCTTTATTCATTTGGCAGGCAGCATTGATCAGCGGAATAATTTTGGTTCCGCTCCAAAACTGTGCTTTAGTTAGGGCATTCCTGCCTAACCAGCGCCCCTTCATTTTCCCTTCGATAAACTTTCCCAGACAAATGCAAGCGTTTTCAATGTCTGGATGGAGGAATTCTAGCCCTTTCTGCTCAATTTCTGGCAGTTCGCCCACTCTAGGATAATTCTTATACAGGGCGTTGGGGTCTTCTGGTTTAGCTTTGAGACGGTTTGGGTAATCGGAAATTTGGGATTGGTAGGGAGAATTCTGTAATCCTTGATACACCAAAGCCGGATTTTCTGGATTGGCTCCAGTTTCCATCGCCATTGCCAGGAACTTCTGAAAAACTTCTTCCCGGTTTTTGGCTTGCGCTAGTTTGTCTTGGGGATTAATATGGTCGGGATTAGGCATAAGTGGTTAATTTAGGTCGGCATCCAATCGCCGATGAGCGCTGCCATATCATACTATATTAACTACCGCAAAAAGTAAAAGCGATCGCACTGGTTGGGGATGAAGAGCGATCGCTACCAAGTCTTTAGGTATATATTTGAGGCAACTTGGCTAAAGTCTGCGCTGTTTTCAGTCCAGCTTGAATGGCCTTTAATTTCTCCACATCAGTAATATTGCGGATTTCTGGCATAAGTTCTCATCCTTCAGCGCCGAATTTTAACTCTAAACCCAGTTCAAAATTCCAAGTTTGTAGTTGGGCTTTAGCCCTCCGGATTAGGGCTGAAGCTAGGCTGAAGCTAGGCTGTTGACTTTGCGAGTTTTTGAGCAATTTTATTCATGCAATAATTATGCTCTTATTTTTTCGCTAGTTTCC